>CAITIX010000191.1 GCA_903892565.1 uncultured Acidobacteriia bacterium
AAACGAGCACCGAACCCCGACTGTAAAGGAGGGGACATAGTGACGATCTCGTCGCGACAGGGTACTAGAGATTCTGGAAACAATCGTCGGGACTAGGCACCTTGCGGAGATCGCCCAGGCCTTCAATTTGCGCGATCAACGTGAGCCAGCGCTGGCGCGTCATGCTGCCGAGGCCGTTGGCTTTCGTGTCGGCGTTCTCGATTAACGTTTTCTGCGCGGCGGCCGTTTCCGCAAAGCCATCGAGCGACATGGAAGGATTTAATTGATTCATCTGCTCGTTGGTGGGCTTAGGGTTGTCCAAGTACGCACGCCACCCATCGCGCACGGCAGCCACCATATCTTTGCAGATGCCGGGATTTTTTCGCAGATAGTCGCCACTGGTGGCAACGACGGTGGAGTAGGGATTGAATCCAGTGGCGGAGATGGGGAACACCTGCGCGTCGGCGCCCTGGCGCTTGGCTGTGAGATATTCCGAAGTGACGAAGACCTGCTGCACGAACGTTGGATCGTGCAAGAAGGCGCTCAAATCGCCACCGGGCGAAGGAACGATTTTCACTTTATCGAAGGGAAACTGCTTTTCTAGTAAGCGCGCAAAGGGCAGTCCCTTTTGTATTGCAAGGGTTCCGCTTGAAAAGATATCGCCGATCTGCGTGAGCTTGCGCGAAGCGTGCGCCATCAGCGCGAGAGGATTGTCCTGAAAGACGGCAAAGAGCGCGACAACATCGTTGCCTTGCGCGCGCGCGACGATCAGCTCATCGGCTTCCACGATTCCGAATTCAGCGGAGCCCGCCCCGACCATTTGCACGGTGGGAGTTCCCGCGCCTCCCGGCAGGATCTGGACATCGAGGCCGTGGCCGGTGAAGGGAGCGGCATAGAAGCCTCCGAATTCCGGTTCGGGCTTCCAATTCAAGGCGAGGCGGATCTTTGGTTTCGAACAAGCAGCCAGAAACGCGGCTGGGATCAAGGGAAGAAACTGTCGCCGATGCATTTGCCCTTATTGTCTCCGAATTGAAGCGCAAAAACATCACCCATCGAAAATGTTTTATTGCTCGGAGGCATGCCAGCGGCGCAGCGTGAGATAACTGATGAGATTAATCAAGCCAAACAAGGCCAGCCCGAGCACAGAGGCCAGCAAGACGGCAGCGAAGACTTTGTCCACGCGCTGCTGCGTACGCGCGACATCCACAACGGAGCCGAGGCCCTGACCGCCGATGAATTCACCGACGATGGCGCCGATGACGGCGAGTCCCGAAGCCACGCGCAATCCAGTGAGGATTTGCGGCAGCGCAGCGGGAAAGCGCAACTTCACAAGCGTGGTCCACGTAGACGCGCCGTAGAGACGAAAGAGGTCGCGCAAAGGCGGCTCGGTGGAAAGAATGCCGCTGAGCGTGTTGGCAATCACCGGGAAGATGGAGACGACGAACGCCGAAGCGACCACTGTGCGCATGCCGTAGCCAAACCAGATGACGAGCAAAGGCGCGATGGCGATGATCGGGACCGTTTGGAAGAACACGGCGTAGGGATAAAAGGCCTTTTGAATCGTGCGCGACGAAGAGAGAAACACGGCGATGGCGATACCGACGAAGGTGCTCAAGAAGAAGCCAATGAGCGCACTTGCTGACGTGGTCGCCACGGCACCAAAGAGTTCTGCGTGGCTTTCGATCAAGGCGCGCGCGACGTCACTGGGCGCGGGGACCAAATACGATTTGACCCATCCTTGGCGCACGGCGAGTTCGACAAAGGCCGTCAACACAACTGCGGGGATGAGCGCGGGGATGGCGGATTTCAGGCGCACGAGGATCATTCCTCCTCCATGGCCGCGAGGAGCGCTTTCATCTCGGCACCGTAACGCGGATCGAGCCGCAGATCTTCGTTGCGCTCGGGCAGGGAGAGCACGTGATCAAGCTTGATGCGTCCGCCGCGGCGCGCGAGCACCACGGCGCGATTCGCCAGGAAGGCCGCTTCGGAAATGGAGTGCGTAACGAACACGACGGTCATGCCGCGCTCTTTCCATAGCTCGCGCAAACGGCGATCGAGCTTGAAACGCGTGATTTCGTCGAGTGCGGCAAAGGGTTCGTCGAGCAGCAACAGACGCGGCGCGGCAACGAGCGCGCGGGCTAGAGAGACGCGCATACGCATGCCGCCGGAAAGTTGCGCGGGATAGCGATCTTCGACGTCCGCTAAATCGACTTCCTTCAGCGCGGTGCGAGCGCGGGAGTGACGCTCGTCTTGTGCCACGCCCATGAGCTCCAGGGGCAGCGCTGCGTTGTCGAGCACCGTGCGCCAGGGGAGCAAGTGCGCGTCCTGAAATACGAAAGAGGTTTGGAAGCGATCGGTGTCCGGGGTGATCGTGATGGAGCCGGCGTCGGGCGCGAGCAAGCGCGCGATCAAGCGCAAGAGCGTCGACTTGCCGCAGCCGGAGGGTCCAAGGATCGCAAGAAATTCGCCCGCGGAGACGGCAAGATCGAAATGCTCGATGACGGCGGGATCTTGAAACGCTTTGCGAACGCCCCGCAAATTCAGGGCGACTCCGCCACGGGCAGGGCTCGGGGAGGTCACACGTTCGTGGTGCAGTAGCGTTCGAACGCCTGCTTCAGAACGTCGGCGATCTGAAAGGCATCGCGACGTTCAATTTCGTGGCGATGCAGCATGAAGACAGGCTTACCGTCCTGGAACAGGGCCATGGACGGAGACGAGGGTGGAAAATCCTTCAAAATTTCGCGCACGTGCGCGGTCGCTTCTTCGTCGCCGCCCGCAAATACGGTGGCCACTCTCGTGGGCTTCACGGCATTTTGCAAAGCCATACCAACGGCGGGGCGCGCTTTACCGGCGGCGCATCCGCAGACGGAGTTCACGATCATGAGGACGCTGCCGCTGCCGGGCGCCAAAACGCGGTCGACATCGGCGGGCGTGCGCGTCTCTTCGACGCCAAATTTCGTCAGATCTTCACGCATGGGGATGAGAAAACGTTCGGGATAGGGCACGATTTGAATGTAGCAGATCCGATTGGTGCCCAGCTGTCAGAGCCAGGCTCATACCTGAGCCGAT
>CAITIX010000192.1 GCA_903892565.1 uncultured Acidobacteriia bacterium
CCGACTGGCTGCCAAGGACTTTCTTGGTGGTGTTGCCAAACTGTCAAAACTTCAATCTGACTTCCATCAGTTGGTTGGCTCCAAATTCGGACTATTGCGAGGCGAAAAAGGTTCGCGAGCGCGTCATCAAACGATCAAGCAGTTCTATACCCCTCGCATTGCATCAATAAAAGTGTTACTCGGCGCACATGTTGCCTCACCTGAGATGTTGCCGACGTTAGCACCTGCCATCATGCCTGTTCCACTACTTTGGAGATGCTATGGCTATCAAGATGACGCATGCTGCTCGGGCCGAACTTACCAACGTAGTCCGTAAGCGTTATAGGGCAGCAGCTGGCGCCGATAAGAGCAAGATTCTCGATGAATTCATTGCGGTAACCGGCTATCACCACAAGTCGGCGATTCGCGCACTTAACTCGGAGCCGACCAGCAATAAACGACAGACCCGCGCCCGGCCAGCCCTCTACGACGAGGCGGTTCAGACTGCGCTTATTGTTCTCTGGGAGGCCTCCGACAGGGTATGCGGGAAGCGGCTGAAGGCCCTGTTGCCGATCCTATTGCCTGCCTTGGAACGCAACGGGCATTTGCATCTCCACGAGCCGATACGCCAAAAAGTCTTGACCATGAGCGCCGCGACCATCGACCGACTGTTGCGAATGCCACGTAGTGCGACCAATTTGAAGAAGCGTCGCCGCGCGATGCCTGAGGCGCGACGGCGTGTGCCGGTGCGTACTTTCGCGGATTGGAATGAGCCGCTGCCGGGGAGTATGGAGATGGACTGTGTCGCGCATTGCGGGGACGCCAATCGCGGCAGCTACGTCAACAGCTTGGTCCTGACTGACATCGCGAGCGGTTGGACGGAGGCTGCGCCCTTGGTAGTTCGCGACAGCGGCCTACTCGTTGAAACGCTCGAGCGAATTCGTTTGGGATTGCCATTTGAGCTCCGTGCGCTGGATGTCGATAACGGAAGCGAATTTGTAAACGAGAATTTGATCAACTACTGTCTCAGCCATGGGATCGAACTCACTCGTTCCCGCCCCTATCGCAAGAACGATCAAGCTTGGATCGAGCAAAAAAACGGTGCTGTCGTGCGCAAGCTGCTGGGTTACCGTCGCTTCCAAGGCATTGCTTGCGCGCAAGCCATTACACGACTTTACGGCGCGTCGCGTCTGTTCGTGAACTTCTTCCAGCCCTCTTTCAAGCTCGCTGAGAAGCACCGCGAAGGGGCTCATGTGTCCAAGCGCTACCATCCGCCGCAGACACCGTATGAACGGCTCTTGCAGGCTGAGAATCTCCCAGAGACCGCCAAAGCCAAGCTTCGTGAAGTGGCCGGCGCATTGGATCCACTGAAGCTACTGGAAGAGATACGCGCTGTCCAAGCGTATCTGGTCGCAATCGCGGACGGCGACACGCCTCCTACTGCAGTGGCCGAGCCACCGGATCTCTCTGCCTTTATCGCCGGTCTTTCGAGCGCCTGGCGGGCCGGAGAGATCCGACCAACATTTTCAGTCGGAAGCGAACCCCGCTATCTGCGCAGTCTGCAAAATGTGGTTCAACAAGATGCCGCACCATTACGTTCGAAGAACGTCGCAGCGCGCATGGCTGCTACACGGCCAGTTGTGCAGACTGCGTCCACTATGCCTGCAGCGCAGGCGCCAGAACAACCACAGCTGATCTATGCTGAACCGGGTACGAGTGCATTTCATGCACTTGAGATGGTTTGGCCACTAGCCTGCCGACGCCTTGAGGGATTTCCAAACATAACTGCTACACAGCTATTCGAGGAACTCTGCCTTCAGTTTCCAGGACGATTTCATCCATGGCAAGTGAGACGCCTGATGAAGCGCGTGAAGGCTTGGCGTGAGGACGCGCGCGCCCGAGGTGTAGTGATCGGTTCCCTCAAATACCGCAGCATCGGTAAAAAGCCTCGTGGACGCGGCCCTGGACCTCAACGGTTCACAGATCATTGGCCGGAAATGCTTCAATGCTTAGAGGCCCGGCCAGATCAGACCGCGAAGGAACTCCTCATCGAATTCCAAGCCCGTTATCCGGGAATCTATGACGCTACTCATCTGCGGACCCTTCGGCGTCGGGTAAGTATCTGGCGACGCGAAGCAATTCAGCTGTTGATATCCGCGATGCCGGACTTTACAAAAGACATCAGTTCCACAGTGGCGGCGTGATAACCATTGTGTACGAAGCCAAGTCTGCCGCCTCGGCGGCAGACTTGGCTCGGTTTAGGGAATAAGGAAAACCTTCACAGCCAACAAGACCCAGCCTTCCCAGTAACACTACTTGTGAGGCATCCGGTAACAAAATTATTTGAGGCAATACGAGGGACGGTGGGCGCAAAAATGGCAAGAGCCGTAGTACTTGACAAAGACTATCGCACTAAAGAAGACGTTCAACAGATAGCAAACGAACTAAAGAAGCACGCAACTCTCATCTACATACATAAGTGCAAAGAAATTGAGAA
>CAITIX010000193.1 GCA_903892565.1 uncultured Acidobacteriia bacterium
CCGTCGAGCTGGATGCGATTGTGATCGACGATCGCAACGATGTTATCGACTTTGTGATAACCGGCAAACATGGCTGCCTCCCAAATCTGGCCCTCTTGGATTTCGCCATCGCCCAGCACCACGTACGTGCGCCAGGACGCCTTATCGAGCTGCGCGGCGAGCCCCATGCCGATCGCCACCGAGATCCCTTGACCGAGCGATCCCGTGGACGCCTCTAGCACCGGAAGAAAGCGCACGTCGGGATGTCCTTGATACTCCGAGCCCAGCTTACGCAAGGTATGCAAGCGGGTCTTGTCGCAATAGCCGCATTCGGCCATCACCGCATAGAGAATCGGCGCGGCATGTCCTTTCGATAGGATGAAGCGATCACGCCCCTCCCACTTGGGACGCGCCGGATCGTGATTCATCACATCGAAGTAAAGCGTGACAAGAATTTCCACGGCCGAAAGCGATCCGCCCGGATGACCGGACTTCGCTTCGGTGATCATCTCGATCACTTCCCGCCGCATACTCTTGCAGATGGCCGCTAGTTGGGTTGCGTCGCTGGTCTTTTGCATTGCTTTCCACTTTAGCATCCCGGAGCCGGCCGGATTGTGTTGCCGGGACGAATTTTACGGGATGAATTTTATCCGCAAAAAGAACGCCCCGCACGTTACACTGGAGCATGTCGTCTGTAGCCGACACATTCGCGCAACTCGATGCATGCAAAGGGACATTCGGCGACGCGGCCGCGCGGCAGACCGAAACATTGCTGCGCCAATTGCGCCGCGCGCATTTTCCGGCGGCGTCCGAGCTTTTGCATTTACACGAGACGCTGCTCTTCCTGCGAGCGTATCCGCAAAGTCCCAACGTCGTGCGCTGGTGCGATGAGATCTTGTTCACGTTTGCGCGCCGTTTGCGCGGCTTGCCATCGGAAGAACTCGCCGAGTTCGAGTACGCCGAAGTTTCGGGCGTCGCAGGCACGGGCCTGACGACGAACTTCAGTTCCGTCTTCGCAAAGTCGTTGACGGATCGCCATCGCCTCAATTTACAAATCGACTGGGATCAGTTTCCTCACGCCGAGCGCCTGGCGATTGTCCTGGCCGATCTCATCCCCGAAGCCCGCGAAGATTGGGCGTTAGGACGCCACGCAAGCTGGCGCAAGCATCTGGAATCCGCCGCGCGCAAGCAAGGTGACGGCAAGCCTGGCAGCGATCTGCGCTGGTTGCTGGCGCGGATTCGCCCCGAGGTGTACGACCTTCTCGAAATCCCCGTGCGCTTTACGTTGCGAGATTCCGGGCGAGATTCCGGGCGAGATTCCGATGCCTCGCGCTCACGCGCGCGCATTCCTCGCCGTTCGATTTTTTATCACAAGGGTCCCCTGCTGGCGCGCCGCGATGTTTCCGTTGCCGCGGAATTTGCCTCGGCGCCGATTCGCGTGCGGAAACTTTCGAAACCGCAGGCGCAAAAAATATTAGGCACAATCATCGATGCCTCGGCCGTTCGCTATCGCGAATTGTACGGCTTCGAATATCCGGATCAGACGCGCGTATTTCACGCCGATCTCGGGCGTGGCATGGATTTGTACTTCTTCGGCGTGCCCCAGCGCTGGCGCCTCCCGAGCCGTGAATATTGCGCCGGCATGTATTTCAAGAACGGCGTGCCGATGGGCTACATGGAAGTGATGTGGACCGGTGGCGTAATGGAAGTCGGCTTCAATTTGTATTACACGTTCCGGCAAGGCGAAACGGCTTGGCTCTACGCGCGGCTGCTAAAGTTGTTCCATCAGCGGTTTGGGGTGGAGGCGTTCACGATCGATCCGTACCAACTGGGCCACGAGAACGAAGAGGCGATTGCATCCGGCGCATTCTGGTTTTACGCCAAGCTCGGATTCCGCTCGCAGTCGAAACACGTGCGTCACTTGATGGATCGCGAAGCAGCGCGCATGGCCGCGACGCCGGGATATCGAACTCCTCCTCGGATCTTACGGCAACTGGCTGAAACTCACATGGAGTATCGTGTCACAATGACGAAACCATGAGTGAGGAATGATCGTCAAAAGGACACAAGATGGATCGCCTATTTGTCGGCTGCGTTATCCTCGTGCTTTCTTCGTCGTTGATTCACGCGCAAGAGGCGGCCTCTTCTGACGTTTCGGCGCCAGCCGCTACCTCGGAATCGGCGGCTTCGCCGGTCGCGGATACCTCACCTGTAGCGGACACTTCGCCGAGCATTGCGACGCCCATCTCATCCTCGGTATTATCGGCGCCGCCAGAGCGCGCCGTGTCCTGGCGCAAGCTGCCCATGAACATCATCCAGGATCAGAAGACCATATGGTTATCGCCGCGCAAGCTCACGGAAAAGCGCTATCTGATTCCGACCGCCGCGCTGCTCGGCGTTACTGCCGGACTGATCGCGCTCGATCCCAAAGAAGGCCATTATTTCCGCAACTCGCACACCTACGATACGTTTAACAACATCTTTGACGGAACCATCACAGGCCGCTCGCTCGCGATCTTTCCTTTCGCCTTGTACGGAGCCGGATTTATCGGCAAAGATACAAAGATGAAATCGACGGCGCTACTGGTGGGAGAATCCATCGTGGATTCGGAAATCCTCACGACCGTCGTCAAAGCCATCGATCGCCGCAAACGCCCGCAGGACCTCAAGGTGAACGGTGATTTTACGAACACCTGGTTCAGCAATAGTGCCGGCGGCGTGCAATCCACCGGCAGCTTTCCGTCGGGTCATACCATTGCCGCGTTCTCCACGGCAACGATCATCGCGCGCCGTTACGGCAATCACAAATGGGTGCCGTGGGTCGCTTATGGAACCGCGGCTGCCATTGGATTTTCACGCATGACGCTGTCGTCGCACTGGGGCTCGGACGTCTTCGTCGGCGGCGTTTTGGGATACTCCATCAGCCGGTTCGCGGTGCTTCACCAATAGCACTATCGCGCGAGGGGCGGCATGTTTGCGGAGAGCCCAAGAGCGTCCTCCATGCCTGCGGCAATTTGTAGCACCCAATCATCGCGATCTCGGCCCGCGATGATTTGCAGACCGATCGGCAAACCGCTCTTCGAGAATCCGCACGGGATGGAGATCGAGGGCAGCCCGAGCGCATTCATCCCGCGCGTGAATCGCGTGGCCGCCGCGCGAACTTCCTCTTCCCCGCCCGGCCATGAGACGCTTTTCTCTCCTATCACCGGAGCCGTAATCGGAGACGTGGGCGTAAAGAGGCAATCGACGTTCGGCCACAGCTTCGCAAAGCCGCGTCCCACGTTGCGACGCACGCGCAGCGCCTCCAAATAATCGAGCGCCAAAATCTTGCGGCCTTGATCCAATCGCCCCAGCACGTCTTCTCCGAAGTCTTCACGCCGGTCCAGATACGGACGCAGTGACGACGCCGCCTCCGAGAGCAAGCACGTCGCACCCGCTTGCGTCAGCGCGACCATGTCGGGCACGTCCAGTTCCACCACGATCGCACCCAGTCGTTCGGCGATCGCCACGGCATTCTTCACGGACTGCGCGACCTGTGGATCCACGCGCTCGAAGTAGTAGTTGCGCGGCACGCCGACGCGCACGCCTTTGAGCGGAATGTCCTGCGGCGGAACGTAGCCCGTGGGACGAATCGCCATGGCTTGAAACGCAATGGCCGCGTCGCGCACGGTCCTGGTCATCGGCCCGACGTGGTCTTGCGTGATACCCAGCGGCAAGACACCCACGGTGCTGATCTTGCCGAACGTCGGCTTGAATCCCACAATGCCGCAGAACGCCGCGGGCACGCGGATCGATCCTCCGGTATCCGTGCCCGTCGTGAACGGAACAATTCCAACGGCAATGGCCACCGCCGAACCTCCGCTCGAACCTCCGGGGCTGCGCGCCAGATCCCACGGATTGTGGATCGCACCGTAGTGCGGATTGTCGGACGTGACGCCGTACGCAAGCTCGTGCAATCCCGTCTTTCCGACGGAGATCGCACCGGCGCGGTTCAAAATCCGAACCACTTCGGCATCGCGCTGGGGGACGTAGTGCGCGAAAATCTTCGAGCCTCCCGTCGTCCTCACGCCCTTCGTGCGCATCAGATCTTTGTGAGCAATGGGGATGCCGTGCAGCAGTCCACGATCCGTGCCCGCTGCGAGTTCTTCGTCGAGCGCATCGGCAGTCTCTCGCGCGTCATCGCCAGTCACGGTGAGAAACGCATTGAGCCGAGCTTCGAACGTCGCGATTTTTCGCAGAGCCTCGTCCACCAGTTCGCGCGCGCTGGTTTTGCGCGCCCGCAAGGCGTGATACTCCTGCTCGATGTAAGACACGGGGTTAGCTGACGAATTCGGCATGCTACCGTTCATTCTACAATCGGGGCATGACCGCCTTGACCGAACTCAGCGAAGAGGAACGCCTCTTTCAATCCACCGTGCGACGCTTCGCACACGAGCGCCTCGCCCCGCACGTCCGCGAAATGGATGAGGCCGGAGTGTTCCGCAAGGATCTTTTGCATGAAATGTTCGAGCTTGGGCTCATGGGCATCGACGTTCCCGAGGAATTCGGCGGCCAGGGCGGCGATTTTTTCTACTCGATTCTCGCCATCGAGGAACTGGCGCGCGTGGATCCTTCGGCCGCGGTGATCGTCGACGTGCAGAATACCTTGTGCACGAATCTGCTGCAACGCTGGGGCACGGACGATCAGAAGCGGCGCTTCTTGCCACGCCTGGCGCGCGATACTGTCGGCTCTTACGCCCTATCTGAGGCCGGCTCGGGCTCGGATGCGTTCGCTCTGGTCACGCGCGCGACGCTCGTGAATGAGGAATATCGTCTCAACGGCCGCAAGCTCTGGATCACGAACGCCGCGGAATCCGGGCTGTTCGTCATCTTCGCGACCATCGACCCTGCTGCCGGATACAAAGGAGTCACTGCCTTCTTGGTGGAACGCGATACTCCCGGATTCACTATCGGCAAGAAAGAGGACAAGCTCGGCATCCGCGCTTCCTCCACCTGCGAACTCGTTCTGGAAGACTGCCGCGTGCCCGTCGCGAATGTGCTCGGGGAAGTCGGCAAGGGCTACAAAATCGCGATTGAAACGCTGAACGAAGGCCGCATCGGCATCGGCGCCCAGATGACGGGACTCGCCCAAGGCGCGCTCGACCACGCCCTCGCCTATGCCAAGCAGCGCAAGCAATTCGGCAAGACCATTGGCGAATTTCAAGGCGTGCAGTTCGATCTTGCCGAAATGGCGACGGACGTGGAAGCGGCCCGCTTGCTCACTTATAACGCGGCGCGTCTCCGCGATTCCGGAAAGCCATTTCTAACCGAAGCCGCCATGGCCAAGTACTTCGCGTCACAAATCGGAGAAAGGGTGGCGTCCCAAGCCCTCGAGATTTTCGGAGGCGTCGGCTTTACGAAAGATTGCCCGGTGGAAAAACTCTATCGCGACGCCAAGATCGGCCGCATCTACGAAGGCACCAGCAACATGCAGCGCGTGACCATCGCCAAACAGCTGCTCGGAAAATAATTCGGGCCCGCGGAGTCGCGAGCCCGAAGGGTGTTTCCAATTTTGCCCGACGCGCTAGCGTCCGCCCATGCGCTTGTCCGGTTCCACTTGTTTGAATCCTGCGGGAATGTCGAACTTCGACGTATCCGCCGGACCAGAAGAAAAGCTGGTCAGGAACATCGTCATTTCCATCATCGATCCAGATTGCGCCGATCCCGCCTGCGCGGATCTGGATTGCGCGGGCGCTGGAGTGCAATTGCTCTGCGCTGCCTGCTGCTGTTGCTGATCGTTATTCTTCTTGCGGCCCAGCCCTCCAAAGCCTGGGATTTTTCCAATGGTTGCTCCGCCAATCGCACTGCCGAGGCTCGGGCTCGATTGCTGCGCCGGAGGAGCCGCCGAACACGTCGATGCCGCCGCACTCGCGTCAGCCCCGCCGGAGTCCGGCGCACTGGCATCGGTCTTGCCGGGCGCCGCCATGCCGCCCATCTTCACCAGCGATTCCACCGGCACGCCATCCACCTTCGATAGCTCCTTGGCAACTTCTTCCATGCCTTGCTGCATCCCCGGCTGGGCCATGCTCATTTGCGCAATCTGCCCCATGCCCGATCCGAACACGCGGCCAAGCTTTACGGCCATCCTCTCGTGGAACGCCTTCACTTCGTCATAGCCGGGAACCGGAGCATACCAGGCGTCGGTCGTAATGTTCATCGAACCGGTTTGGCCGGATTTCGCATCCGTGCCTTCCATCGCCATTTCAATCACCATTTCTTTCGCGCTCAGCCCCTGCACCGTCTTGGTCTGGCCCGTGGCCTTGGCCGAAACGTTGAACTTCGCCTGCACACCGTTGGGGTCCTTCTTCGAGGCCATACGATCCTGCATGTCCTGCATCATTTGTTTCATCTGCTCGAAGGTCATCACCGTGTACGTCTTCTTGCCGATATCGATGCTGGTGATCGTTTCCTTGTCCAGGTCCGTGATCGTGACGCGATCCTTCGTCACGGTCGCCATCCGATTGCCCTTCAAAATATTCGTGGAAACCATAGGCTCGCGTGCCTGCTTCATGAACGGCCCCATGGCGTTCATCATCGCCATCATGGATCCGCCCGTCATCTGGGTCGTCTCCTGATACGTAAAGTCCGCGTGCAGCAAACCGCACGTGCTCACGGCCAACACACCGAGCAACAAATGTTTCATCGCCAAAACCCTCCATCTCTAATTTTAGCGCTGCTGCAAGCAAAATAGGATCTTCGACCCAGCCTTGTTACAGTGGCTATGTGGACGGGGTCATCGTAGTAGATAAGCCGAGCGGTTGGACATCGCACGACGTCGTAGGAAAAATGCGCCGCTTGGCCAACATGCGCAAGATCGGGCATTTGGGAACGCTCGACCCTTCCGCCACCGGCGTATTGCCCCTGGTCCTGGGACGCGCCACGCGCATGGCCCAGTTCTTCACGCGCGACGATAAGCGCTACGAAGGAACCATTCATTTCGGCTATTCCACCGATAGCTACGACGCCGATGGCGAGCCGACTTCACCCGAAGTTCCCGTGACTCTGAATCACGAAACGCTCGACAAGTTGCTCGACCAGTTTCGCGGCGAGATCCTGCAAACGCCGCCCGCTGTCTCGGCCAAGAAGATCGGCGGACGTCCCGCCTATGAACTCGCGCGCAAACATCAGCCCGTGGAGCTTGCACCCGTGCGCATTACCATCCACGAGATCAAAATCCTCTCAATCAACGGATGCGAAGCTCGCGTCCACATTCACTGCGCCGGTGGAACGTACATTCGCAGCATCGCGCACGACGTGGGAAAAGCATATTCCGTTGGCGCGGCCGCGAGCTGCGGCGCTCATCTGCGCAACTTGCGGCGGCTCTCGTCCGGTGATTTTCGCATCGAACAGGCACGCACCATTGAAGACCTTACGACGCTCGTGGCGGAAGATCGCTTAAGCAGTGCGCTCATCCCCGCCGTCGAACTGCTGCCCGAGTTCCCCTCCGAACACGTCGATCTGATCACCACGGGGCAAATTCGCAACGGGCGCGATTTCCGCGTCTCGCCGTTTCACCCCACGGCCAAGGACGCCCGTTTTGTGAAAGCGGTTTCCGCGCAAGGCGAGCTCATCGCCATTGGCGAAGCCAAGCTGCCGCTGCTGTATCATCCGGTGCTGGTGCTCTAGCCCGGCACTCTGCTTCACCCCTACTTGCGCTCCCACCCCTGTTTGCGCAATACTAACAAGTTTTCCAGACTACATGCGGGTTCGAATCCTCTATCACGATCATTGTTTCGACGGAGCAGCGTCGGCCGCCTATTTCAGCCGCTTTGCGGAGGATAAATTTTATCCTGGCGCGGAGTTCTGTTACACAGGCATGGCGCACAAAGCGTCGCAGTTGTTCGAGCCCGAACTCTTCGACGGCGACGTCAACGCCATCGTCGATTTCAAGTATTCCACCGACCCTCGCGTCACCTGGTGGTTCGATCATCATCAGAGCGCGTTTCTCTCTCCCGAGGACGCCTCCCACTATCGCGAGGACACCAGCGGCCGGAAGATGTTCGACCCCACCTTCCGCTCCTGCACCAAGTACATCGCGACCGTGGCGCGCGAGAAATTCGGTTATGATCCCGCCGATCTGCACGATTTAGTCCACTGGGCCGATATCGTCGACGGCGCTTTGTATAAAGATCCCGAAGAAGCGGTGGAGATGCGCTCGGCCGCGACGCAGCTCACGCTGGTAATTGAAGGCAGCAAGGGTTCGGAGACGGTGCAGAAGATCATCCGCATGATGCAGCGGCAGAAGCTCGACGAGATCATCGCGAATCCCGAAATCCGCAGCGTCTACGAGCCGCTCTACGAACGCCATCTGCGTTCCATCGACATCATCCGCGAGCAAGCGTCGTTCGAAAAAGGCGTCGTCTATTTCGACCTTGTGGGCCACGAGTTGGAAGGCCACAATAAGTTCATTCCGTACTACCTCTACCCGCAATCCACCTATACTGTTTCGGTGAGCACGTCGAGCTTCCGCACCAAGGTATCCGTGGGATCGAACCCATGGGTAAAAGAGCCTCTGAAATATAACCTGGCTACGATTTGCGAGCGCTACGGCGGCGGCGGCCATCCCAAGGTCGGCGCCATCAGTTTTCCCATCGGCGCGGTGGACGATGCACGCCAAGCCGCACATGAGATTGCTGCCGAGTTACGAACGTAACTGTAATCTTTTCCGCCTCATATCAATCACATAAAGAATTGCGATTGGACGCCGCTAAGTTCTTCGCGTATTCTGGGCTTGTTCAGTAACGGCCAAGTAGTTCCCAAGTCCGATTCCGACACAGTTGTCGAGAATTCACGCCCTATTCACCGCGAGGTGAATACACAGCAGGTAAAACAGCAATAGGTTCCACGACGCGAAATTGAGGTTCGCTTCCACGCAGGAGCGCGCCCGCCTAGGACAACCGTCGCTAAAACATACGCGCTGATTGTTGTTTCGGCGCATTTCTTTCAACGGAGGCTATATGTGTAATGCAAGTTGTATCTACTCCACTCTTTTGGCGTCGAGCACCCGCAAGACGCCGCTTCGCAACACCAGGCTGCGTTTTGTCGTAGCGCAAACTTTGGCCGCCATGGCATGCTTCTGCTTGCCGGCTGCCGCGCAGCTGCAAAATCCGTTTACAGTCGCCCATCAGGTGAACCAAGCCGATCTGATGACGGACCGTTTCAATACCACGGACGCCGGCCTCGGGACGTTCAAGCACACGCCGCAGCGGCGCGCGGTCAACCCCGTGTCCGTGGATGAATTGCGGCATCCGTTAACGGAAAAGGCCGGAAAATGGCTCTTCAAAGCGTGGCAGTATGCCACGAAAGGCGACCACTACATGGCGATCACCACCATGCGGGAAGGTTCCAGCAAAGTGCGCGAGCTGGCACCGTACTCGCACGAGTTCCTGGGCATCGAGTACCTGCTCACGGGCCGCGAACATGAGGCCGTACAGGAGTTGACGGCAGCCGCAGACTTCTTCCCCCACGATGCAGCCGTGCGCTCCAATCTGGCCCTTTCGCTGTGCATGAATCGGGAGTATGACCGTGCCGAGCAGGAAGCGCGCGTTGCGTTGTATATCGAGCCGAGAATGAGCTCCGCACAAGAAATCATGCAAATTATCACGGAGAGGAAAGCGCACCCCACTCAAGGCAGCCACTAGGCTGTCGCGGCGAGATCGTTACGATGTCCGCTCCTTTACAGTCGAGGTTCGGTGCTCATTTTGTGACACGTATATATATAAGTGTTCAGCACCGAACCGCGACCGTTAGGGAGCGGACAGAATGATAACTCACAGGCCACCAGATGGCATGGCCGGGAGAGGCGCACAGAACGGCGTCCTCCGTAACCCGACAGCCGAGGAGGTTGCTGAAGCACTCAGCATATCCCCGCTCCGTAACTGTCGGGCTCCGTTATGTCGGCGAGAGCACTAAAGTCTTAAACCGAGCCGCGAGAGTCATCGAGCGGGGTGGCCTATTTTTCAGCCTTCTAGCCCATCACCGAAAGATATTGCGCCCATGGACCGACGTCGCTCTTGTATCGCTTCGCCATCACGCGACTGATTTGGAGGATGTGCGCCAGATCGTGAGCCGTCCAGGTGGCAACCAGTTGCCGCATGGTGACAACGCCCAAGCCCGGATGCATGCCCTGCCGTTCAAGATCCGCAGTCTGTAGGTTGATCTCGCGCAAACGTTGCAGGCTGCTGGCACGGCAGGCGGCAAATTCGTCAAGAAGCGCCGGAAGCGTCTTACGCTCCTCGGCCAGTTGCCCCTCGCGATTAAACGCATCGAAGGGCCGAGCGACGCCGTGCTGCAAAATAATTTCGATCCGCGGCATCCAGTCCACATGCTCTGCATGAATCAAATGCCCGATCACCACGTAAGGGCTCCACGTGCCCGGCCCCTCGGTCGCCAACGTCCACGCATCGGGCAAATCCCGCAGCAAAGCATCCAGCACGCGAGGCGTGCGCGTCAGCACGGCGAGAGATTCTTCGAGGAATAATGCGTCCATGGATTCATCATAGAGGACACCCCCAGAAGGACACATTGAGAATCGCTCACGTCGTCCTCGCCCCTCGCTCTGCGCCGCAGCCCCCCTTGACACCCTAGCTGCTCAGGAGTAACTTCTGTTTGCTCGGAAGATAGTGTCCGTGATTCCAAGGAGGGATTCTATGTCCGCGTTAACTCCGCTTCAAGTCGCGATCGGGCTGTGGGCCGTTGTCACGATCGCTTATATTGCGTTGTTCCTTTACCGTGCCATTGTCGGAGCGAAAGAGGAAGACAGCCTCTTTATCAGCGCCGGCGAAGCGCACATGGCCGAAGAACAGCGCCAGATCATGGTACGTGTCAACAAAGTGGAACCTGCAACCCGCGCGTTCGGAATCGCTACGGCCGTCATGACCGCAGTGTTGATCGGCGTGTGGGGCTATTCGGTATTCCACGAATTGTTCTAGGTTTTCGGGGGCCGGTTCGGGCTGTGTGCATGAACTGCTGCGGCGGGACAACACCAGCCTGAACCGGTTGCATCCTTGTTTATTTGAACCGCGTTTATTTTGAACCGTTCATTTAGCGCTGCTGTTCGGTTCGTTGTTTATTGAGGAGCCGCTTTACAGAGCCGCGAGAGTCTTCGAGCGAGAAAGCCCGGACCGCTGACAAGCACCGCTTAGACTACGGGTTCCATGCCGAAACGGCGCAGCAGCAGGAACTCGGACAGATTGTCGGTGGTCAGCAGCCCCAGTAGCGTGTCGTTGTCCATGATGAGCGCGCAGCGCCCCGCGCGGGCCATCACAGGCAGGATCGCCGCAAGATCGTCGTCGGGACTCAACGCCAGGAAGTCGCGATCCATCACACCCGCGACGTAAGCGTCCGCCCCGTCGTTGGCGATTGCTCGCAAGAGCAGATTTCGTCCCAGCATACCCACCACTTGTCCGCTATGCATCACCGGGAAATCCTGTTGCGAGGTGGAGAGCAGCAGGTTCGCCGCATCGCGCACCGTGTTGCCGTGCTCCAGCGTGTGGAACTCGGTAATCATGGCCGCTCGTGCCGGAATTCCGTGCGTGAGCGTGCGCCCCAGAGCCGCGACGCTTTCCTGCGCCGCACCCAGGTAGATAAACAGCGCGAAGAACACCAGCAGAAATTGCTTGTCCAGCAGGCCGTAGAGGCCCATGCCCATAGCCAGCATGCGTCCCATCCAGGCGGCAGTGCGTGTGGCTTCATCCGGCGGACGGACGTAGGAAAGAAGGGCGCGCAGCAGGCGGCCTCCGTCCATGGGAAACGCCGGGAGCAGGTTGAAAATGGCCAGCGTCAAATTTCCGTAGAGCAAGAGTGCCAGCAGGCTCTTATCGCCGGGATCGCTCATATCGGCAATGCTGATCAGCGGCGCCTGATGCATGGCGACCATATACGTGAAGATCAAGCCCGCGAGAATCAGATTGACCAGCGGTCCCGCAGCAGAGACCCAGATTTCCGCCGTAGGAGTGAGCGGGCGCTCCATGCGCGACAATCCACCGATCGGGAACATCACGATTTCCAGCGTCCGGAAGCCGAAGCGCGAAGCCATCAAGGCATGCCCCAGTTCGTGGAGCAGCACACTGCCCAGGCTCCCCATGAGGAACATGGCGTAGTTCCCCCCGGAGCGGGCGCTCCCGAGAACCGTCACCATCAGGAACAGAACCAGGAGGACGAACGTGAAATGCAGCCTCACGGGAACCCCCAGCACATAGATACCGGGAATGGTGCCTGCCGTCTTGCCACGGTCCATCGGATTGATCGTACTCGCTGCTGGTGTCACGATGTCTTAGTCCTGTAGGCCGGATATTAGCCCACAAACTATCCATTCGGTATTGCGCGCCACAAACTTTAGGCGCAAATGGACGACCTATTACAATCTTGGGGTTACGGGAAAGACGACAGGGGTACTATAAGGGGATCCGGCGGTTCGGAACCCCGGAATTTCGTTTGCTGGGCGCAGGACCACCG
>CAITIX010000194.1 GCA_903892565.1 uncultured Acidobacteriia bacterium
GCCGGTGTCTTGGCGCATGATGTCTTGAATGGATTTGACGATGGCGCGGACGGACATGTTTTCTCGATTTCGGTTGTGTTTCAGATTCTTGAACTATTTTCGTGGCGAACATCATGGTGGTGACTATTACTCTTTCGTTTTCTCGACAATTTGCCGAATTTCTTTTAATGACTTGATGAAATTTTCAACATCCCAAATAGCGCCAACGTAGTTGCCGTGGTCGATTCTTAATTTGATTGTACGCCGTCAGCGTCTATGAGACAGAATTGGGGTATTGATTAGAGGAGGGTTTTGGTCTCATCGCAGTGACGAAGGAACGAAGATGAGAGCAAAACCCGTGAGTTCGAAAGCCCCGGCTGAACAGGTCCTGAAGGACATTCGCCGCGCGACCCGGCGGCATTATTCGGCCGAAGACAAGATACGCATTGTGCTGGACGGCCTGCGCGGGGAGGACAGCATTGCCGAGCTGTGCCGCCGCGAGGGGATTGCCCAAAGCCTCTATTACGTCTGGTCGAAGGAGTTCCTCGAAGCCGGCAAACGTCGGCTTGCGGGTGACACGGCCCGGGCGGCGACCGGTGACGAGGTGAAGGATCTGCGCCGGGAGTCCACGGCTCTGAAGGAGGTCGTTGCCGAGCAGGCGCTCGAACTCCGTATCCTTAAAAAAAAGCATGATCGCGGATGGGGGAGACCAAGAATGAGGTATCCCGCCGCTGAGAAGATCGAGATCATCAGGATTGTCGAGCAATCGCTGCTGTCGGCTCGCAAGACGCTGGACCGGATCGGGGTGCCACGGGCGACGTTCTACCGCTGGTACGATCAATATCAGACGGGCGGGCCGGAAGGCCTGGAGGATCGGCCATCGCAGCCCAGCCGGATCTGGAACCGCATTCCCGACGCTGTCCGCGACCAGATCATCGACCTGGCGCTGGAACAGTCCGAGTTATCCCCTCGAGAGCTGGCGGTAAGGTTCACCGACACGCAGGGCTACTTCGTCTCGGAGGCCACGGTTTACCGCCTGTTGAAGGCCCATGATCTGATCACCAGCCCTGCCTTCATCGTGATCAAGGCCGCCAATGAGTTCTACGACAAGACGACCGCACCGAACGAGATGTGGCAGACCGACTTCACGTACCTCAAGATCATTGGCTGGGGTTGGCTATACCTGTCGACCATCCTCGACGACTACTCGCGTTACATCATCGCGTGGAAGCTGTGCACCACGATGAAGACAGAGGACGTCACCGATACGCTGGAACTGGCCCTCACGGCCTCGGGTTGCGATCAGGCTCATGTCCGGCACAAACCCCGGCTGCTATCGGATAATGGTTCCAGCTACGTCTCTGGCGAGCTCGCTGAATGGCTCGACAAGCAGCGCATGGATC
This sequence comes from uncultured Acidobacteriia bacterium, assembly GCA_903892565.1. Taxonomy (GTDB): domain Bacteria; phylum Acidobacteriota; class Terriglobia; order Bryobacterales; family Bryobacteraceae; genus Palsa-187. The sequence goes on from CAITIX010000194.1 coordinate 1,383, forward strand.
ATACCCGTGGCGCACCCTATCATCCCCAAACCCAAGGCAAGATCGAGCGCTGGCATCAAACACTGAAGAACCGGATCCTGCTGGAGAACTATTACCTGCCTGGCGATCTCGAGGCACAGATCGGGCGCTTCATCGAGTACTACAACCACCAGCGCTACCATGAGAGCTTGGACAATCTGACACCGGCCGACGTCTACTTCGGCAGGGGCCGGGCGATCCTGCAGGAAAGACACCGCATCAAACAGAAAACCATCGAACAGCGCCGCTTGCTTCACCGCAAACTCGCCGCATAAGATCAACCAACCAGATGAGGCCAACCCTCCATTAATTTATAACCCCATCTGTCCCAAATGATCTGACGACGCACAATTCTGAAAATTCTGTTGAGCAATCTGCTCGGCCTGCAACGCAAGCTGCTGATCATTGTTAAGAACGGCTTGCCTGTATTCTCGCTCCGCCGCAGCCCCATCACGAGAAAACTCATATCGCTTCTGCGCGAACTCGCCGTAAGTCATTTTGCGTTGATTGTGAAATCGCTTCCAAGTGTGACCCCCCAAAATGCAAGCAACGCATTGATCACGCCGAGAGACGCCAACTGGGTGGGGTCAAGTTTCGCGCAACAGGTGACCCCCTCTAATTCGCATGTTTGCCAACCA
>CAITIX010000195.1 GCA_903892565.1 uncultured Acidobacteriia bacterium
CGAGGCGGCTCTTTTTTATGAGATAATTCACTGCGGACTTCTCACAGAGGAGATCGCACGTGAAGACCTCAGATCTTTATCAGCACGTCACCAACAGCATCATCAAGACACTGGAAGAAGGTACTGCCGTCTGGATACGGCCTTGGAAGACCAGTCGCGTCTCAAAGGGCAGCATCATGCCGCACAACTTTGCCACTGGTCGTCCGTACTCAGGCATCAACGTCCCTATCTTGTGGTGCCGCGCGGCCGATAACGGATATGCCGAGCATTCGTGGCTTACCTACCAACAGGCAACCGGGGCAGGTGGGCAGGTCCGGAAAGGCGAGAAATCCTGTACTGTCGTGTTCACCAAGAAGCTCGCCTTCAAGGAGGAGGATGACACCGGGCGCAAGGTCTCAATGCTTCGGCAGTTCTATGTGTTTAACGTGGCTCAGATCGACGGTTTGAAGGAGCCCGAGATCAAACCCGAGTTACCGGAGGCACGGGAGGCGAACACTGAGACGTTCATCCAAAAGACTGCTGCGCAGATTAAGCACGGCGGTAACAAGGCTTGCTACATACCGTCGCTCGACTTCGTAGCTCTGCCTGAGTTCAACCAGTTCAGATCGCCACAGCACTACTACGCAACGGCATTACATGAACTGGGGCATTGGTCCGGAGCAAAGCACCGCCTCGATCGGGACCTTCAAGGGCGGTTCGGTACACGCAAGTATGCGGCCGAAGAATTGGTGGCAGAGCTTACCGCGGCGTTTCTCTGTGCCCATCTAGGCATTGAAGGGGAATTGCGTCACGCCGAGTACATCAAGAGCTGGATTGAGCTCCTGAAACACGACGACCGCGCAATCTTCACGGCTTCGTCGAAAGCATTGCAAGCGGCCGACTACCTGCGCTCGTTCTCTGAGGCACAAGAAGAAGCAACCTAAACTCCACCCCGCCTAACCAGCGGGGGTTTTTTTATCAAAACTGCATCCGACTGTGGGGATAGTCGCGGCATAAGATCGCGAACATCAGCATCGCGTCACTCTCAGGCATCATGCCCATTGCGGCCTTAGTAAACTGTATCGCGGCCTCTACATTATCCGATTCCATATTGGACTTTATCGTTGACAGCACCACATTCATGGCACCTTGGCCGCCGCGCTCTATCAAGTCCAAAGCATTGCTAATTGTATTATCCATCACTCGTCCTTCTGAGCATAGATCATCAAGAGAAACTGATAGATGAAGTTTGCCTGTTCGCTTTCAGACATCATCCTGAATAGGTCGAGCATCGCGCGGCTGTTCAATTCCTTCGCGAAGGCTGATTCCCCCGGAACGTGCATTTCAATAAACATCTCAGCAAGAGCCCGCCCACCCCGTTGTTTTACGTCGGCGTGAAGCTTCTCGCGCTTCGCTTTATTAGGGTCTTCCGTGAGCGATGCGCGTACTTCGTCTGATATCTCAGGCCGCCCGAACCAGCTCATTACACCCTCCCCGATTTTTGCGATTATTGCGCAACGCCGGCCATGGTACAATCCCCAGTAGCTGTTCTCGGAATTACGCCCGGTAGCGGGCTAGCGGAGGTCGATGCTCCGTGGCGACACGCCAAACTGACTTCTGTCGGCCCAGGCGTAATGAAAAGAACAATCGTTTTAAGCGGCGAGCCTGAGTCCACACAGCACATCTTCCGCAATCGCCCCGCATGGAACGACACTTGACCGAGCGACCGTGAGACGGAGGAAAATTGGACAGCCGGTTCACTTCGAGCTCACGGAGAAATCGCGAGAAGCGCACGATGCTTATATCAAGGCAACGGAAACGGGGCCTGGCCACTACTTATTTCCGAGCCGTCGCTTCCCAGATCGAAACATGACTACCCGGCAATATGCCCGTCTAGTCTCCGATGGATTGCCAGCATTGGCCTAGACCCAAGCTTTTATGGCGCGCACTCACTCAGAAGAACAAAAGCAACTCTGATATATCGCCGAACAGGCAACCTCCGTGCTGTCCAGCTTCTGCTTGGCCATAGAAAGATCGAGAGCACAGTCCGCTATCTCAGAATCGAGGTAGACGACGCGCTAGCAATTGCTGAGCAGGTAGATGTCTGAAGGGGCAGAGCGCACCTGCTCTGCCCACCCCCCTAATGTCCGCTCCGTGCCAGAAGCAGATATAATCAGATTTGCCCGTATGCGTGATGAACGGTAGATGTCACTTGGGACGCTAGGCCGTTTTCATCAGGTAGGCTCATTCGGGAATACTTTAGCTTTGAGTTGCTTCAAGAGGCGATTGACCAAGACAAGTTCGCTTTCGAGGTTAGCAACCCGCTCGGTAAGCTCGCCGTCAATTTCGCGGCGCGCTTCGCCGGAGCGTTGATCTTCAAACGAAATGCCGATTTCATTGGACTCGCGGCGCATGACGCGCGCTTGATAGGTTCTCTGCTTTTGCGGAATATAAAGTTCGATAAGGTCCGGCACGGCCACCAGCGAAGAAAATTCGACTTTTGCGCCGGTATCAGAAAGGTCGCGGATCGTGCACTCGATCGACGTCCCGCGGTTGTTATAATAGACAACGCCTTTGAGGAACGTTCGCACGCGCACTGCGGCCGGGCGGATGTCTGGCTTGTTGTCGCGATTGTCATTCATGGTTAGTCAACTGGTTCGGTGTTGTCAGTTGCGTAGATATGACGACTTCGCCGACGACTCTGTCTGTACGGCAAGCGACACAACGGTAGAACGTAACTATGCAAAATTAAGCCACGCTATTCGGCGCACACCGCTTTTCACGATACGGCCAATAGCACACGCGGACGTAACGATTCTTAATCAGCGGCACGCAAACCGAGAACCAGAAGCGGGCAATGACCTGACTGATTTTTTGAACCAGCGGGATAGAGACTACTACATCGGCAATATCTCATCTAGATGGTTTTTCGCGGGCGAGAATGCCTTCGGTGCCGGGGGTCGATATCCGAGCGATGAGTGCGGCCTGATCGTGGTGTAGTGCTTCCGCCATTGCTCAATGATGATCTGAGCCTCCTTGAGGCTGTAGAAGATCTCACCGTTCAGTAGCTCGTCGCGTAGTTTTCCGTTGAAGGACTCGCAGTAGCCGTTCTCCCAGGGGCTGCCTGGTTCGATGAACAGAGTCTTGGCTCCTACCTGCGTCAGCCAGTTGCGGACGGCCTTCGAAGTCATCTCCGGCCCGTTATCTGATCGGATGTGCTCGGGCA
>CAITIX010000196.1 GCA_903892565.1 uncultured Acidobacteriia bacterium
AGGGATGCGGTTCCAGACGTGCTTCGGCCTTGGTGCCTTGTCTTCCAGCGCTTCCGGGCCACCGGTCTGGAGGCGATCGTACCAGCGGTAGAACCGTGAAGGCTGGATCCCCAGCCTCTCCACCGTTTGGCGCACTGGCAGATGGGATTGCTCGACCAGCCGGATGATCTCAAGCTTCTCGGAGGCGGGATATCTCATTCCTCGTCTCCCCCATCCGCGATCATGCTTTTTTTAAGCAGGCGCAATTCGACCGCCTGCTCAGCCACGACCGCCTTCAGCTGCTGCGCCTCCCGCCGCAGGTCCTTGACCTCGCCACTGGTCGCGGCCCGCGCCGTATCGCCTACCAGACGCCGCTTGCCGGCCTCCAGAAACTCCTTGGACCAGGAGTAATAAAGGCTCTCGGCAATGCCTTCGCGGCGGCACAGCTCGGCAATGCTGGTCTCGCCACGAAGGCCGTCCAGAACGATACGGATCTTCTCTTCGGGCGAATGACGCTTGCGGGTTGCCCGGCGGATGTTCTTCACAATCCGCTCGGACGGGGATTCACTGGTCACGGATTTCTGTCTCATCTCCACTCCTTGATGGTTACGATGAGCCAGAAATCCTCCCTTCCTCAAGCCACTAAATCTGTCTCACTGGCGCTGACGCCGGACAATCGATAATATCGACATAGTATCTATTTTAAGTTTTACGTGGCTCTTCGCAACGCGCGAAGGGTGAAGGCCGCGTGTGAAAAGGGACCTCCATGCCTCGTTCCGTTGGCTTTATCGCTAAACATGGTCTTTGGACGGCTGACCAATCTAGGCAAGCCCAAGAGATCAAAACACGTGTCAAGAAGGAAAAGATCAAGCTATTCAGAATTGCTTGGGCCGATCCGCACGGAGCGTCCCGAGCTAAGACCGTAACCCTTCCTGCGTTCCTGGGCGCCCTTGAGGACGGGTATAATATCAATGTAGCCACCACCACGTTGGACGCTTCAGGCGCCCGTACGTTCTCGTCCTTCACACGGGGGGGAGGAATGGGCCTTGATGAGATGACGGGTTCCCCGAACCTCATTGTAGTTCCTGACCCGGCTACATTCTGCGTTCTTCCTTGGGAGCCGGATGTCGCTTGGATTCTCGGCGACGAATATTTTGTTTCAGGCAAAGGCTTCCACTTCTCTCCGCGACGGCTCTTGCGCGACCAACTCTCCAAGCTATCAAAGCGTGGAATGCGGTCTATCGTGGGCCTTGAAGTCGAATGGTACCTTCTTCGCTTGGCAGAAGATCACCTTTCACATCAGGACATCGGCGCTCCTGGTGTCAAAGCTCGGCCGTTGAACACATATCCTGTTGAACCCGGATATTCCTTTCATTCGGAAAGCAATATGGATCTCATTCATGGTCCGGTCGCCGCAATAGCAAACTATATACAGGCTCTAGGCCTACCCCTGCGTTCCATCGAAAAGGAATGGGGACCAGGCCAGATTGAATGTACGTTCGCCCCGAAAGAAGCACTTCAAACAGCGGACAACCTGGTGCTGTTTCGGTCTGCAACGCGCCAGATATGCCGTCGCATGGGCTACCTCGCGACATTCATGTCACGGCCGGCGCTGAAGGGCTATTATTCGAGCGGCTGGCATCTTCATCAGTCACTTGTAAGCACGAGAGATGGACGCAATCTATTCATGCCTAAAGACAGCAATTCGGCTCTCTCGCCTTTGGGGGCCAACTACTTAGGCGGCCTGTTGCATTATGCGCAATCGAGCACAGTTCTGGCCAATCCAACGGTGAATGCCTACAGGCGCTTTCGTGCAAATTCTCTTGCCCCCGACCGGGTTGCGTGGGGCACCGACCATCGTGGCGTCATGCTTAGAGTGCTCGGTGGGTTCAACGATCCTGCCACCCGTATCGAAAACCGTATCGGCGAACCATCGGCAAACCCATACCTTTATATTTCATCGCAACTGATTGCCGGCCAAAACGGTATCGACCAGAAGCGTGATCCTGGCGCTCCGGACACTGATCCGTACGCAACACAACACG
>CAITIX010000197.1 GCA_903892565.1 uncultured Acidobacteriia bacterium
CGACGCTGTAGTGATGATGATAGGGGCGAACGACCGTCGCGGTGTGTATGGAGCAAATGGCGCAGTCGAGGCAGCTTACGGTTCCGCTCAGTGGGGAGAGGCCTATCGCCGTCGCGTTGAGCGATTTATGGATGCAGTGACATCAAGATCGGTCCCACTCATTTGGATTTTGCTGCCAGTTATGCGCGAAAGCGACGCGTCTACGGACTCGAAGCAGATTAGTGCGATCGTGCGGGCGGCAGCGGAGTCGCGTCCTCTTGTTTCTACGGTCGATACCTGGTCCTTAACAATTGATGCCAACGGCGGCTATTCGGACTACCTCAAAGATGCCAAAGGGCAGTCGCGGCTGTTTCGTGCTCCTGACGGTGTGCATTTCACTGAAATTGGCTACGAGACAATTGGTGACGCTGCATTGGCCAAGCTCTACGAAGTGGATGAGCCACTGCGATTGATGGCGCAGCAGAAATAGCCCATGTCGCCGAGCTTGCGTCGCTGGATCCTATTATGTGCTTTTATCCGGCTGTCGCTACCTCTTGCGGGATCATCTGCCTATGCCGAAGGCCTTGAAGCCGCGCCTCAAGTTGAAGTGGCGCAAGGCCAATCGCCCCCTCGCGCTCTTGCCGGCTTCCAGAAAGCGCTAGAAGACCTTGAGGCCAAGAAGATCGATAGAGTTTCGGTTCTGCAGATAGGCGACAGCCACACCGCTGGAGATCATTTCAGTGGTCGGCTCCGGGAATTGCTTCAGCAGACGTTTGGAAACGCGGGACGCGGAATGATGCCGGCAGGGTATCCGTTCCCGTATTGGCGGCCCTATCAAGCGGAGGTTCATCAGGAAGGCGCATGGGAAGTGCTGTCCAGCAATGGCATTGGCTATCCTCAACTGCCCTACGGCATTGCGGGCTTCGTTTCGCGATCCACGCGCGCAGATAATGTCATGACCTTGGAAGCAAAGAGAGATTCTGTTTTCGATAGTGTGGAGATTGGCTTTTTCAGGCAGCCCAATGGTGGACGCTTCGTCGTCAGCATTGACGGGAGATCTGTCCAGGAAATCGATACCAGTGGAACTTTCTCTCAGCTCGTTCACCAAACGATACCGACCAATGGCGCCAAGGCGCTGGAACTACGCACGCGTGATGCGAGGCCGGTCGATGTTGCCGATTGGGCTATCTATAGGCGCGAACGTGGCATTGTGCTCAGCAGTTTCGGATTTGTAGGCGCACAGATTGGAATTCTGGATCATTGGTCTCCTGAGAATCTCAAGTTTCAACTTCAATCGTTGGCTCCTGCCCTGGTCATTCTCGCGTTTGGAACGAACGAGGGCTTCCAGCCGCCATCGGAGCTGAAAGACTACGAGGCGGAGTTTTCGGCAAAGCTCTCCCAGCTTCAGTCCATCTTGCCCCGAGCATCGATAGTGGTCGTGGGACCTCCGGACGGGAACCGGCTGCCGGACTATTGTGGCCTTCGGGGCACTGCTCGGGAGGCAGCTGGTTGCCGACCGCTCAGCACTGCCGAAGCAGCCGACTATTCAGGGCTTCTGGCACGGCATGATCGGCGCCTGTGCCGATGGCATACGCCAGCGGGCATTGCACTGGTCAGGCAAGCTCAGCAGCGCGTTGCACTGAAGCTGGGCGCTCTATTCTGGGACTGGTCGACCGTACAGGGCGGTGCATGCGGCGCGAACAATTGGGTGCCGCGACAGCTCGAGCGGTCGGACCGAGTTCACATGTTTGAGCGAGGCTACTGGATGTCGGCGGACCGCCTGTACTCCGAGCTGCTTCGCGGATATCGCCATCGCTGATGATCGCAAATGGTCTTTCCAACACTTAGCTTTCTGATTTTCTATCTGGTCGTCTGGCCGATCTCTTGGGCCATGGTGCTCTTGCGTAAGCACTTGCTGCACAAGATTGTCATCATAGTAGCCAGCTACGTTTTTTATGCATGTTGGAATACAGAGCTTGCGCTTGTGTTGTTTGGCAGTGTGGCATTCAACTGGCAGATGGGCCGCATGATCGCTGCCCGCCGCGGTACGCGAGCATCGAAATGGCTCGTTTCAGCAGCTGTCGCTGTGAACCTTCTGAATCTCGCTTACTTCAAATATGTAAATTTCTTCATTTCGAACCTTAACGATCTGCTGCTTTCGCTGGGCACCTCTCGCGAGCTGCCATATCTGACTATTATTCTACCTCTCGGCATCTCATTTTTCACATTCCAGGGCATTTCCTATGTGGTCGATCTCTATCGAGGAGATCTCGATCGAGCGCGGCCGTTTATCGATGTGATGTTCTTTATTTCCTTCTTCGCGCACTTGATCGCTGGCCCGATCGTCCGGGCATCGATGTTTCTGCCGCAGCTGGAGAAGCCGCCGACGCCTCACCGCACGTTCGTAGGCCTAGGCGTTCTTCTGATCGCGTGGGGGACTTTCAAGAAGGCGGTCGTCGCCAATTGGCTTGCCGTCGAGTTGGTGGACAAAGTCTTTGTGGCTCCTGGAGCCTTCGGTGGCGGCGACCTGATCCTGTGTGCCTATGGTTACGCCGTACAGATTTATTGCGATTTCAGTGGGTACAGCGATATTGCGATTGGTGTGGCGGCCTTGCTCGGCTACCGATTCCAGCGGAACTTCGATCAACCCTATCGTGCCGCGTCTTTGCAGGAGTTCTGGCGAAGATGGCACATCTCTCTTTCAACCTGGTTGCGTGACTATCTCTACCGGCCTTTGGGCGGCAACCGGCAGGGAAAAGCAAAGACGTATCGCAATCTTATTCTGACCATGTTGCTCGGCGGCTTGTGGCACGGAGCGTCATTCCATTTTGTAATTTGGGGCGCGCTGCATGGCTCGGGATTGGCTCTCGAGCGTTGGTCGTCTGAAGTCATAAATGTGCAGAAGCCAAGGGCGAGTGCGTTTCTTCGTCTCTTGTATGGTCTTCTTGTTTTCCATTTTGTTTGCTTTTGCTGGA
>CAITIX010000198.1 GCA_903892565.1 uncultured Acidobacteriia bacterium
CCCGTTCAGGAGATACACAACGTTGGGAACGGAAACGACCGCATTCTGCGGGATGTTGGAGATGGTGGACTGCAGACGCGTACCGGCGTCAGCCGAACCAGCGTTGCCATTGTAGACGAAGCCCAGACCACCGCTGGTGAGAGCGGAAGCAGCGCCGATTTCTTCGAAGCCAGATTCTGTGAAGTAGCGGATTTGGGGGTTGTTCTGCGCGATGTCCTGAGAGATGACAGCGGGGGTATTGCTGCCGCTATACGTGTAGTACTGCGTGGTGTTCAAGGTGTTGTTGTTGCCGGTAACGCAGGGCGAGCCGATGTAGATCGCTCCGCAAACGTCGGCGTTGCCGAGCACGGAGCCATTGGCGCCGAGATATTCGGACATGTTGCGAGCCTTCCATGCGGTCTGGAAGCCTTCTTTGAAGGTGATCACAGGGTGAGTGGTGGCCGCGGTGTTGATGGAGAAGATACCGGCCGTGGTGCACCAACCGTGACCTGCCGTTGCCGACGGGTTGCCGCTGCTCGAACCGCTGAGCGAGACGGTACCCGGGCATTCCTGGATCAACGGATTATCCACCGGGGCGTTCAAGGTATTGGTGGGATATTCGCACTGCAGGAAGGTGTTATCGGCAGTGACCGTCGTTCCGCCGTTGCCGGTGAGGATCGACGCAACCGTGGTCTGAATGGTGGCCAAGCCAACCGCAGCAGGTCCCTGGAAGGAGATGATGGCGGTGAGCTGAGACAGCGGGTTACCCGCGGACAGACCCGACTGAGCCGCATTCACGCGAAGGTTGGTGATGCGGAGGTAACGGGTGAAGCCCGTGGCCGGAGGATCGAGCGGTACACCGCGGAAAATCACCGCGCCGGTGCCGTTAGGCTGGGCGACGAAGATGTTCGGATTGTTGCAGGAGGCGACGGGGGAGACGACGGGGCAACCGTCAACGCCCGACTGGCGGAGGAGGCCGTCATAGGAGTTCTGCGGTCCAGAGATCTTCGCATACACCTGGCAAACACCGAAACCACCGGGATTGGTGGTATCCATGCAAACCTGGTGGTTGCGCGAACCGGGATAGTACGTGGTGCAAGCCTGGCCGGCGCTGGGCGAGGACGCGTAATAGGTTCCATACGGGGCCGACTGGGCACCGGTGGGTTGGCAGGTCTGATCCTTCAGATCGTCGACGATGAGGGTCGCTTCACTGACGAGCGTGGAAGCGCCCGGGTTCAGGATCTTGCTGGTGATGATGGTGGACGGGATCGACACCGTGATGTTGGTGCCCGAGATCAAAGTACCGGCCTGCGTGGTGTAGCCCTGTCCGGAGCATCCCAACACAATGTCACCGACCAGCTCCGCATCGCCTTCAATGCGTACGTTCTGGTTGGTGGCGGTTAGCGAAAAACAGCTAAGTGTCTGCGCGTTAACGGCGACCGTGGAGCATGCGAGCAGCGCCACGATAGCTAACGCGTAAAAATATTTGCGAAAATCTGCCATTTCCTTCTCCTTGTGAAATTTTGGAATTGAATTGATGGAAGTTCTCTTTATCACCTGAGCCTCAATCTAACTCCCTTAGCTTTGAACCTCGGGAACCGAGCTTCCCCAGCCCAACTTCACATCTGGCTGATTTGCGCTCGACTGCTTTGTTACTAGAGCTCATTCTAGACTTCTTTTTTTTGTGCTCGCGGGAGAACGGCTTCCAAAAAGCCGTCTGCCCTTAAATTACACTTCAACTGCCGTGAAACCCTGGACGCAGTCACTTACTTTGATAACACCCGTACTGGGGTCAAGTCAAGTGCAAAGTAACCAGCGGAGTTTCCTGGGGATACGGTGCGCCGGGGGCTTGCGGAAAGCGCGGTTTTTGGGGGCAAAAGGGCTGGTTTCAGCGCCCGCGTCCTACGAAAGGCCCCGGCGGGAAGATTAAAGCTCCTTAATCACTTTCTTCATTTTCTTGACCCGGTCGCGGAGTTCATTGCTGGCCTCGATCAAGCCGCTCTCGTCGTAGATGACGTGGGGTGTCATAAAGATGATGAGCTCGGTGCGATCGTGGCTGTAGGTCTTCTGCCCAAAAATGCCACCTATATAGGGAATGCGATCGAGGAGAGGAATGCCGGTGACGCCCGTTGTGGTGGTTTCGCCGATGAGTCCGCCGATGGCGACGGTGTCGCCGTCTTGCATCGTAATCTGCGTCTGGACAATTTGCTGGTTGAAGGTAGGAGTGAGGGTGCTGGCGCCGGCAGCGGGCGTGCTGACCTGTTGATTGATGATGAGCGTCACCACGCCGCTGGGATTCACGCGGGCGTTGACCTGCATGGTGATGCCGGTGTTTTGGGACGAGATGGATTGCTGCACCGTGGTGCCTCCCCCGGTGGGGATGGTGGTGCTGCCGGTAGTCACGGGAACCTGCGAGCCAACGGTGATGGTGGCGGGAATGCTATCGGTGGCGATCAGACTGGGCTCGGAGAGGATGTGAGAACGTCCGCGGTTTTCGGTCAGGCTGAGGGTGGCCAGCAACTCGCGGCTTTTTCCCACCAGCGCTCCGGCGGAGAGACTGGTTCCGGCAGTGCTCAGAGAGCCGAGCAGGGTCCTGAACGCGTTGTCTTTCTGTTGCAAGGACGCCGCGACACCGCTGGAAAACGAGCCGTTCAAATCGATCGAATAGATTTTCGCTTCGAGCAGGATCTGGCGCGGAGGCACGTCGAGATCTTTGAGAACCTTCACGATGGCCTGATATTGCTGCGCTTCGGCCTGAATAATGAGCGCGTTGTCCAAAGGGTTGGGAACAATCCGCACCGGCAACGGCATGGGTTGGCCGTTCGCCAGAGCAGTGGCGCCAGCAGGGGCTCCGCCGGGAATGGGGCTCGCCCCGGCGATGGCTCCGACAGCTTGGCCGAGGGCCACGTTGGCGGCGGGAGCTTGCGCGGAATATCCGCCAAACACGGGATAGCCGTAACCTCCGCCATTCGCGCCGTAACCGCCTCCGTAGCCGCCGCCAGAGTTGCCACTCATGCCGCCGGATCCACCGCAGGATCCGCCGCCGCCGAATGCACTATTGAAGCTGTTGGCATTCCCATATCCGCCTGGGTTTGTGGACGCGCCGCCACCCATGCCACCGACGGCTGTACCGGAACCGTAGCCGCCATTGCCATAGCCGGAACCGCCGCCGCCAAATCCGCCTACCGGATAGCCGCCGCCGAAACCGCCGCCAAATCCGCCTGCGGGATAGCCGCCTCCTCCGTAGCCCGGGGTCGCGCTACCGAAGAGTTGATTCAGGGCGATGGATAGACACTCTGCGCGTCCATAGCGGACACGATAGACGTGGGTTTCAATGGCTCCGGCAGATACTTGCACGGGAACATCGAGCTTGCGCAGCCATTCGGCGATGGTGTCAAACACGCCGGGGTTTGGCGCGACGGCGATCAGCGTATTGATGCGATCGACCGGCAGGAATCGAACGGCGGTATTTTTGCCATCGAGCGAAACGGCCTTCAGTACGTTTTCCAAATCTTTTTGCACATCCGACGGACGGGCATTCTTCACTTCAAACAGACGCACGCGTTGATTGGCGAACGTATCGCTATCGAACAAGGAGATCAGATCCATGGTGCGCTGCATGCTGCGGCGGCTATCGAGGATGAACAGAAGATTGGCGGGTGCGTAGGAGAACATATTAGCGTTCTCTCCAGTGAATTCGGTCAGCACCTTGGTGAGCTCGTCCACGGTCACGTATTTCAAAAAGATGAGATTGAGCATCACCTGATCGTCTTGCGGAATGTCTTTGGATTCCTGATCGAGATGAATGGGGAGGTGTGAAACCTGCTTCAAAGGAACGATGCGGTAGATATCGCCCTCGAGCACCATGCCCGCGCCGTTGACGCGCAGGATCAGCTCCAGAAGATTGCGCGCGTCCATGTTGGACGTGTCGCCATAGGTATTCAAGAAGATATTGCCTTTGACGCCTGGATCCAGAATGTAATTGATGTGCAGTTGGCGCGCCAGCTGATTGATGACTTCGGTGAGCGACGCATTCTGCAAGGAAAGATTTCCAATGCGCACCGGAGCGGAGGCTCCTGGAGTTGCCGCTTGCGTTGCTGTCGCCGGAGCAGGAGGCATCAATGGAGGAGCTGCCTGGACGGGCTGTGGAGCGGGTGCGGGCTGTGCGGGTACGGGCTGTGCGGGCGGTGGCGCAGGTTGTTCCTGTGCGGGAGCAGCCTGAACGGGGGCCCCTCCGAATCCCGGCAAGGGAGGAATCGGCTGTCCTTGCGGCGCTTGTGCCTGTAAGAGGCCACTGGCCACCAACACGATTGCGATTAGATCTCGAAGTTTCACTTCACTTGCTCCCATCTGCAAACTGATCCAAACATGCTCGAAATAATTCGTTTTTGATAACCATTCAATATGGTTCCCGCGGGCGAGTTATCGCCAGGCAAACACTGATGAACCCCGGCGCCGATTTCCTCGCCTACGCCCTGCGGAGGAGCGCTTTTGGTGTCGGCAGGAGCCGAAGCGCCGAGCGCCGTAATGGACGTTGCCGCGGGCGTAGCGTTCGGATTATTCATTTCCGGACGATAGTTCGCGGCCGAGTGATTTCCGGCAGCGGCTGCCCCAGTTGCTGACCCTGACGCGGCCGGAGCTGCCGCCACCTGTGCCGCGGGTTCCTTGGGCGCCAGCTCCGAGGGCTTGCGCTCCACCTTCTTGCCGTTCCATTCCAACTCGATTCGGTCTTCATCGAAGGCCACCAGTTTGAAGTCGCCTATCTTGTCGCCTGCGTGGTAGGCTTTCTCCAGTGCCGCCTGGGTCGGCAAACTCAGCAATGCGATCGGCTCGCCGATGGCCATCTGGCCGTGATAAATCGGCAGGGCGGGCATGGGCGGCTCGGGAGGCGGCTTGGGTGCTTCTACCACAACGTTCGGATTGCGATCTTTCGAAAACAACGTCTTTTGCGCGACATCCGCATATTCGGCGGGCGTGGAAGGACGCAGCGGCTGCGGCGAAGGCGGAGCCAGAACCGGCTTCGCAGGAACCTTCTGGCTCAGAACAGCCACTTCGTGCGCGCGAGCTTCCAAATAACGTTCGCGCAAGAGCCAGATCAAACCGGCGGCAAACAGGACCAGGACCAGATCCAGGATCAATAACCGTCGGTTCATAAACTGCCCCCCGTCTTGGATTTTTCCGGCACCAGCCGGCGCGGCACAATGCCGGAAAGCGTCAACCGCACGCCGACCGCCTTATCTTTCGCATTCGTAGAGATCACGCGCAGATCGTTGGTCGCTACGAGCTCCGGTTGCGCGGGGATCGCCGCGAGGATGTTGACCAACTGATCAATGCGGCATTCGATCTGGACAGAAACTAGCGCCTCGCCATAGGCATCGCCTATCGGCCGCACCGGTCCAATTTCCGTGGCGCGTATTTCCACCGGTGGATTTTCGAGCGAGCCCAGGCGCCTCACAATCTGGATCAGCTGCGCCTGCGCCTGCGCGGCCGTAGGCGCCGCAATCAGGCCCTTTTCGCGCACGGCAAGATCGTCGCTGACTTGCTTGCGAACCTTCTCTTTCGCGGGAACCGTAGCCGCCGTCTCCCGGAGCTTGGCCAGGCGCTTCTCGGCCAACGCTACGTTGTCCGTAGTAGGCGCAACCACGGCCGGCACATCCGAAGAGGGCCAGAAGCGGTATGCCAGCCCGAGAACGAGCGCCACCGAAAGGATGGCCAGCGCCCGGCGATCACGCTGCGACATTCTCATGGCTTCGGCTCCCTTCTGGCGCGAATCCGGAATATTTCGCCGCTTCCAGCGCGGGCCGGCGGTGCAGCGAATTCCGAACCCTTCAAGAACTGCGAGGCATCAATGAGCTGCAGAAGCGGCGCGGCCTGTTGTGCTTCGCCCGCGATGGTTACCTGTGTGCGAGTGATTTCGAGCAAATTGGCCCAGGCCGGAGGAGCCAGCATGCGCGTCAGCTCACCGAGGACGTCGAGATCCGCTTTCGAGCGGCCGCGGATTTCATCCAGCAAAACGATGCGACGGCGCTCGGCGTCAATCTGACGATCGAGCGCGGCAGAGCGATCCACCGCAGGCGTTACGCGAGAAATTTCCTGCGTGAGTGAGCGCTGGTATTTTTCGCTTTCATAACCGGGGAACGCAACGAGCGCGCCTGCCAACAACAGGACGATGCCCCCGAGAACTCCCACCGGAATCCAGGCCACGCGCGAACTGGAACGGCGCTGATCGGCGGGCAACAAATTCAAAGACAATGCCAGCAGAGGGCAGGCAGAAGTTACCGCAGCGGCAAAGGCCAGCGCCGGCTCTGCACCCAAAACGTCGCGCAAGGGCTGAAAGGGAACGTTCGCTTCCAACCGCAAGTCGGAAGCGGCTAAGGCGCAGGCGCGTTCGGGATCGGTATCGAACAAAGCGGAAAGAATAGGCCGCGCTGGGCTCTCTCCATAAACTTCAACGCCCGTGGGCGTCTCCTGGTAAGCGATGAGTTCGGGCGACGCCGGTCGCACCAAATGGCGCGCGGAATGGATCGCGGCAGCGGAACAAGTAAATGAACCGACCTCAATGCCAGCCTCGGCAAACAGGTTGGAGTAGCGTTCAAGGACCGAGCTTCGCGTCACGGCCACCAACACGGAATTCGTACCCGGGATGCGCGCCCAACCGGAAACGGCCTCGGCTTCCGGATAAGGATGCAGACCTTCCATCTGAAATGCGACGGCCGAGGCGAGATCTTTATCCGTCACGCCGGGCATGGCCAACTGCCGCACGGTAACATCGCGGCGCGGCAGAAGCACGGTTGCGGGAACGTGACTGAGACGCAGGCGGCGCGCGAATTGCGCGTAGTCCGTGCCCCAGGTTGCCGCCGCATGATGCTGCGCGTCTTCAATCGTGAGCGTCCCCAGCAAGCGCGTACCGCCAGGACGTACGCGCGCAGCCGCCACGCGCAGCGATTCCGCACCCGGTTGCCCGAAGATCTCAATGCCGATGCCGCTACCGATGGCAAACCACTTGCGGAGCTCATTGGGGATCGTCATTGGTGAGATCCTCCCGCGTTGCCGTTTTCAAAGGAGATCTGATCGAAGGGAGGAACGATGCCTTGCGACCAAGCATCGTCGTACCAACGTAAGACCGTCGCAGGATAGACGGGCAGTCGCGGATCCCCGAGCTTCACAACCGCGGATGCAGTGCGCACGACGTCGGAAAACATGCCGTCTGCGCGACGCAGGCGAGCAGTGGCCCGCAACGTAAAAATCGATCGGCCGCCGCCCACGATCAGCCTCCCGCCATACGGCGTCACTTGTGCGACATCGGCCATGTTCTTAAAGGGACGCCTTTCCACGATCGCGGCAACATCTCCCGGGGACATCCCGATTGCTTCGAGCAGCGCCGGGCTCGACGTATTTACGTCAAACGGGCCGACCGATCCCCACGGGGAAAGGCAATCCCGCAAGCCTCCCCGAGCAAACAAGCGGCCGTCGGAATCGGCAATATAGTTGCCGTAAAAATATTCGGGCGTCATCCCACGCACTAGGAGCAGTTCCTCAATCTCTTGAAAAGACGCATGCCGGGCCTGAAAAGTCGGCCGGATGCCGAAATAATACTGGTCATAAGAGCTACCGCGGACGGGATTGCGCCAGTCCAGGATGCCGTCCGCAATTTCGCGAGCGCGTGTTTCGTCGCCCACCACGGCAAACACCACGCGATACAAATCGTCGGGGCTCGCGTTATTGATATTCAGTTTAGCGGTCTCAGGAATCACATCCACAACCGCCGCCCCGCTCGGAAAGGTCATATTCAGCCGCGGCTGATTCCGTTCCCAAAACATAGGCGACCCATCCGGCTTGCGGTAGGGAGCGCCCCACGCCATCCATTGAATCGCGCGCTCCACCGCACCAGTCGCCAGGTAGGACGCGCGCAAGCCGTCCGATGAAGTCGAAACGCGCTCGGTCTCCGTTCGCACCGTCGATGAGACGGAAAACGCGATAGCCGCGAGAGCCGCCGAGAGCCACAGGACGGCCAGGAGCGCGCTGCCGCGCTGAGAAGAAGATCGAAGCTGGCGTGTTGGCGTCATGTTCGTCTAATCCGTGTACGAGCGAAAGATGTCGCGATCCACATGCAGCGGCACAGTCACATTCACCGCCGGCAATCCGCCACCGGGAGCGGTGCGCGGCTTCAGCTCCACTCTGATCGCCAGAGGCAAGGTGTTGCTGTTCTTCCAGTCGGTGGCCCA
Source organism: uncultured Acidobacteriia bacterium (assembly GCA_903892565.1). Taxonomy (GTDB): domain Bacteria; phylum Acidobacteriota; class Terriglobia; order Bryobacterales; family Bryobacteraceae; genus Palsa-187. The sequence goes on from CAITIX010000198.1 coordinate 8,205, forward strand.
ATTGGCTTCCAGCTTCGCGGCGAGCGGATTGGAATTCCCGCGATAGGAAAATGTGGACGACAGCAAATCATCCGCCAGCACAAATGGCTCCGCAGCTCCCTCGGACGACCCAAGGCTGCTGGACGGCGCGCACAACGAAGCAGTGCTGGCAGGTCCCGTATAGGGATACTCAGTGACCACCAATTGCAGAGCGCCAGAAGAGGTGCGCCGAGTCTCGAAATCGAGAATTTGAGGATAGCCTCGAAATCCTTCGGCAATCGAATAGCTCGAAACGATCCGCAACGAATCGGACGCGCCAAAAAAATAGGGAACGTTTGACGTTCCGCACGGCGACATGACCGGCATGACGCCGCCGAGTTCCCGCGAAAGAATCTGATTGCGGCTGAGTTGCTGTCGATTCGAATGCAGACGATCGCTGGTTTTTTCATACGCGACGATGCTCGTGCGCAGCGCGAACAACAGGCCAACCGTGATCACGGCGGTAATCGACACCGCGATCATCAACTCGATGAGCGTGACGCCCCGCTGGGCGGTCTTCGTCGTCGCGACTGACAGAGCTGTCGGCATCAGAATACGGGATCTCCCGCCTGCAGCGTGCTCCTGCGAAATCCTTCTAAGCTGAAGCTGCGCCGGACTTCGCCCTGCATCCACCAAATCTCGAGTTCCACGCGGTCCACGCCCCAAGCTCCCGGTCCGCGGCCGGGCAGCGCCTCAAACGGAGTCACACGCGCGCGCCAACCCATCTTCGTATTCCCGGTCACGAGCGGATCAAACGTTCCCTCTGTTTGCTGATTGCGCGGCGCCGCGGGATCGGCCAGCAGTTCGTCCATTTTCTGCTTGGCGACAAGCGTTGCCCGGTCGTATTCCGTAAGACGCGCTGCGTTGCGGGCCGCTCCGGCCAAGCCGCTTAGAACACCGGCCACGGCGATGCCCATCACTAAGGCCGCGACCATCACTTCGAGCAGCGTGAAGCCGGATCTCGTGGATCTCTTCGCTGCGCTCGATCTCTTTGAACTCTTCACTTCGTTCATCGCACTGAACTCTTCGCTGCGCTCGATCTCCTTGAACTCTTCACTGCGTTCATCGCTTCTGGTTCTGCGCATCACTTTGCCGCTCCGCTCAGCGACTTCACGATCGGAGCGGCCTGCTTTGGTACATCGCTCACAGCCGCCGGCAATTCGTTACGAGGCATGCCCGTCAAAGGATCCACAATCACTTCCCGTTTCTTGCCGCCATTTCCCGTAATTTCGATGCCCAGCCGTGGAACCGTTCCGCCCGGATACATCAGGAAGCGGCGCGCCTCGTCAGGGGAGACTTCCGCCTCTGGCCGGATCGCCGTGATGTGAAACGGCTCCGGCAATTGAAAGCGTCGCGCGAAACCCTGATCGGGAGATCGTGCGATCAACACGTTGTCCTTCGGCGAAATCCACACTTCCACAAGTTGCTGGCGACGCTCCGCGTGATCGATCGCCGCATTCAGAAAATTCACCACGTTGTCGGCCGTGGAACGGAGACGAATACTATCGATGCCGGAGGCTGCCGATGGATAGGCCACACCAACGAGAAGGGCGATCAGCGTCATCACAATCAAGAGCTCGATTAGTGTAACGCCACGCTGCGCGCCGCTGAAACCGAGTAGCGTCACGCCGTGCTGTGCGCGGCTGGAACCGGGCGAAGACAACGCCGCGCTACTGACTGCTCCAGCTGAGGATGTCTCCATTGTTCCCTTCTCCGCCGGCTTGCCCGTCGGCGCCCAGCGAAATGATGTCCGGTTCATCGCCATGCTCGCCGGGGAATTTGTAGAGATACGGATGCGCCCACGGATCCATCGGGATGTCCTGCGGCAGGTACGGCCCGTCCCATTGCGTCATGCCTTCGGGCTTTGCCCGCAAGGCGTTCAGACCTTGCTCGGTGGTCGGGAACGTTCCGGTGGCGAGCTTGTAGGCGCCCAGCGCCGTCATGAACGAATTGATCTGCGCGCGCGCCGCTGTGCGCTTCGCTTTATCGGCCTGGCCGAACATGCGGGGCCCGACCAACGCCGCAAACAACGCGATGATGGTCACCACCACCAGCATTTCAATCAGCGTGATACCGCGTTGCGCGCGCCGCCGAATCACGGGATTACGATCTAAAATTGTCGTCATAGTTTTATACCGCCACATCGTTAATGCTCGTGATGGCGAGCATCAGACTCAAGATCAAGGTACCCACGATCACACCCATCACTAGAATGATCATCGGTTCAAACAGAGAAGTAAAACGGCGGATCGCGTTGCGCGTTTCCACGTCGTAAATATCCGCCATGCGCGTAAACATCGCATCCAGATGTCCGGTCTCTTCCCCCACAGCCAGTAGATGCCCGGCCAGCGGCGGAAACTCGCCGGCTTTGCGCAATGGGGCAGCAATCCCCTCACCGCGCTTCACGCCCTGTGCGATTTGGTCCAGGGTTCCAGCGATGCGGCGATTATTCAGAATCCCGCGCGCGATGCCGAGCGATTGCACCAGCGGAACACTCGCGGCAACCAGAGTCGCCATGGCCCGCGCAAAGCGAGCCGTCTCCGCCTTGCGCAATGCATCGCCCAGAACAGGGAGCTTCAGGCGAGTGGTATCCCACCACATCGCGCCTTTCGCTGTGCGGACATAAGCCGTGAAAATAAGCACGCTGCCGACGATGACGATCATCGATGGCAGCCAATATTCGCGCATGTAGCGGCTGGCTTCGAGCATCAAATACGTCGGCGTCGGGATCTTCATCCGCGGATCGGAAAAGATCTGCGCAAAGCGCGGCACCACGAAATTCAGCAGGATGAAGATCGACGTGAAGCCGACCAGCGTCAACAATCCGGGATAAATCAGAGAGCTGATGATGTATCCGCGCAGGTCGTCGCGTGTACGCTCGAACTCGGCGAGCCTTTCGAAAATACTGGAGAGCGAACCCGAGGCCTCTCCCGCGCGCACCATGTTGATGTAGAGCTCTGAGAAATAATCCGGATGTGCGGCGAGGCTATCGGCCAGGGCTTTGCCGCCTTTCAACAAGCGCAGAACGTCCTGGATCAAAGCGCGAAACGTCGGGCGCTCGGTGAGTTCGGCGGTGATCGAAAGAGCGCGATCGACGGGCACGCCCGCATTCAACAGCGTCGAAAGCTCCTGCGTGAAGAAGAGAATGTCCGCGCGGCGTCCCTTATTGAAGGAGGGCAGCGTGATCTGAAATGCACGCTTCTGGTCCGCTCCCACGTAAACGGGAATTAGGCCCTGGCGCTTGAGCTCCTGCGCGGCGACTCTTTCCGAATCGGCTGTGAGCGTGCCGGTGCGCAGTTTTCCATCGGAGGCAACGGCTCGGAAATGGAATGCGGTGGCCATGGGGAAAAGAAGTCAGGAGACAGGAGACAGGAGACAGAATAAGGCCGCGGAATGCGTGGACAAAACTCCGCTTACGCCAATCTCCCACCACGTCATTCCGCTATTACCTCTGATCTGCAACACGATCTTGAACCCTCAAAACTACTTTAGAGATTCTGACTCCTGACTTCTGACTTCTGTCTCCTTCTCAAAGAATCCCTGGGTCACGCGCACAACTTCTTCGACCGTCGTCACGCCGCGGCGGATTTTATCCCAGCCGTCTTCGCGCAAATTGCGCATGCCGTTCTTGCGCGCGAGCGACGTGAGCTTCGAAGCGTCCTCGTTGCGCATGATGGATGCGCGAATGTGCTCGTCGAGCTCCATGAGTTCGAAAATTCCGACGCGTCCCCGATATCCCGTGCCGTGGCACGCATCACAACCAGCGCCCTTAAACGACTCGATCTTTTCGCCCTCGGGATTCATCACCATCGCCGAAAACGCGTGGCAATCCGGACAGATCACGCGCACCAGACGCTGCGCGAGCACGGCCACCAAGGACGACGTGATCAGATAATTTTCTACGCCCATGTCCGTGAGACGCGTAATCGCGCTGGGCGCGTCGTTGGTATGGAGCGTCGAATAAACGAAGTGGCCCGTCAATGCGGAGCGAATGGCGATGTCTGCCGTTTCGCGATCACGAATTTCGCCGACCATGATGACATCGGGATCTTGACGCACAATGTGGCGAAGCCCGGCGGCAAACGTCAACCCGATTTGCGGATTCACGTGGATCTGATTGATCCCGTCCATTTGGTATTCCACGGGATCTTCAATCGTGATGATCTTCTTGTCGCTTTGATTGATGCGTTTCAGCGCGGAATAGAGAGTGGTCGATTTACCACTACCCGTCGGACCAGTCACGAGAAAAATGCCGTGCGGCAGGGACGTGTAGTATTCCATGCGCGAGAGCATGTGATCGTCGAAACCCAGCTTGCGCAGATCGTAGAAATCTCCCGCCGAGCGATCGAGCAAACGCATGACGACGCTTTCGCCGTATAGCGTCGGCAGTGTGGACACGCGTAAATCGACTTCGCGGCCCAGCGTCTTCACCTTGATGCGGCCGTCCTGCGGCAGGCG
>CAITIX010000199.1 GCA_903892565.1 uncultured Acidobacteriia bacterium
CTGAAAGGCGAAACGAAGGGTCGTCAATTGACCTGGTTCGCCAACAATGATAGGCTGCTCGTAAACGGTGTGGAAAGCAAGCCCGCCGACAGTCTTCTCCGCAAGAAATAGCCAGTGCATACTCTCCAGACAGCGGAACTCACCAAAGCATATCGCGGACGAAAAGTGGTGGACGGCGTTTCAGTCCACGTAAAGCAGGGCGAGGTCGTGGGCTTGCTCGGCCCGAATGGCGCGGGCAAGACGACGTCGTTCTACATGATCGTGGGGCTTGTAACGCCCGATTCCGGACGCGTAAAGCTCGATGACGAGGACATCACACGTCTCGCCATGTACCAGCGCGCGCGCAAAGGCATCAGCTATCTCCCGCAAGAGGCGTCGGTTTTTCGCAAACTCTCAGTAGAAGATAACCTCATGGCAATCCTGCAGACGCTGCGGCTCAATCGGCGCGAGCGCGACGATCGTATGAACCGGCTGATCACTCAGTTGGGTTTGGATCAGGTGCGCAAGAACAAGGGCTACATGCTCTCAGGCGGCGAGCGCCGGCGCGTGGAGATCGCACGCAGCCTGGTGATTGAACCCAGCTTCCTGTTACTGGACGAGCCGTTCTCGGGCATCGATCCGATTCAGGTGCTGGAGCTGCAAAAAATTATTTCCGATCTCAAACAGAGCGGCATCGGGATCCTCATGACGGATCACAACGTGCGCGAAACGCTGGCGGTAACCGATCGCGCCTACATTATCAATAACGGAAAAATCTTTCGCACGGGAACTCCCGCGGAACTGGGGAACGATCCGGAAGTGCGCCGCGTTTATTTAGGCGAGAACTTCAGCATGGGTGCGCAAAACGGAACACTGCAAAACGGTAGTCCTGAGGGAGAATAAAGCGAGTCTTACGCGGCCGAAGGAGCCGCTGCCGCTTCGCCCATAAGGTTGGCGAAGTGGGCCACCACTTGAGACATCTCATCGAGCGCACGCGCTGCCGCTGCAGCAGAAAATTGACGACTCACGCTATACCAGGCACGCATGACCCGATAATTCGCTTCCAGCATCCGGCTTTCGAGCGATGTGTGATCCAGCGAACCGGTCTTCTTCAACAGACCCGAGAGCACTTCATAATCACGATCCAACGCATTGCGCAATCGATCCAGATCCGGAGAGCTAGACTTCAGCTCGCTACGAACTTCGAGGAATGCAAGTTGATTGGTGGAGGCAACCTCGCCCGCGTAATCTTGCGCTGTCTTCGTGCTCAAGATCAACAGACAGGTGTAGCGGAACCAGTAGCCGAAGAGGGCCACCGAGCTGAGCGTGATGATTACTGTCGATAAAAGCTCAATCATGTTCCGCAATCCTACGTGGCGGTAATCACCACGTAATAAGCTACGAGAAGAATACCATCGCTATTTTCTGATCACAAGAGTTTTCCATGGTACTAAGGCGATTTTGCTTCAGGACTACTCACGACTCTTAGCAAACACCATATCCGTGGGCAAGCAGTGTTGCGACACTCGAAATTCGTTATAAAGAGTCGCATAGCTTGCCGATATGAATTGGTCGCGGGTGAAGCCGAGCCGTTCGGCCGTGGCATTGATCCAGTACTCCGCGCCTTCCAGTTCTATGAAAACGCCCATCGGTGTTTCGTCCAACGTGACGATTCCCTGCCCTGCCTCGCCCACTTGAGCTTCGTCTGCGGCACGAAATTTCGTTCGGAATTTTTCATAACGAAATCCGCGGCGGTACCCGAGCCGAGAAAGCACTAGTTCGAAGGCCGCAGGATCATCGACAATAAACTCAATTTCTTCTCGGCTCTTATAAGGACCGTTGGCCACCACTGGACCTTTATATGTAACCGTAGCTTCTCCGCCGGAAAGCCTCAGCCGGAGCACCTGCCCGCTCGCGCGCAATTCGCCGCCAGGCAAATCGCCGCCCCTCACATCACCGCCCTTCACATCTTTAGACGGACGATCGAACAATTGATCCGCTTCCAGCAACCGAGGTCCAGTAGCGGCGTATCCGTGAGCTTCAATGTGGGAGCCCGCAGTGGCGGCATCGCCGCCCCATCGCAATTTGATTTCAGTTTCGATCACGTTCGTAGAGGAGGGTGTTTTCCAAGCGCCAGCCACTATTTTCAGTCGGCGTCAATTAGATGATACGATGAGGCCAAGCGCGCCCGTAGCTCAGCTGGATAGAGCGACTGACTTCGAATCAGTAGGCCGGGAGTTCGAGTCTCTCCGGGCGCACCATTCATAATAAACAACTTATAGAGATGGCATGAATTCGTCGGGTGGTACTGCGGGAGGTACTATTTTCGGCATGGATGCTGGTAAGCTCCAAAAACTCGAGGATGCGATAGCGATCGGGAAGGACCTCCGGCATTGCTGGTTTCGTGGCCACTCGGAAATCTTCGGCTCGCTCTCCCCTGGCATTCATCGCGAACCCTTCTGCTCGGCGGCTCGCGAGAACATTGAGTTTTGGGCGGCCCAACGCTTCCGCCTTAGGGCCGCGTCATACACTGCGAATCTGCCCGCATGGGACGACTACGTTTCCTGGTTGCTGCTAATGCAGCACCATGGTGCCCCGACAAGGCTACTCGATTGGACAGAAAATGTGCTGGTCGGACTATACTTCGCTGTGCGCGACTCCAAAGGCACCGATGGGGAGCTTTGGTGCATGCACCATGGCGAGTTAAACTGGCGTAGCGCGGACTATCGCGCTTGCTTTCCTGATACCCCGCCGGTACGATACCTTGCCGCGGCCGCATTTCTTACACCCGCTGATCTGAGGATTTTCGGTGCTGATTTAGGCTGGGAGAAACCTCCCAATGGGCCGATCGCGCTAATCCCATCCCTTCAGTTTCCTCGGATCGCTGCGCAGATGAGTAGGTTCACGATTCACGCGTCGCGAGAACCTGAGGCCCAAATAGAGTTTCTACTGAGAGGGCCATCCCTTGTCCGCTATATCATCCCCGCGGCCGCGAAAGTCGACTTGGCTGAGAGTCTAGCTCGCTTGGGATTCTCACATGAAACACTCTTTCACAGTCTGGATTCGCTTGCGCAGACGATCAAAGACGAGATCGTGGAACCTGATTATGATCAGTCACCCCCTCCTCAATTTGAGTGAATTTCAATTCAGGCACTGCGATACATCGTCACCCGAAATTTGACCACGGAATCGGCGGCTCGAAATACCCCCAAAGGCCGTGCTTCCGCATCACTGTTTCACCCTACTCCGGCGTTCGCGTGAACCCCAAATCCCGATTGCAGACGATCTTCTTCTTTAGATGTTCGATGGTGGCATACAACTTGAATTTATTCACGAGGATTTCCCAAATCTGTACATAGGAATCCACTGCAATTGAGTAAACGAGCGCAACGAAAGATGTAACCCACTCGGTTGTCATGTTCAGGGGACTGACAACGCCAGAATGTGTCATCTAGCCATAGTGAACGTAGTAGATCCGGTCAAACGGAGAACCCAGATCTGTCGCACGCTGAAGCAGACTCTTCACCGCTTGTCCGGAATCAGATCGTTGGGTGCGCGAAGCTTGTTTCCCTGGTACGCAGTCGCGAGCGGAGTAATGCCTCCATCCGGCGATATGCGGATGACTCTCGGTCCACTACTTTCTGCACACAACAACTGGCCATTCCGCAAATAAAGACCGTTGGTGCGGTTCGTATGTTCCCGCCAAACACTGACGGCTCCGGCCGGATCAACCTTATAATTCCTGCTCCCCTCAATGTCGCTGAAATAGAAACCGCCGTCTGGGGACTCCATCGGCCCTTCCGTATTACCTTGGAACCCATCTTTCACGAGCGCGAGCGGAGTTCCACGGGCCAGGACCCCGGCAATCGCCTCCTGCACGAGAGTGGCGGGCTGTGACTGGCCGAACAAAAACGTAAGACTAAACGCGAAGGACGCCAAAAACACGGTCGCTATCTTTTCGACGTCGGAGGTGCACCGTTACGAGGCGCTTGAGTTGAGGTCCGAGCTGATAATTGGCCGCAGTTAGTCCAGTAGTGATATTCTCGGGCTGGATGAAACAGTCTTGGCCGCTCGTCTGGATACTGGCGCTTCTGGTTTCACCCGCGCTGCTGTTCTCGCAGCCTTCGGTGGCGATCACCGAATACCCGACTGGTGTTAATCCCTCGGGGATCACCACCGGACCGGATGGTGCGCTGTGGTTCACTGAAGCTTCAGGCGCGAACAAGATCGGGCGGATCACCACCGCTGGTGCGGTTACCGAGTACCCTGTACGCGGCGTCCCCCTCGGGATCACCATGGGGCCGGATGGGGCACTGTGGTTTGCTGAATCCAACGGCGTTGGGCGGATTACTACAGCCGGGTCAATCACGGAGTACCCTGTAGGCGGCGCCCCCCAGTGGATAACTACGGGGCCAGATGGAGCACTGTGGTTTACTGAATATATCGGCAAGATCGGGCGGATTAGTACAGCCGGAGCCATTACCGAATACCCGATACCCGCGCCGAATACCGTCCCCTTGGGTATCACTCCCGGACCGGATGGCGCGCTGTGGTTTATCGAGAGCAACGCCGGGAAGATCGGGCGCATAACCCCCACCGGTATTATCAATGAATACTCGATACCTGGGTCGTCCAGGATGCTCGGTGGCATTGCCACCGGGCCAGATGGCGCGCTATGGTTTACGGACTTTTATAGCAACATGATCGCGCGGATCACCACGGCCGGAGCCATCACTGAGTATCAAG
>CAITIX010000200.1 GCA_903892565.1 uncultured Acidobacteriia bacterium
ATCATTCATCGCAACATCATTCATCGCAGCTTCAACGTCGTCAGCGCGAACAGCGCCATCACGAGGCCCGCAATCCAAAACCGGGCAATCACTTTCGATTCTGCCCAGCCGATCTGCTCGAAGTGGTGATGCAGCGGAGCCATCTTGAAAATTCGTTTGCCGTTCCGCAAGCGATAACTGCCCACCTGCAGGATCACGGACAGCGCTTCCACCACAAACACGCCTCCGATGAACAGCAGCAGGATTTCCTGTTTCAACAGAACCGCGACAACGCCCAGTCCTCCGCCTAACGCGAGCGAGCCAACGTCGCCCATGAACACCTCCGCCGGATGTGCGTTGTACCAGAGAAAGCCCAACGAAGCTCCCGTCATCGCGCCGCAAAAAATCGTGAGCTCCGCCGCACCGGGCGTGCGGGACAGTTCCAGGTAGCGGGCAAATTCCGCGTGGCCGCTCAAGTACGACAAGGCCGTCATGGCCCCAGCCGCGATGATCATCAAACCAATCGCCAGGCCGTCGAGACCGTCCGTCAAGTTCACGGCATTGGTAGAGCCCACCAGCACCAGGATCACAAACGCGAAGAAGAAAATGAACGCGAACGGATAGGTCCAGGGACTATGCAACCACGGGTCCACTAAAAGATCGGGCCTGAAGTTTTTGAAGAACGGAACGTTCATGCCCGTGGAGTAATACCCCGTCGCATTCATCCACAGAAGCATCACGCCCACCAGCAGCGCCACCACCACTTCGGCGGCGAACTTGCGTTTCGCGGTCAGCCCCAAGCTGCGAGACTTCTTGACCTTGGAATAATCGTCCCAAAATCCCACCGCGCCAAAACCCACCAAGGCGACCAGCGCCACCCACACGGAAGGAACGCGCAGATTCGCCCACAACAAAGTCGGAACAATGATGGAAAGGATAATCAGCAATCCTCCCATCGTGGGCGTCCCGGCTTTCTTCAAGTGTGTTTGCGGGCCGTCCTCACGAATATGCTGTCCGATTTGAAATTGCCGCAGACGGCGGATCATCCACGGGCACAGCATAAGAGACAACGCCAGTGCCGAAAGGCTCGCCATCCCTGAGCGGAACGAGGCGTATTGGAAAACACGCACCGGAGTGAACGAATGGAACAACTTTTCGTAGAAGAGCCAGTAGAACATCTAGCGTTGGCCCTCATTCTGGGACGGATGAAGAAATGCTTCCAGCGCTCTTTCCACATGCACGCCGCGGGATCCTTTGAACAAAATCGCATCGCCCGCTGCGGCAAGCGGCTGCAGCCGTTCACCCGCCTGAACCGGATCGTTGAAAAAAAGGGCGGCACTGGCGCGGAGGCCATTGTGCATGGCCGCGTCCAGCATGAATCCGGCAGCGCCGCCTATTCCAACGAGCACATCTACACCACATTGCACGGCGTAACTTCCAATACCGCGATGCAGTGTCTCAGCCCAGTGGCCAAGTTCGAGCATCTCCCCCAGCACCGCAATGCGCCGCTTCGCCGGAGTATCCCGCAGGACCTCCAGCATCGCCCGCACCGCGTCCGGGTTGGAGTTGTAGCAATCGTTATAAATCGTCATCCCGCGCACTTCGATACGCTCGCCGCGCATTTTTCCGGGCTGTAGCGTCCGCACGCGATCTTGTAAACGCTCCGGCGCAATGCCACACGCTTGCGCGACTGCGACGCCGGCAAGAATATTGGAAACGTTGTGATGTCCCGTGAGCGGGCTCTCGAATTTCACGGATCCTACGCGAAAGCGAACACCATCCTTCCCCAGCTCCACATCTTCGGCACGAACATCGGCTTTTTCGGATTGCCCGTAGAGAATCGTGCGGCCCGCGTGCGCACTACTCATGGCAGCAACGCGCGCATCATCCGCGTTCAACACGGCGATGCCATCTGCACCCAGCGATTCGATCAATTCGCGCTTCGCGCCCGCGATGCCTTCTATGGATTCGAAGTTTTCAATGTGCGCGTACCCGACGTTCGTCACCACACCCACATCCGGCCGCGCGATTTCCGCCAGCCGACGGATTTCGCCCGCATGATTCATTCCCATTTCGACGACGGCCACCTGCGCCTCGTCCGCAATGCGCAAGAGCGAAAGTGGCAATCCGATTTCGTTATTCAGATTCCCTTCGCTCTTCGCCGTCCTCAATTCAACCGACACCATTTCCGCAATCACTTCTTTCGTGGTCGTCTTGCCCGCACTGCCCGTCACGGCCACGATTTTCCCGGTCGATCTCTGCCCACCCCAGCGCTGCCTGGCCCAGCGTTGTCTGAGCAATGTCGCCAGCTGCCGCAGAGCGGCGTAAACATCCGGCACCTTAATCACCGGACAGCTGACATCTACATCGCGATCCACAACCACTGCCGCAGCGCCCTTCGCCGCTACAGCGGACGCGTAGGCATGGCCATCGTGCGTCGGCCCGCGCAGCGCAAAAAACAAATCGCCTGCTTGCACCGTACGCGAATCAATCGACCACCCCGGTACCATCGCCGCCGATGCCAACCTCTGTCCGAGGGCTTCCGCGACTTCTGCTAGTGCGATCTTCATTCCGGCTTCTTCTTGTACCCGAAGGAAGCCAGTACCTGCCGCGCCGCTTCTCGATCGTCAAAATGGATCGTACGATCCTGCAAAATCTGGTACGTCTCGTGCCCTTTCCCTGCCAGCAGGACGACGTCGCCCGCGCGAGCCTCTTCCAGCGCTTTGCGAATCGCCCGCGCGCGATCCGGTTCGGCGAGATACGGCGTATCGAAGCGACCCAAGCCAACCATCGCATCCGTCATGATGTCGAGCGGATCTTCAGAGCGCGGATTGTCCGACGTCAGCACCACGAAATCGCTGAGCTCGCCGGCGGCCATGCCCATCAGCGGACGTTTCGTGCGATCGCGATCTCCGCCGCAACCGAACACAGTAATCACACGGCCTTTGCCGAGCCCACGCACAATCTGGATGGCATTGCGCAGCGCGTCATCGGTGTGCGCGTAATCCACCACGACCAGGAACGGTTGCCCTTCATCCACGCGCTCGAATCTCCCGGGGACGGCGCCGCACGTGCCTACGCCTTGCGCGGCATCCTGCAAAGAAATTCCATAACTGAGGCCGACGCCCAGCGCCGCAAGAATGTTCGAAACGTTGACGCCACCCACCAGCGGAGAAGTCACCGGCGCGCGTTGGCCTTGATACACCGCGTCAAACGAAAGGCCATGAAACCCGGAGCGAATATTTTCCGGGCGCAAATCAGCCGATTTCCCCACGCCGTAGCGGATTACGTTTGCGCCCGCGGCAGGCAGCATCTGCTCGCAAGCCGCGTCGTCTGCATTCAAGATGCTCCAGCGCGGAGCCGGTCCAGCAGGCGACTGAAACAGCAGGCGCTTCGCGGCCGCGTAGTCTTCCATGGTGCCGTGAAAATCCAAATGATCTCGCGTCAGATTCGTGAACACTGCGGTGTGAAATCCAAAACCGTACACACGTCCCAGAGCCAAGGCGTGCGACGAAACTTCCATCGTGAGGTGCGACCCACCACGATCTAGCAATTCCGAGGCCATCCGCATCACGTCCAGCGATTCGGGTGTGGTGTTGGGTGCGGGGCGCTGCTCGCCGGCCATGCGATATTCAATCGTCCCAATCATGGCTGTGGTTTTGCCCGTCGCGCGCAGCATAGCGTCGATCAAATACGTCGTCGTGGTTTTGCCGTTGGTGCCCGTGATGCCGGTAAAAGCTACGCGTTCATCCGGCTTCTGGTAAAAGTTGCGCGCCGCGCCGGCCAGCGCGTTACGGCCATGCTCCACTTCGATCCACGGAGGTGAAAACCCTTCATGAAGAAAATCATCGGGGCGCGGCGATTCGCTGACGACGGCGCATGCGCCTTGCGACACAGCGGCGTCGGCAAATTTGCGCCCATCGGCGCGCGAACCTGGAAATGCGAAAAACAAGAAATCCTTCTCAACGCGCCGGGAATCGTACTCCAAACCGGCGACTTCTATTTGGGTCAATGCAGGACTTAGTTCGCGACGGAGTCTCACGCCTGCCAGCACCTGAGACAATTTCATCGCTGTGTCCAGATCCTTATCTCGCGAACTGGACGCGAACCCGGGTCCCCGGGGGGAGCAAGCTGCCCGGCGGCGGATCCTGATTCCGCGCCAAGCCGCTTCCCATCACTTCGACAGGCAGCCCCGTGGCGGCCGACTCCTCCAGCACCGTACTGAGCGTCATCCCGCGGAAATCGGGGACTTTCGACCCGGCCGCTCGAGCGCTTAAAAAAGGCCGCCGATCCAAAGAAGCATCGTTCGCCGAAGCGGACAAACCTCCTTGAATCGACGGCTGAGTGACGGAGGATACACCTTGCGAACGCCCGGCGGCGGACAATACCGCTCCCGCCGGATGCGTAATATCAGAGGAAGAAGTCACAGAAGCTCCCGGCAACAATTCCGGCGGAGCACCCAAGCCGGCGATCGCGAGATCGCTCCCGACTTCCTTCACCTTCGAATTCGCCAAGCCGGGCAGCGGAGACTCCGGCAGATCCTTCGGAACATCCAGCATCCGCAGCGCGGAGGTCGCGACGTCGTGAAACACAGGGGCAGCGGTCGCTCCGCCATAGCCCGCGGCGGCACCCGAGGTTCCAATCAATGTCACGGCAATCACAATTTGCGGATTCGCAACCGGCGCGAAACCCACGAAGCTGGCATTGTAGCTGTGCGTATATGCGCGAGTTTTGAAATCGTAGATTTGCGCCGAGCCGGTTTTCCCGCCGGACGTATACCCATGCAGGATGGCTTTCTTCCCGGTACCGCGCAGCACCACGCCTTCCATCATCTGGCGCATCTTGATCGCAGTTTCCGGCGCGATCACGCGCTGCGATTTTTCCTGCGCCAGCGGCTCTGCCGCAGCGCCCGGCTTCTGTCGCGTCAGTACCAGGCGAGGCTTCACCAGCATGCCGCCGTTTGCAACCACCGCACCAGCCTGTGCCAATTGAATCGACGTCGCACCAACTTCGTGGCCCATCGCCACCGAGCCTATTGAAGTTGCCTCCCAGCTCTGCAGACGCCGCAGAATACCAGGGGATTCGCCCGGCAGATCGATTCCCGTTTTGCGCCCGAACCCGAAGCGCCGGACGTATTCATACATATTCTCTTTGCCGACCTTCAAGCCAATATTGATCGCTCCAATGTTGCTGGAATGCGCCAGTACATCAGCCATCGACAGCGATCCAAAGCGCTCATTCGGAGCGTCGTGAATCACGCGACCAAACAGCGTCAGCGTTCCGTTGCCGCAGTTAATCATCGAATCCGGCGTGAGCTGCGTCGTTTCGAGCGCGGCAGACAACGTAATCACCTTGAATACGCTGCCCGGCTCGAACGGAGTTGTGACGGCAAGGTTGCTGCGGCCGATGGCCGGTTGACCGGGCTTCAGCGTAACGTTCGGATCGAACGTCGGATAGTTCGCCAGCGCCAGGATTTCGCCCGTATACGGATTCATCGCCACCAACGATCCCGTATGCGCGTTGGATTTTTTCACGGCATCCTCGAGCGCTCGCTCGGCGTCGTACTGCAAATTGGAATCGATGGTCAGAGTGAGATTCGTGCCCGGCTCCGGTTGTCTTGTCACGAGCACGTCGTAGGTTTTCTGCCGGACGTCGTTGTAAGCGCGACCTTCGCCCGGCTGCCCAGCGAGGTCGTCATCGAAGCTTTGTTCAATGCCTCCGGTACCGCGCTCCACGGCGGCCTCGGCGCTACTCATGCCCGTCGTTCCCACCACATGCGCGGCCATTTGCCCGCGCGGATAAAAACGGCGCGTTTCCGGGCGAAATTCAACGTAGTCCAGATTCAGACTACGGACGCGCGTCGCATCCTCTGGATCTACCTTGCGCTTCACCCACAGAAAGCCGCTCTTGTGCTGCTTGGCGCTTTGGATGTGATCGAACAACTCTTTGCGATCCAGATCCAGGACTCTCGACAAGATGTCCGCCGCTACGGCAACGTCGGGCACCTTCGAAGGATTCACGCAAATCGATTCGGCGGGAAGCGTCTTCGCCAGCGGCTGACCCGTGCGATCAAAAATCGATCCACGCGTGGCTTCAATCGCGATCGTCTTTTGTTGTTGCGATTGCGCCAAACGCAGCAATTCGTCATGCTTGGCCACCTGCAAGAAGGCAAGCCGGCCCACAATGGCTGCCACCCATAGGAGCATGAGCCATAAAAGCCACTTGAGCCGCTGAGTGGATTGAGTTTCCAACATGACGGGTTACTACTATCGCTACTTCTTGGGACGTCCGGCGTTCATCGCCACCGCCGGGCCATGCGCGGATTCCAGATAAACCACGCGCTGCGGTTCGGGATCCGTGAACTGCTGCTCCCTCGCCAACTGCTCCATGCGCTCCGGAGAAAGCAGCTTCGCTTCTTCCAGTTCAAGCGAGGCCTGCTCATTCGCCAGACGACGGGATTCTTCCTTCAACGTCTGGATCTGATACCCCGCCAGCAATCCATACGCGCTCGGTAGCAGTACCCCGATCAGCAACACGGCGGCCACGGCCACCGAGCCGATCATCTTCCAGCACACCTTCCGCGTTTTTGGATCGGCCTGCCGCACCACACGGCTGTTGTCGATCCGCTTGACGTGAAAATAAAGGTCGTCGTTTGCAAAGCACCGCACGGGAACCATGGGCCTTGCGTGCGAATCGTGCGTCGCACGCGAGGACTTCCCGAAAATGTTCGCGAACATGAACTGTGTTGCCATACTGCGTCTTCCTTTCTGGTCTGAAAGTCAGCGCTCAATTGCGGACACTGGGGGAGGAAGTGTCCACAACAGAAATCTGACCCTTGCCGATTCCTTACTGCGTTATAAAATTTCCAACGCCCGCAACTTCGCACTGCGAGACGGCGGATTGTCCCGAACTTCTTCGTCCGTCGGAGGCACTACGTGCTTCGTCAAGATTTTTACCTGCCCGTTGCGCTGCAGCTCCTGGAACGCGCGCTTCACCTTGCGATCCTCCAGCGACATGAACGTGAGCATCACCACTCGTCCACCCGGCTTCACCAGCTTCGGTAAGGATGCGAGCAGGGCGTCCAATTCTTCGTTCTCCTGATTCACTGCAATCCGCAGCGCCATGAACGTTTGCGTGGCGGGATGCAGCTTGCCCGTACGAGGCACGGCACTTTCGATAAGCTTGGCCAGCTGACCTGTCGTAGTGACGGGCCGTGCCCGCACGATTGCTCTGGCTATCTTCCGGCTCCTCCTTTCCTCGCCCAATTGATAAATCAAATCGGCGAGATCCTTTTCCGATCCTGTATTGACAAAGTCTGCGGCCGTGGGCCCCTGGCTGCGATCCATGCGCATGTCCAGGGGCCCGTCCGCCATCAGCGAGAACCCCCTCGCGCCTTCTGTTAATTGAAAGCGCGATACGCCTAGGTCCGCGAGTAATCCGTCCAGTTGTGGAACTCTTTCGGCCTCGAGCGCTGTCCCCACCTGCGAAAACGAAACATGATGAAAGCGAATGCGCTCCAGCGTGGCTGCATCCGCAATATTGACCGTCGTATTTTGACGAGCCAATTCCAAACTCTCTGCGTCCCGGTCGCAGCCGATCACAATCCCCGTTGTGAGCTGCTTCGCGATAGCTCCCGTATGCCCGCCCATCCCGCAGGTCGCGTCCAGATAGACGCCGTCCGGACGTATCGCGAGATACTCCAGACACTCGGGCAACATGACCGGCACGTGGCGATTGGGGATGTCCATACATGACCGCTACTTCAGCCCCTTCTTTTCGAGCGTCTTGACCTTCTCGCTCAGATTCGCCATCGCGCGATGGAAGCGCGCTTCGTGGATCGCCTTGCCCGCCACGTTGATCCGCCCGTTGTAGCAATCGAGCCAGACCGGTTGCGATTCCATCTCCAACTGCTTGCGCAGCAGAGCGGGCATCAGCACACGGCCCTGCGCGTCAATCTCCGAATCGCCGCCGAAGTACTTGGCGATGTAGGCGACATCTTCGGCGAGCTCGGCCAGATCGCCCGCGTTGGCGAAAAGATTCTCGTTGCCCTTCCACACCGGGATCGGGTAAATTCGAGCTAGCTGCAAATCGATGGTCGTGATGAACACCTTATCCGCACCCACCTTATTCAGGTACTCGACGAACTCCGCCGGGAGTTTCAAACGACCCTTGTCGTCTACCCGTGCCTGCGCGATCGAATGGGGCGGTTCGACAGCGGAGAATCCCCCGCCGGAGCCAAGAACGCCATTTTCGACCACTTCGCTACCCATTTCACTCCAAAATTAGCCACTTCGACCCACCTAGATTAACGCAGGGTGCTATCCGCGTCAAGAAAATTGTTGAGGGGACTAGACTTACTCCTTTTCTTCGCCAGAGAAAGCCGAGTGATGGCCACCTCTTGAGTGGCTGGCGCAACCGCAACCTTAGAGTTCCGCGAACCGTCTGCGCTGGACCGCTCCCTCTGGTCGCGGCTCGGGTCCGATATTGTTTTCAATGGGACCACTCATCGTCCACAAAGACAGGATGCGCTGAACCCGACTTTTCATGCCGGGTCATACGCTGGACTCAGCTGGGCACAGTAGCTGCCATTCGTAAACAGCTCGCGGCTCGAAAACCCGGACCCGAGCCGCGACCACAGGGAGCGGTCCAGCGCTCGGGCTATCACCAGTCCCTCATGCGATCAAAAACCGGCTGTGCGGATTCTCCCCCGCGATTTCGCGCAAGCGGTCGAAAATCAATCACCTGAAGTTTCGCGAGCGACACACGAAAAGCCCGCGAAAGACCCATAACAAAATTCGCGTTTAAACGCGTTTTACGGGGCTTTCGAGGCCCCGGAAGGGGCAAAGTAGCGGGAATTTAAAATGCCGATTGCGGGCACGGAAACGGGCCAAGATTGAATCGGAGGTCCGAAAAATCGAGGCTCTTTCGAATAGACGCAACTCAAGTAGACTCGTCCGCCTTTGATATCCAAAATCGGGCGCTCGTGGGCCAGATTTCTCGCGAGATTCTTGCGGAATCCCCGCCCTGACGGGACGGGGTTATAACCCCTGGCGTGAGCCAGGGGGTTCTCGCCACGATCACTTCACCCCACTCGCGACACTTGCCGGTAAGAACTCATCGCCCGCCCTCCACGTCGGCGGCGTTGGGATATTCGCGGCGTCCAGGCCGATCAGGAAACCGAGGCGTGCGTAGATTTCGAGTCCCGAGAAATCCCAGTCGTCGCGATATTCGTCGGAGGGCTGATGATAGCGCTGCGTATTGTATTCCTCGAACAATTTCGCGCCGGTGCCGGGAGGGCGCCCCGCGAGATCGTCTCCGCGATTAATCGAAAACGCCGGAATGCCCACGCGCGCGAACATAAAATGATCGGACCGGTAGTACAAGCCCGCGAGCGGCCTCGGGTCGGGCGAGATCTTGAGTCCCAGGCGTTTGGCGGCTTCTTGCACCAGTGGGTATGCTGTCGTGCGCTCCGCTCCATAAGCCCCGAAATCGTTGTAGCGGCCCAGCGGCAGGAACGCATCGTAGTTGATCGCGAGCGCCGTTTTCGCGGTAGGCACCACAGGATGCTGCGCGTAGTATTCCGAGCCCAGTAATCCCGACTCCTCGGCTGAGACCGAAACAAATATCGCCGAGCGCCGCGGCTTTTCCGGCAAGTTCGCCCACGCGCGCGCCATCTCCAAAAGGATGCCGCAGCCGGTGGCGTTATCGACCGCTCCGTTGTAAATCTTGTCGCCGTTTTGCGCTTCGCCGATGCCCAGGTGATCCCAGTGCGCGGTGAAAATTACGGCCTCGTCCTTCAACTTCGGATCGCTGCCTTCAACCTTCGCGATCACGTTGCGCGTGGCGATTTCGCGCACCTTCGACGTCGTGCGCAAACGGAAGCGCAAAGGAATCGGCACCGCCTGGAAGCCTTTCGCATCGGCCATGCGCAGCAGGTCCGCTGTTTTCTGCCCGAGCGCGGCGGCGATCTGTTCCCCCGCGTCTTGCGTCACCCACCCCGCGAACGCGAGCGCCTGTGCACCGGGCGCGACCTTCACCGCAACATCCTCTTTCGACCAACCCGAGCGCACGACGTTCCAACCGTAGCTCGCGGTAGGCGTGGTGTGGATGATGATGGCGCCGATGGCTCCGCGCCGCGCGGCCTCTTCATATTTATAGGTCCAGCGGCCGTAGTAGGTAAGCGCGGGGCCCGCGAAGAATTTCGGATCGTTCGAAGGAGGCTCGCCCGTGAAGAGTACGACGACTTTGCCGCGCACGTTGACGTTTTTGTAGTCGTCCCATTGAAATTCCGGCGCAGTGATGCCGTGCCCGACGAAAACTGCTTCGGCGTCGAATGCAGCTTCAGGCTTTTGTTGCAGCGTCACGCCAACGAAATCGTCGAGCCAGCGAAACATAGTTGTTTTGCCGCTGGAGGAAATCGCGCTCAACTGCGTGCTGGCTTGCGGCTCGGTTCCCACCAGCGTGAAATTTTGAAAGTACGTGCCTTTATCGCCCGCCGGTTTCGCGCCCACGGCGGCGAACTGCGAGGCGATGTATTCGGTGGCGAGATCCCCTCCGCGCGTGCCGACACCGCGGCCTTCCAGAAGATCACTCGCCAGAAAGCGCACGTGGGCGCGCATGCGTTCGCCGGAAAGTTCGCCAATTTGCGCACATAAAGCAGCGCTGATGAGGAAGAGTGCGACAAAGATGCGGCGCTTCATAGCGCCTAGTTTAGCTGGATTTCTTCTTAGATGAAGCGAGTTTCGATTTCGACCGAGGGCGTCCAACGGGCCTTTTTGCCGCAGGCTTCGCGTCGCGGCCAGACTCCTGCCGGCGGCGCGCCAGATCTTCCAACGCGGTAATCGCTTCGATAACCTGCGCACGATATTCACGAAGTTCGGCAACGAGTTTGAGTAAATCCATGTTCGAGTCCGGGGCAGGCTTCCCTCTACTTTAGATCAAACCTATGCAACTCCAAAGTGGTAATTGTCCTAGTACCTCTAGTCGGAAACTCTCGTCGGCAGCAAATGAAAGCGGATGTCGCACGCTACACTGAGGTGGATGAAACTCGTGATCGATACCACGCTCGGCACAATGACCCGCGTGGAAGGTGGCGCGGAAACTTCCCTGCCCCTTTACAGCAAGGAAGCCTTTGAAGCTCTATCGTTAGAGTGGGTGCGCGTAGGTTGGAGCCTGAAGTATTATCACAACTTCACCTGGTTCGGACTTCCCATTCTGCAATTGCCTGAGGACGTGATTCGCCTGCAGGAAGTGATTTATCGCGTGCGTCCGCAAGTCATCATTGAAACCGGAGTGTTTCGCGGCGGATCGCTCTTATTCCACGCGTCGTTGCTTCAGGCGCTCGGAGGCGGAAGAGTCATCGGCATTGATCGCGAAATTTTGCCGGACGTGCGAGAGGCCATCGGCAAACACGAACTCTCTCCGCGCATCACGCTACTGGAAGGTGATTCGACGGATGCCACGATCGTCGCAAAAGTGAAAGAACTCGCCGCCGGCGCTTCTCCTGTGCTGGTGATTCTGGATTCCGACCACACGCGCAACCACGTGGCCCGCGAACTGGATGCGTATGCGCCGCTGGTGACACAGGGCTCGTACATCGTGGCCACAGATGGCATCACACGCGATCTATCGGACGTCCCGCGCGCCGTGGCGGAATGGAAAAAAGATAATCCGTACGAGGCCGCGTGTGCGTTTGCCGCCGCGCATCCCGAGTTCCGCCAGCAGCAGCCGCCGTGGTTGTTCCGCGATGGCGACCTCACGGAAAACGTCACCTATTGGCCGGGGGCGTGGCTGCAAAAATTATAAAGGAAGCCCCGAAAGATTTAGCTTTTAGGCGGATTTAGTTTAAGCGCGGATTTAGTTTAAACAGAGATGAGCGAGTCTCCTACAGCCAGCGGCACTACCTCGCGCCTGGTCTTTCTCGACGGCGTGCGCGGCTGGGCCTCGCTCATGGTGGTGTTCAGTCACTTGGTGGCGTGTTTTCTCGCGATCACGACGCCGTCCTATCGCCAGTTGTACTTCACATTTTTGTGCGATGGCACACTCGCTGTCTATATCTTCTTTGTGCTTTCGGGATTCGCATTGTCGATCCGATTTCTACAAACGGGAGACACTCGCATCCCTGTGGAATTGGCGCTGCGCCGTTATCCCCGCCTGACGCTACCGATCTTCGCGTCTTGTGCGATCGCCTTCGCGTTAATGAAATCGAACCTATTTTTTAATGCCGCGGCCAGTATCCCCGCGCACAGCCAAAATTGGTTGGGGACGTTTTACCTCTTCGAGCCCGAGCTTCTCCACTTCCTGAAATTCAGCCTGTATAACGTCTTCTTCCATTACGACGTCGGACATTCCTACAACCAGGTGTTGTGGACGATGTCCGTGGAATTCTTCGGGTCCATGCTGGTTTTCTTCTTATGCCTGATCTATCCGTTTCTGCGAGCGCGGTGCGTGGTTCTTGGCATTCTCACCGCCGTCATGGCAATTGCGAATAGCCCGATGCTGCCTTTCGTTTTAGGCCTGGGAATCGCGCAATTCTTTACGGGTGATGCGCGCAAGCAGCGCGATGCAGGAATTGGCGCGTTCGTCACCTCACTCGCTCTCATCGCCGCAACCGTGGCGTACTCAGTGATCAGCCTGCACGGATTTCCCACAGTGCAAGACTTCGCCGTGCGTCCCACGTTTCCCAGCACCATCTTCGCGGCGGTCTTCGTGTTTGGCATTTCCATTTCGTCGCGGGTGCGCGGATTCTTTTCGAATTCTCTCTCGCGGTATCTGGGCAGCATTTCATTTCCGCTCTATCTCACGCACTTGCTCGTGATCTGTTCGTTCTCCAGTTGGCTATTCCTGCAAGGGACAAATACGCACGTTATCCTGCTCGCTTCGCTGGCTGCGTGCCTGATCGCCGCAAGCTTGTTTCGATTTGTCGAGCGCGCGGCGA
Source organism: uncultured Acidobacteriia bacterium (assembly GCA_903892565.1). Lineage (GTDB taxonomy): Bacteria > Acidobacteriota > Terriglobia > Bryobacterales > Bryobacteraceae > Palsa-187. Next base: position 12,917 of record CAITIX010000200.1, read on the forward strand.
TCGCACTCGCACGACGATGTTCGGACACGCTTATGCAGCCGCGCCCGTCGATTCGTTAGAGCTCGCGCGGGGCCAATTCGAGCGGCCTTGTATACTGAGAGTTTATGGACCAGGAACAAGTCCCAGCGCAGCGACAACAAGCCTACGTCATGATTGGCCTGTCGCTGGCCCTGCTGGTTTTTTGCTACTCGCGCGCAATCTCCGGCATGATCAACCAATGGATGAACGACGAGGACATGGGCCACGGATTCGCCGTGCCCTTCGTCATGGCGTTCATCGTGTGGTTCACAAGAAAGCGCTGGCTAGGACTAAAGCCGGAGCCCACGGCCTGGGGATTCCTGTTTCTGGCCATGGGCGCAGGCATGCAGTTTCTTTCGGTACTGGGCACCGGGCTCTTCGTAGGATCTGTCGGCTTCTTAATTTCGCTCTTCGGACTGGTGCTGTGTTTTGGTGGATTCCCCTACGTCAAGGCGTGGGCCTTTCCGTTGATCCTGGGCGTGTTTATGCTGCCCAAACTGGCCGTGGTCTATAACCAGACCACGCTTCCCATGCAGCTGCTCGCCAGCCGCATGGCCGCGGGAATGCTCACGCTGAGCGGCTTCGGCGTGATTCGCGAAGGAAATATTCTGGACGTCGGCGGCCATCGCGTGATGGTGGCGGAAGCCTGCAGCGGCATTCGCTATCTGTTGCCGCTCGCGTTTATGGCGGTGCTGATCGCATTTTTCACGGATCGCCGTCCGTGGATGAGAGTCGTGATGGCCGTGCTGGCGATGCCGCTGGCGATACTGGCCAATGCGGTTCGCGTGGCCGCGTCCGCCGCGGTCCCGACGCTGGCCGAAGGGACGCCGCACGAAGTCATCGGATTGATCATTTTTGTCCTTTGCCTGGTGATGCTGATGCTGTGCTCAAAGTGGTTCAGCACGCCGGAGAGGGGCGCCCATGCGTAATCCGATAAAAAGTCTTGGCATCGGAGCTCTGGCGTTTTTATTACTGCAGGCTCTTTCCGTAAATTGGGTTTCCGCGTCGGAACGTCCGCCGGCCATTCCGGATCTTTCGAAATTTCCAGAAGAGTTCGACGGATGGCAGAAGACGCGCGAAGATCCCATCGACGACGCCACCCGGAAGACGCTCAACTTCGACGGCGTGATCAGCCGCGGTTATCTGAGCCCCGACAAGAAAGTGGACGCCGGCCTGTTCGTCGCGTGGTTCCAATCGCAAAGCTCAGGCTTGAAGCAGCCCCATTCGCCGCAGGTTTGCCTGCCCGGATCGGGCTGGATTCCGCAGGTGACGGACGACGTCCCGCTCAACACATTGCTCGGAACCATTCGCGTCAATCGCTATATCGTGATGAATGGCGGAGCCCGCGCCGTGGTCCTCTATTGGTATCAATCGCCGCGGCGCGTGATGGAAAGCGAATGGGCCGCAAAGTTTTGGATCGTTCCGGACTCTCTGCGCGACCATCGCACGGACACATCGCTCGTTCGCATCGTCACCTGGGCGACGCAGCCCGGCGAACAGGGCAATCAATTGGCCACCGTAGCGGCCCAGGCCTTCGGCGAAAAACTTTATCCGCAGTTGCGGCAGTGGCTTCCTCGCTAATCTCTTCGCGCCATGAACCGCTCCTCGACCGTTCGCTCCGTCACTCTACGCTCGTTGGCCAAGATCAATTTGGATCTGCGCATTCTGCACAAACGCGCGGATGGATTTCACGAACTGCGGACGGTGTTCCAAACCGTCTCCTTGGCCGATACCATCGACATCGCGTTTGAGCCCGCGCGCAAGACATCGCTTGCGATCGACGACGCTCTGAACATCGCGGACAATCTGGTGCTGCGCGCCGCGCAGAAGGCGCTCGATGCCATGAAGATCACGGGTCGCGTGCATTTTAAGCTGCGCAAGCAGATTCCGATGGGCGCAGGGATGGGCGGAGGATCCAGCAACGCGGCAGCGGTCTTGCTCGCGCTGCCGGTTCTGGCGGGCAAAAGCATCGGCTATGAAACGCTCCTCGCGCTGGGCGCGGAACTCGGGAGCGACGTCCCTTTTTTCCTGAGCGGTGGCACGGCGGTGGCCGTCGATCGCGGGACGGAGCTATACACGCTGCCGGATATCGCCGAAGAGCCCCTTTTAGTGGTGGCCTCCGGGCTCCATGTGGCCACAGGTCCGGCGTATCAGGCGCTGGGGCGAGGTTTGACTTTACCCGCTTCGTCACGTATTATTAATGGTTTCCAGCTCTTTGTTCGAACGTTGGGGGACACGCGTTCGGCAAGAGCGGCGAGTGCGTTCAGCGCGAACGACTTCGAGCCAGTCGTATTTAGCCAGCATCCCCAGCTTCATGCCTTATTCCGGCGGTTGCAACGTGTGTCGACTGTGACCGCGGGCACCTCTGCCGCCGGGAATCGTGCGCGGCGCAAGCCGAGTGAAGCTGCGGTGAGGATGGCTGTGAGGATGACGGGCAGCGGATCGGCTTTGTTCGCGCTTTTTGGTTCCAGGACCGAACGCGACCTCGCAAAGAGAGTTTTGGATGGGGAGAGGCGATTCGCAGGATGCCGGCTGATTCCGGCAAAACTTGTGAGTCAGCGGAGCTATCAAGGGCTCTGGCGAAGGCAACTGGCCGCGCACATTGTGACGGCCGCGATTTCAGGCGATAAAGCATGGCCGCCCCAAAGCCGGTACGCGCGATGAGATTTAACCACTTCAAAGTATTCTCTGGCAACGCCAATTTAGCCCTGGCGACGGAAATCTGCTATGAGCTCGGCTGCCAGCTTTCGGCGGCCAACGTCAAGCAGTTTTCCGATGGCGAAGTGCACCTGCAGATCCAGGAAAACGTGCGCGGGGCCGACGTTTTCGTCGTGCAGCCCACGTGCACGCCCGTGGATCGCCACATCATGGAATTGCTGTTGATGATGGACGCGCTCAAACGCGCCTCGGCAGAACGCATCACGGCAGTGTTACCCTATTATGGGTATGCGAGGCAGGATCGCAAAGATCGGCCGCGTATGCCAATTTCGGCGCGTTTGGTTGCCAGTTTGCTGGAACGCGCCGGGGCCAACCGTATTCTGGCGCTGGATTTACACGCGGCGCAGATCCAAGGCTTTTTCGA
>CAITIX010000201.1 GCA_903892565.1 uncultured Acidobacteriia bacterium
CCTGGCGCTCCGCGCGCTCCTGCTTGTTCGGTGATGAGCGCAGGTCCATCCTCCACGTTCCTGCTATATCCGGCACGAATGCGGTAGTGAGCTTGCGGGAACAGCGTGAGTTCGTGATCTTGCCAGCGGCGCTCCGTGTTCTTGAAATGCTCGCCCAAGGCAATCACGAAATCGGGATTGTAGTAATCGTTCAAACGCCACGAGAAGTTGTAGTCATAGAGGCGATTCTTCTGCGCGCGCAGCACAACGGATTCGTAAGGGTCGTTCCCTAGTCCCTGAGTTGTCAGCACGAGTTCGTCGAACCAGTGGCCATGACCGTCCCGTGAATTTACTGTAAGGCTGCTCGAAAGCAGGCGAATGCCGTTGCCGAAATTTACCTGGGAACGGTACGTGTCCAGGCTGCCAGCTCCGGAAAACCAACGATCTCCCAATTCGAACGACTGGACGACGTTATAGTTCTTGACGTCTTCGCCCAACGGCGACCCCGCGCGGTCGGGTGACGGTGCAACCGGACTCTGCGCCCAAGCGGCCGATGTCAGCGCGAGAAGTGCAAATAGTGTTTTCATCGGAAGAAGTGATCGCTCACGTTTGAGCCATGGATTCTGACGTGACACGTTACGCAACGCTGGAAGCGCGGATCCAGCAGGTTATGATTGCTGCCCTGCAGTGGAATACCCGCGCCGCCGATGCCGGAGTTGCCGGCGCCGTTGTGGCACTCCAGGCAAAGCGTGAATACCACGGGACGGCGCAGTAGCTTCGCATTCGGACCGCCATGCGGCAAATGGCAGGCTTCGCAGCCATCCACCCGTCCGGGGGCGTGCTCAAAAACGAAGGGCCCGCGTTTATCGGCGTGGCATTTTACGCAAGATTCTTCATTGCCGAGCTGCTGTTCCACCAACTGCGGGCGCGCGGCCATCCGCCACGTGGGCGCGTACGATCCATGTGGATTGTGGCAATCCGTGCACTTCACCACTCCTTCGTTGACGCGATGCTTGAAAGGCATGGAAAATTGCGCGCGCACATCGCCGTGGCAGGTGTAGCAAACATCAGGCTGCTTCTTCGCCAGCAGGAATTTGGGCTCCGGCGAATGATGCACAGAGTGGCAGCTGGTGCACGCCACACCCGATTCCGTATGCCGCGAATGTTCGATGTTCGCTTTCGATTGATCCTTGACGTGGCAACTCAAGCAGGTTTCGACCACTTGCTCCGGCGCCATTTTAGTGAACACGCGTGCAATCGGCGTCTTTCCCTTGCTTTCGGCGTGCTCGCGGCCCGGGCCATGGCATCCTTCGCAGCCTGTGTGCTCCGGCGATTCGGTGCCACTCGTCACCGATTTAAAGTGCGGATTCCGGAAGAAGGTCGCGGAAACAGTCGGGTGGCAGCCTTTGCACGTAGCCGCCCCTACAAAATCTTGACTGGAGGGCGAAGGGGAGGATCCCGAACTTGTCGGAGCCTGTGCTGCCGCGGTCATCATTGCGGCGACACAAAGCACGAATCGCACCGCCAGATCCAAACGGATCCTCGCGTACTGCGACTCACCTCGATGTGCGCGCGCGGAGTTGCCCACAAACAAGTTGCGCACAAAGACGATAAGTCTCTCAAGCATCTCCCCGCCCACCTGCCGCTCAGCCCACCCCTGGTGCTGACGACATTCGACCGGCGAACTCAAAACCAATAAAGCACGGCACGCCGGTAAAGACATTCTGCATCTTTTGGCGGCGAATGCCAATGCTCTTTCTGTAAAAAAAATGTTAAAAACGCGCGCGCTGCCACCGTCGTTCCACGTGCGCGAAATGGCAAATAATTCGTGCTGTGCGAGCGGCGCCTGCGGACTACTTCAATAGACCGAAACGACGGCCGATCAGTAAAGAACTCGCGTGCGGATCGTACCCGCGACTTGATCCAGGCGCTTCTTGAGCTGTTGCGAAACTGCGCGCTCCGAAGTTTCAATGTCGATGACGACGTATCCGATCGTCGCGTTCGTTTGCAGATACTGGCCCGCGATGTTGATGCGCTCTTCCGAGAAAATCGCATTGATTTGCGACATCACGCCCGGTTGATTGCGATGGATGTGCAAAAGGCGATGCTTGCGCGGATGTTCCGGGAGCGAAACCTCCGGGAAATTCACGGCGCCTAGTGTGGATCCATTGTTGCTGTACTTCATCAGCTTGCCTGAAACTTCAATGCCGATGTCGCGTTGCGCTTCCTGCGTGCTGCCGCCCACGTGCGGCGTGAGAATCACGTTGTCCATGCCGCGCAACGGAGAAACAAACGGATCGGTGTTGCCCTTGGGCTCCTTGGGAAAAACATCCAGGGCCGCGCCGCCAATGTGCTTGGATTTCAACGCGTCCACCAGAGCGTCGATATCGACCACCGTACCGCGCGCGGCGTTGATCAACCCAGCGCCCTTTTTCATGCGGGCGAGCGTCGTCGCGTTGATCATGTTCTTGGTCTGTTCGGTTTGCGGAACGTGGACCGTCACGACGTCCGAGATTTCCAGCAATTCTTCGAGCGTCGGAACCTGGCGAGCGTTACCCAACGCGAGCTTCATCTCAATGTCGTAAAACGCAACGTGCATGCCGAGCGATTCCGCTAGCACGCCGATCTGTGTCCCGATGTGGCCATAGCCGATGATGCCGAGCGTTTTGCCACGGGCTTCGCGCGAGCCAGTCGCCGTCTTGAGCCACTCGCCACGATGTGCTGCCGCGTTGCGATGCGGAATGCCACGCATCAGGAAAACAACTTCCGCCAGTACCAGCTCCGCGACACTGCGCGTGTTCGAAAAAGGAGCGTTGAAGACCGCGACGCCGTGATCCTGTGCGGCATCCAAATCTACCTGGTTGGTTCCGATGCAGAAGCATCCCACGGCAATCAGTTTTGGCGCATGGTCGAACACGCTCCGCGTCAGTTGTGAGGCCGAGCGAATGCCCACAACGTAGGCATCGCTGACCGCCTCAATCAGCTGCGGCTCGGCGAGCGACTTCTCGTGATACTCGATTTCTGTATATCCGTCGTTGCGCAACGCGTCCACCGCGCTGGCGTGTATGCCCTCAAGGAGGACAATCTTCATTTTGCTTTTCGTGAGAGAGGTTTCCATCGTGGAAAGGCCCGAATTCGTGACGAGGCCTGAAATTATAGGGTTGCACACTTCCTGGTGGTTGCGGCGACAAGGCTGTCTTTCCTCGTCGAGTCGGGAGTAATTTTAAATGGTAGTCGTCGCCGGAGGTGAATCATAAGAAATGCCGATTCTTTTCGGGCGTTAGTTCTCGCCACGATAGTTTTCCTGGTCCTGCCCGTGGTGGGAGCTGCGTTTCAGTCGCCTTCGTCTGCGACCGGAAATCAAAAGGGAACATCAGCAGCACCATGGCTTCTTCGCGGCTTCTGCGGTCCGCCTGGTTCACCGTTGTCGTGAAGCAGGTGCTAGCTGATGTGCAAGCCGAATTCGCGAATCAGCTTACCCGATGGGGCGTACAAGCGGACCCAATAGGTTCCCGTCTTGAAGGATTTTTCGACGTGGGTCTTGATTTGATCCGCCATGCTAGGCGAAGCCGTGCCCGTCCAGTGCGGATCGCCCGCCGCATCGACGACTTCAATGCGATAGGGTCCTGTTTCCGCCGCAGAATTCGCCAGGTCGGCGATGTTCATGGAAAGGTCCAGAGGGCGGCCAATCTTCGCTTCGGCCACGTTATCGCTGCTGCCTCCGCGCAGCGTTGTCAGTGTGATGGCTTGGGCTTCGTTGCCTGTAACCCCCCAACCGATCGGCATCCGCCAGAAGCAGATTCCTAGGACGAGTACCCCGAGGAGGGCAGCTCCCCATCCGGGACTTTTCCAATTTGGGACGGGAGGAACGAACGGCGTGCCAAAAACGTGGAATCGCTCCCGCCCAGCCGTTGTTGCCGGTGCCGGCTCCGCTGCCAGTCTCTCCCGTGCCGTTTCCTGGGTCTGGGTTTCGTTGAGAACAGCGAGAACCCGCATCGCTTCCGCGAAATTGTCCTGTTCCTCAAGACGTTCCTGGCAATGTTCACAGTGAAGGATATGTGTTTCGAAAGAGGCGAGTTGCTCTGAGGGAAGACGCCCAAAGGCATACTTCTCCAAGGCGTCCTCGGGGAGGTGAGAAAACAATGCGCGTTTGGCTTCCAATTCCATTGGGCCTGGAGGCCGTGGCTCGTACCAAAATGGGACAGTACCGAACCGGGACTCGAAATGTTAGTGGGCGGAGGCCGTGGAAGTTCTCACACAAACTGACTGCAAGGCTCGGGCAGCCAACTTTTTCTTGCCCAGTTCCCCGAAACGGGCCTTAGCGCGCGATTTCAGGAGCCGGAATTGGGTCTCGCTAAGGCACATTTCCATACAGATCTGCTCCTGTCTTTGTTCCCGCAGGTAAAAGCGGGTCAGGATTTCGCGGTCGCGCGTACCAAGTTCTTCGAGGACGCGCTGGATTAACTCATTGCGCTGGCGGAAGATAGCGGTGTCCTCCGGGTTGCCTCGGGGGTCGGCGATGCGCACAGTGGAGTCCATATCCATCTGGTCGCGCCGGGATTGGACCACTTTATCGATGTGGGCAGCCACCTGGCGGCGGACGATCGTGCGGACAAAGCCCATGAGCCGCTCGGGCTCGCGCAGTTCGCCGCGCCGGATCGCCTGCACCACCACCAGGAATGTGTCGTGAACCTTGTCATCCAGTTCCTGCGGTCCCAGTTGGCGGCAGAGGTAAAAGCGGATTCCTTTGGAGAATAGCTGGTAGAGTTCCGCCATGCCGTCGGTACGGTTGGAGCGGATGCGGTCCACTAAGTCCACCCAACTGGCGTAGGCGCTGGCGCCCGACTCGGCACCAATGACTTCGCCGCCATTTTCGGCCGACGCGTCTCCGTCACCCATTTCCGCGGCCATTTCGGCGTCCGTTTCTACGTCCATTTCTACGCCCATTTCCGCGCCCGCCCCCGGATCGTCCTTCGCGTTCTCTTCCGATAGGGGGGCGGCGGTTTCGGGAAGCATAGCGTTGGTCTCCTTGTCCTTGTTGTCGATCCGTGGCATCTAGCGCAGTCCTCCGGTGAGTTGATAAGTGGCCCATTGAGCGGGCGCGGCACGGTGCGACATTTCGACTTGACTCCTTCGCAAGGCCTCAGCGGCCGGCATATCGGGATAATATTTGTAAAACCGCGAAAAGATTTCGCCGCTGGAATCCTCGACGGGCCATGCGGTGGACAAAACTCCGGAAGCTCCAGCCATCAGCCAGGCGCGCGTCAGTCCGAGGAGTCCCGCGCCTGCGCGATTATCTCCGGTTCCTGTGGCGCATCCTGTCATGACGACAAGCGCGCCGGGGACATGCAGTGTAGAAATCCGGGCGGTTGTGAGATACTCAGGGGCCTCCCTGCGCGTGGTCGGCGGGATGCTGAAGGCAACAAACGCTTGTTCGCGGCTGGATTCGCGCACTTGTGCCGGGGCGAAAAGCACGTGCGTTGCCAGATGAATCACGCTCGGTCGAAGGGTCAATTCGTTCAGGAAGTTCTCACGCCCTGCGTCGAAGCCCTCGAGCAAGGTGGCCTCGCCGACGCGTTTCCAGGTTCCTGCGCTGGCGTGAATTTCATCGCTGCTCGCCGCAAGCCGCGTGAGTTGCCCGGAGCGCTCCCCGTTCGAGGTGGATGCCGACTCGGAATACACCGCATCCTTCTCTCGGGTGGTCGTCCAGCGCGAGTCGGCCGCGTTGTAAACCGGATCTCCCACGCCGAGAAACAATCCACTTCTTTGGGTGGATTCGGCCGAATTGTGGAGCAATAAAGCTCCGGGCACTTCCTGGATGGAATGTCGCTCTACCATATACGCCGTCTGGCCCCCGTTTCCGCGCTCGATTAAGGCCGCAAAAGGCACCTCAAATAGAGACCCTTCCAGCGATAAGAGCCATCGTTTCTTGCTCTTCTCGCTTCGATTCAGAGGCCCAAATAAATCCTCATACAGCCGTTCCCCGAGTCGCTCCGCTTCGGTCCGTGCGGGAAATCCCGCCGGATTGGAAATCGTCGCGAAACCCGGCGGACCACCCTTCTCCGGCTTCTCCCTCAGTGCCGTCCGGAAAGCCGCCACATCTGCCGCGATGGCTCGCTCAGGAGCCAACCGATAGATGTGAAAGGATTCCCGGCTGACCGCCCAAACGTAGGAGCTATCCCTTCCCAAAAAGAAGGATAGGAATATCTCCGAACTACCTAGTCCGGTCTGAAAATGATTAAGTGAAGTCTGAGTGCGAAAATTCTCGCCTTTCTTCACCGCAAAACTAAGACCTGCTGCGGCCTCCATTTCGGTAATTTTCAAACGGAGACTGGGTATCGAACTATCAATCTTGCCCGATCGAAGGGATTTAGCCTGTGCCGCCTCCATTTTTCCGACGGTTTCCCAGTACTTCGCCGGGAGTTTCTCGCGCCACACGTTCGCCAAGGCCAGGCTCTCCCGAAGGCTTGCCGCACGGTTCAGCTCCAGGGCTTGGAAGGAGCGGGATGCCCACGCGGAATTTCCTTTCAGGACCGCTTGATCGGCGGCGAGCTCTATGAATGAACGATAGATCTTGTCTTCGAATCCGATATTCGAAGTCGTAAAAGATGCCCGGGACGGGAGAACATTGATGCGTTCCTGGATTGTGGATTCAATCGCCTTGGAAAAATCCTCCAGCGCGGCGGTGACGCTCCCCCGCGCCAGATGAATGCTGCCTTGCTGATGGAGCATTAGATAATCGGGCCAGCCCAGCTTGCTGCCTTGAGCCGACTGGATGGCAAGTCCGGTGAACTTTTCCGCATCTTCGAGGTGCCCCTGGGCGAGGCGCAGCGCTCCGAGGCGTCCGTAGGAGAATGCCAGTTCGGAGGACTTGGTAGAGGTTCGTAAACTGTAGCTCTCCAAGTACGATTTCTCGGCGGCCGCGATTTCGTCCCGCGCAAATTGTTCGTCGCCGATCCAATCCCAGGTTCGTGCTTCGGTTTGCCGATCTCCGTTGTGCCGGGCGGCCTCCATGCTGCGGCGATAAAAGGATTCGGCAAGGCCATCTTTTTGGAGCGCATGAATCCGGCCAACGAGCAGCAGTAATTGGGGAACAAAATAAGCGTTCGGGAGATCCTTGATGGTCTCCAGGCCGTCTTCGGCGGCGCGCTGCGCATCTGGAATATCCCACATTTGCAGGTAAATGCTGGAGAGATTTCCGGAGATTGCTCCGAGATCCATGGTGTCCCGGATTGCGACGGCCTGTTCGCGAGCGGAGAGGAATGATGCGAGTGCGGCACGATATTCGAACAGACCAAGGTGGCAGCCTCCGACGCTGATCAGAAAGCGTACCTCGGCGAGTTTGTCGGCTCGGCGCACAGCTTCGGTAACGCCTTGCTGATATACCTTGGCGGCTGCGCGAAAATCGCCCGCCTGCCGAAAACGGAGAGCCTGATCGGTAATGTTGAAGTAGTCCTGATCCCAGTGCGAACCAGAATCGAGCGATCTGGCACGAGGTCCGGCTGCGGGGCGCGAGCCGGTCATCCAAAGGGCAAGGGCCAGGCACACGCAAACTAGCGGAGCCAAAGCGTTTCTGCCTATGTCAGCATACTACCAGAATCGCCCTGGCATTAAGCCGGAATATGTCGAATAAAACGACAAATCAGCTCTTTTTTTGACGTTTCATTCCCGGAATGACGTGGGGCGTCCGTTTCGCGGGACGCCCCCGCTGCTTCGACGACTAGTTGCCGGAGCCGCTAGGCGGGAAAATGATAATAGGATCACCCATGAAATGTACCTCCTTTTCTGCCGCCAAACCCCAAGTCAAGGTCTAGCTGGGCGACTCTACGGTAGCGGTGAAATCTCAAGTCGATGTGCGCCTGGATGCTCCATGTCACTCGAAGATAGAGGGGATGTCGCCCAGGAAAAGGCGAGACGGGCGAGAAATCGGATGAATCTGGCAGTCTTTGGCCGGGTCCGACTTGCCGGGCTTCTAATTGTCTGGGTTATTAATAAGGATGAGTTCGGGAGGCTGGCTGTCGCTCTTGAGGGGAGTGCCCATCGGCGCAGGCGTGAGACAATGGCTCTCTTTGCTGTTCTTGTCGTTATCTTGTCGTTCCCTTGTCGTTCGCTCCAATATGCGCCGATTTCTACTACTCCTGACGCTCCTTTTTGCCGGCAGCGGATGTGCCGCGCTTATATATGAGGTGGTCTGGTTCCAGTTGCTCCAGTTGGTGATCGGTTCCTCCGCGCTGTCCCTGGGTGTTCTGCTCGGCACCTATATGGGAGGCATGTGTCTGGGTAGCGTGTTGCTCCCTCGCGTGATCGGCCGCTACAGCCATCCCTTGCGTGTCTATGCGTGGATCGAATTCGGCATCGGCGTGTGCGGTTTGTTGGTGCTCTTCATTGTTCCGCGTTTGAACGACGTTTACGCTTCTATTGCCAGTGCCGTCGGTGTTTCGGGATTCGCCGGAATTCTCTTGCGGGGCTTGATCGCAGCCGTGTGCCTCATCCCTCCGACTCTGCTCATGGGCGCGTCCCTTCCGGCGATGGCGCGCTGGGTGGAGGCAAATCCCACGGGCGTTGGCGCGTTGGGGCTCTTTTATGGCGGCAATATCGCCGGCGCCGTGGCGGGAGCGGTGCTCGCAGGGTTTTATCTTCTGCGGTTGTACGACATGGCGATTGGCACCTACGCCGCTGTCGCGATCAATGTCGCGGTGGGCTTGGGCGCACTGGTGCTCGCCCGGTTCGCAGGGGATTGGCCGAGGGAGGCCGCGATGGTCACTGCGCCACAGGTCTCCGAAACACCTGCGGATAGTTTGCCCCGCCGGAGCGGCATGCAAGATTCGGCCTGGGCCGTTTACGCCTCCATCGCTCTTTCCGGACTCTGCGCATTGGGCGCCGAAGTGGTCTGGACTCGAGAGCTGTCTTTAATGTTGGGGGCAACGGTCTACACGTTCTCGATTATTCTGGCGGTGTTTCTTGCGGGATTGGGCATCGGAAGCGCCGGTGGTGCCGTCCTCGCGAAGCGCGTGAATGGACGAATCGCGCTCGGGATCTGTCAATTCCTGCTGGTTGCCGCGACCGCTTGGGCGGCCTATACGATCTCCATCCTGATTCCTTCGCCGGATTTCGATCCGACGCTCCTCACCGCCCCGCTGGCGATTTTCAAGTTAGATTTGATCCGCTGCGCGTGGGCGATCCTTCCGGCGGCAATGTTATGGGGCGCAAGTTTTCCTTTGGCATTGGCGGCTCTTGCGGAAGCAAAGGACCAATCCGACGCCGGGACTCTGGTCGGCACAACATACGCCGCGAATACCCTGGGCGGGATCGTCGGCGCGCTGGCATTCAGCATGATCCTGATTCCGGCGTTCGGGACAAAAGCAGCGGAGCGCTGGCTGATCTTGCTTTCGGCGCTGGCGGCCCTGATGGCTTTTACTCCGCTGGTGCGGAAGTCCAAAATTTCTGCGGTGCTGGCTCTTGCGACGCTGATCCTCGGCGTGGCGGCAACGTGGACGGTTCAGGACGTGCCGTGGCTGGCGATGGCCTACGGCCGCCGCATGAACGAGTACAGAGACTACCAAAGCACGCTGCTGTACTTGGGCGAAGGCCGAAATTCTTCGATCGCCGTTTCCCAATATCCGAGCGGCGTGCGCTATTTCCATGTCAGCGGCAAGGTGGAGGCCACCACCGAGCAATTCGACATGCGCCTGCAGAGGATGTTGGGGCATCTATCGGCGCTGCTGGTGAAGACGCCGGAGTCTGTGCTTGTAGTCGGTTTTGGCGCGGGCGTCACGGCCGGGACGTTTACGCAGCATCCCGCCGTGAAACACATCACGATCAGCGAAATCGAGCCGTTGGTCCCCGCGGCCAGCTCGCAATATTTCAAAGTGCAGAACTACGACGTGTTCCACGACCCCAGGACGCGCGTCTTCTACGACGATGCGCGGCACTTCGTGCTCACCAGCAACGAGAAGTTCGACGTCATTACGTCAGATCCCATTCATCCCTGGGTGAAGGGCACATCGACCTTGTACTCGAAGGAATATTTCGAGCTATGCAAAAGGCACCTGAAGCCCGGCGGCGTGGTCACGCAGTGGGTGCCGTTGTATGAGAGCGATCCGGAGACCATCAAGAGCGAGCTCGCGACGTTCTTCGAAGTATTTCCGCACGGAACCATCTGGAATAGCGACGCGACGAACAAAGGGTACGACGTCGTGCTCGTGGGGCGCGCCGAGCAAGCGCCGATCGATCTCGATGCGCTCGATGCACGCATGCGCCGGCCGGATCACACGAAAGTCGCCGTATCACTGGCGGAGGTCGGGCTGGGCTCCGCGTTCGATCTGATGAGTACGTACGCGGGCAGGGATGACGAGCTGCGTCCGTGGCTCGCGGGCGCGCAGATCAATCGCGATCTTAATATGCGCCTGCAGTATCTAGCCGGCTGGGGCCTCAACTACAACCATGCAGATGTGATCTACGGAGAGATCGTTTCTTATCGGCGCTTGCCGCAGGACTTGTTTCAGGGCTCGCCAGGGTCACTTCGCGAATTGGCAGACGCCTTGGCATCGCAAACGCATTAGCGGTGGTCGGTGAACGTGCCCCATTGAAGTCCCGCGCCCGAAGCAGTAGATTATAGGGACCAATATGGCGATCAAAAACCTCAACGCCGTGGCTCGATGGGTGACCACGGCCGCGTTTCTATCAACAAGTCTCGTGCGAGCACAAGTACCTGCGGACATCGAAGCGCAACTCGTGAAGATCGGGCACATCGTGGATCCGGCATGCACTGCGAAGATCTACCGGCCGTTGATGCCGGCGAACGATATCAATAGCACCGTGACTCCGCTGTATCCAGGCGTCGCCATTGCGCGCGATCTCTCGTTCGGTCCGAATCCGAAAGATCTTGTCGACGTTTTCAGCGCGGAGAAAGGCGGGGGATCCCGCACCGTGCTGATGTATCTGCCGGGCGGAGCGGGGAACAAGATCGAGCAGCAGAATCGTGAGGCCAACGCATTCATGGACAATATCGGCCGATGGGGCGTGAAGAACGGAATGACGGTGGTGATCATGCAGCGTCATCCGGGCGCGAATTGGGACGATCCGGGCCGCGACGTTTCGAAGATGGTGCAATGGGCGCAGCAGAATATCGCGAAATACAAGGGCAATCCGAATCGTATGTTCTTGTGGGCGCAATCCGCCGGTAACGGTCCCCTGGGAATTTATCTCGGACGTCCGGAATTGTGGGGGCCGAAAGGCGTCGGCGTGAAGGGCGCTGTTTCGATGTCGGGACAATTTAACATCGCGCCGCTTCAGGTGCCGGGTGCCGGACGCGGTCCAGCCCCGAATCAGCCGGGCGGAATTTTCTACGGCGCGGGCGCGACGTGCGGCTCGGATGGTCCTGCATCCACCGCCGGACTGATCAACGGACCTAGCCGCGCGAGTGCCGGAGCCGAAGGAGGACGCGCAGGAGGTGCACCGGCTCCGCCCGATGCCGCAACGTTGGCCGCGCGTTCCAGCTTGCCGGAACTGCGCAAGACGAAAGTGAAGCTGCTGTTCGCCTCGGCCGAGCTCGATCCCGGCGTGGATGGCGCCATGTCGCCGTTTTATCAATTGCTGCACGACGACCTGTGCAAGAATAATCCGAAAAATTGCCCGACCATGCTCTACGAAAAGGGCGAGAGCCACATGTCGGAAGTGTTCGCGGTCGATACGGCGGACGTCAGCGTCTCGGGCCCCATTCTGGCGTGGATGAAGGGTGTGAAATAAAGGAGACAGAAGATAGGAGTCAGGAGTCAGAATCCGGCGATCCTCGAGCTCTCGCCCCAAAGTCTGGCTGCTTCCGCGTCATTCAAGGCGTTTCGCGACAACTTTTCAACTCTGCGGTTGCTGAAATATTCGCCGGTTATCTGCGCGACGTCGGGCGAGGTTGCCAAATAGAGCAGCGTCCGCGCCCCCTCTTCCGGGCGCAGCGCGCCAGCGGTGGACATGCCCCAGATCTTGGAAATTCCTCCATCCTGGTTGCCTAGGCGCGTTGCAACGAAACCGGGATGAAAACAGTTGACGGTGACGCCCGATCCTGCAAGCCGTCGGGCCAGCTCTCGCGTGAACAAAATGTTCAGGAGCTTGGAGCGCCCATAGACGGACGTCCCGGAGTAGTTTCGCGCCGATTGCAGATCGTCGAAATCGAGGGTTGCGCCGGCGTAGGTCATCGAAGCCGTGTTGACGATGCGCGCGGGCGCCGAAGCGCGGAGGCGATCAAGCAAGCCGAGCGTCACCACGAAATAGGCCATGTGGTTCACGGCGAACGTCATCTCCAGGCCGTCCTCGGTGACGCGGCGATGGGCGAACGCTCCACCCGCATTGTTGATTAGAAGGTCGATGCGCGGTTCCGCCGCAGCGATTTCAGCGGCCACTCGTTTCATCTCAGACAGGCGTGAAAGATCGGCCAGGTGGAACCCGTGAGCGGCACCCGGATTCTTGGCGCGAATTTTCGCGAGGGCAGCCTCCGCGCGCGCGGCGTCGCGAGCCACAAGAACAATGCGGGCTCCCTGCGCGGCGAGTGCTTCGCTAGCCGCGGCGCCGATTCCGGAAGTCCCTCCGGTGACAGCGGCAACTTTACCTGTAAGCATGTGGATCATGCTATCAAGGAGTAACCTACAGATGGGGCTGTCAATCGGCTAAACCGTTAGCCAAGTATGCCATTCGGGGCCTGTTTCGAGCGTCACTGCAGGTTGACACTAGGGAACCCTGGTGACTATAATTTTCTCGCCCCTTACAGTGGCGGAATTTGCACGCTCGGTGGCGGCTTCAGGAGCTCAAATGAAGAGTTTTACCCAAGTTGGAATCGTCAGCGGACTCGTGTTTCTGGCGTTGCTGGGAACGCGTCCGGTTCTCGCGCAGGGCGGCAAGGGCGATGGCTCTCCAACCGATATTTCCGGAACGTGGCGCAAGGTTGGCCACGAGGACACTCACGAGCGCGGCTCGGGTCCCGATCCTGGTGAGTATTGGGGGTTGCCCGTCAACGACGCAGCCCGCATGCGCGCGGACACGTACAACGAAGAATGGGTCTCCACATCTTATATCTTGCAGTGCCGTCCTCACCCAACGGGCTATCAGCCGCTGGGTCCTGATCCCATGCGCATCGAGCAGTTGATGAACCCCATCAACCGCCAGTTGATCGCCTATCGTGTCTCCTACGATGAAACGCCGGGGGATCGCATGGTGTGGCTGGACGACCGTCCGGGTTTGTCGCCGCTCGCGATGCACACGTGGGAAGGCTTTTCGAAGGGTCGCTTTAAGGGCGATACGCTCATCATTGAGAGCACCCATATGAAGGAGGCGTTCCACCGCCGCAATGGCGTGCCCAGCAGTTTCCGTGCACGCACCATTGAGCACGTCTCGCTGGATGAGCCGTACCTTACCTGGGTGGTCACCACCTATGACGAGGATTACCTCACCGAGCCCGTTGTCCGCAGCGCGACGTATATCCGCGCGCCCAACGTCCAGATCCCCCCGTATCCGTGCGCCGCGCAGCAGGAAGAGATCGGCGCAGATGCGGATAACTACCGCGTGCCGAATTACTTCATGGGCGAGAATCCGTATCTGACGGAAGTCCCCGTGAAATACAAAGTGCCGCTCGAAGGAGTTCGCGGTGGCGCGGAGACCACGTATCCGGAATGGCACGCCAAGGGCATCGCGCTCAAGGCGCCGACGGCCCAAACTACTTTGAAGCCGACGTATACGGATGCTTCCACGAAAGTGGCTGAACAGGCGGATGCCAAACCGAAGCAGGCGCCATCCTATAACAAGGTAGAGTGGCTGCACGCGGCGGGCAATGTTTATGTGATCGCTGGCGCGGGCGGAAACATCGCCGCATCGGTGGGCGGAGACGGCGTCCTGCTCGTGGATTCCGGGGCGGAACCGGCGGCCGACAAAGTGATCGCCGCGATTGAAGAGATCAACAAGGAATCGCGCCCAGTCGAGCGGCCGGATTCGGCATCTCCGTTTGCCGATACGTGGCAAGCGACACATGCTGCCGCGCCTACCAATATTCGCACCATCATTAACACCAGTCCTTTGCCGGACCACATCGGTGGCAACGCCAAAATTCGCAACGCGAAGCAATTCCATCCGCTCGGTGTCCTGGGTGAAGAAGAGCAGGGAAGCGAAGTGATTCTGGCGCAGGAAAGTGCGGCTAAGAGAATGGGCGAAATGGGCTTGCCCGACGACGGCATCCCGACCAACACCTACTTCTCGCAACGCTACAACATGCACCGTTTCTTCAATAACCAGGCCGTCCAGGTGATGCACATGAATAATGCGCTCACCGATGGCGATAGCGTGGTGATGTTCCGCAAGTCGGATGTGATCGCAACCGGTGATATTTACAACGCCGATCAATATCCGCCGATCGATGTGGATAAGGGTGGATCGATCGACGGTGAGATCACGGCGCTGAATAAGGTGTTCGACCTCTGCGTCACGGAGTTCATGGCGCAGGGTGGAACCGTCATCATCCCGGGCCACGGTTGGCTGGGCGATGCCGCGGATCTGGGCTACTATCGCGACATGCTCACGGTGATCCGCGAGCGCATTCAGAAGATGGTGGATAACAAAATGACGCTGGCGCAGGTCAAGGCCGCCAAGCCGACGATGGATTACGACGTGGAATACGGCCGCGAACCCGGCGTGACCGCGAAGTTCGTGGAAGCCGTTTATAAGAGCCTCTCGGCGAAGAAGGGCAAGTAGGGAATTTCGAAAGATATTCCGAAGGAAACGAAAATGACCTATACGAAACAGCTTGCTCTCATGCTTCCGGCTGCGATCTTGACGCTGGTGTTGCCTGCCACGGTTTTCGCGCAAGGACGCGGCGGTGGTCGCGGTGGCCCGCCCGTTACGGCAAAGGCCGAAGCGCCGATCGATCTCACCGGCTACTGGACCGCCGTCATCACCGAAGACTGGCACCAGCGAATGCTCACTGCCGAAAAGGGCGACTTCGGTACCGGGGCTCCTGGTGCCGTCACGCTTCCCGGCGGGCGTCCCGGACCCAGCAATATTCCGTTCAATCCCAATGGTCGCAAGGCGGCGCTCGCGTGGGATTCGGCAAAGGACGAAGCGGCCGGCGAAGCCTGCAGGGCCTATGGCGCGGTCGGCGTGCTGCGCCAGCCCACTCATCTGCACATCACGTGGCAGGATGACAACACGCTGAAGATGGAAGCCGACTTCGGCCAGCAAACGCGATTGCTGCACTTCGCGCAGGGTGCCATGGGCGCGGCGGCAATGGGTGGAGTAACCATGAAGGCTCCGGCGGGCGAAGCTCCCAGCTGGCAGGGATATTCCGTGGCGAACTGGAAATCGCTCGGCGGCAAGCCTGGCTTCGATAAGGGCGGCAACTTGGGCGTGGTCACGACCAACCTGAAGCCTGGATATTACTATCGCAACGGTTTGCCGTATTCGGGCAATGCCGTGTTGACCGAGCATTTCCGCGTGATTGATATCCCGGAAAGCGGCCAGTGGATCAGCTTCTCTTCCATGGTTGTGGATCCGGAATACCTGACGCAGCCTTACATCGTGACCTACCAGTTCAAGAAGCTTCCAGATGGTTCCAAGTGGAAGCCGCAGCCGTGCGAGGCTCGATAGCAACGACACAACGGATCATCAAGAAGGGGACAGCCGCCGGTAAGGCGCCTGTCCCCTTTCTCTTTGGTTGCTGGATCGGTGCGGCGATTACTTCGCCGGGGGCGCTGGATTTTCGACGATCCGCAGTTTCTGCGCCAGCGTACATTCCTGAATCACCTGGAAGTACTTCACGTACGCCCCATTCCCGATCACGAACGGATTGGTGTCGCCATCGTTGCGCGATTGTATTTTGTTCAGCCTGTCCGTGATCGCCAGCATATGCGGATGATTCTGCAATTGCACGGAAACCTTGTAATCCTTTGCGATGCCCTGCCACTTGGTGAGCGAGTCCACGTACAAATCCAGGTTATAGGCGATGCGCGGGAGTAACACGTTGCCGCCGAACAGTCCCGCGGTGTATGTCTTCTTGCCTTCTTTCACGGGGAAAATATAGCCCACCGTTCCGGGTGTGTGGCCCGGCACGGTAAACGCTGTGATGGAGAAATCTCCGATGGTGAGCATCTGTCCGTCGGTGATGACCATGTCGTGCTTCGGCGCGTCGGCCCTGCGCTGCTTGCCCGAGCCTGCCGGAGGATCTACGAGATCCCAGTCTGCCGCCGAAAGCACGATGCGTGCGCCGTACTTTTCCTGCAAGTATTTGGAAGCGCCGTAGTGGTCCACGTGGCCGTGGCCGAGAAAAACATATTTAATCTTCGATTCGTCCAGTCCCAGCTTCTTCAACTGCGGCAGCAGGACCGTGTTGGCCTGATCCGGATAACCGGCGTCGATCAGCACCAGGCCTTCCGAAGTCGTGATCGCGTACATCGCCGTGCTGACGCTGCCCAGAATGTAGACGTTGTCGAAAATCTTCATCGGCCGGAGCAATGCATCGCCCGGCAGATTTGCATACGGTTTTTCGCAGAAGAAATCCTCCTGCGCTGCCCATTGTGAGCCGGCGATTTTGATCGCCTTTGCGATGTGTTCCTTGATGGCCGGGGAATCGCTGTCAGCGGCGTAAACAGCGGGTGAGATTGCAACAGCCAGGGCCAATGCGACGGTGCGGTGTTTCATGGTGTGCGTGTCTAGCCTCCTTGGACTGATCTATAGTACATCAGCCGGAACGCACCCGGATGTTGCTGCTATCGTTTTTCGCCGATGGCTTTGGCTTGCAGGAATTGCAGTAGATAATCCGGGCCTCCGGCCTTGGAGTCTGTGCCCGACATGTTGAATCCGCCAAAGGGATGCGCCCCCACCATGGCGCCCGTGCACTTGCGATTGATGTACAAATTGCCGACGAAGAAATCCTGCTTCGCGCGACTAATCTTTACCGGATTACGTGTGTAAACCGCGCCCGTAAGCCCGTACACGGTGGCATTGGCGAGCTCGATCGCATGCTCGAAATCGCGCGCTTTCGTCACAGCGAGCACGGGACCGAAAATTTCTTCCTGGAAGATTCTCGCCGTAGAAGCGACGTCGGCGAAGACCGTGGGCGGTACAAAATATGTGCCGTCCGTGGCCTTGTTTTCGCCGACGAGCATTCGCGCTTCGCCCTTGCCGACCTCGACGTACTGCGTGATCGTCTTCTTCGCGGATGCGCTAATCACCGGTCCCATGAAATTCGCGCGATCGTGCGCCGGGCCCACGGTTATTCTCTCCACGCGTGCGCGCAGCATTTCGAGGAATGAATCGTACACCGCTTCGTCCACAATCGCTCGCGAACACGCCGAACACTTTTGTCCCGAATATCCGAATGCGGACTGCGTGACACCCGCCACAGCGCTTTCCAGATCGGCCTCGCGATCCACAACAATGGCATCCTTGCCGCCCATTTCGGCGATCACCCGCTTGATCCAGATCTGCCCCGCGCGATGCTTTGCGGCGAGTTCGTTGATGCGCAGGCCAACGTCGCGCGATCCGGTGAACGAAATGAAGCGCGTCTTTACGTGCTCGACGAGAACATCGCCGACTACGGATCCGCTGCCCACGCATAAGCTAAAGCTGCGGGGAGGAAATCCGGCCTCTCGTAAAATTTCAGCGAACTTGTGAGCGATGACAGGCGTCTCGCTCGAAGGTTTAATAACGACCGTGTTGCCTGCGACCAGCGCGGCCACCGTCATTCCAGCCAGAATCGCCAGCGGAAAATTCCACGGCGGAATGATCACACCCGCACCGAGTGGCAGATAAACCATTTCGTCGTGTTCGCCGGGAAGCTGCACCAACGGGGGCGGATCGGCAAGGCGCAGCATCTCTCTCGCGTAGTATTCGCAGAAGTCGATGGCTTCGGCGATTTCCGCCTCCGCTTCGGGCCACGTTTTTCCCGCTTCCACCACGAGCCAGGCGTCGAACTCTAGCTTTCGTTCCCGCAGGATGGCCGCGACACGAATCAAAAGATCGGCGCGGTACTGCGGCGACGTGTGACGCCACTCCGGGAAATAGGCGTAAGCATCCTCGATGGCTAGCGCAGCGAGTTCGGCGGTGGCTTTATGTGGCCTTCCGACAACTTCGTCTGGGTACGAAGGATTCGCGCTGGCGGATATATCGCCCGTGCGGTGCGCCGTGCCCGCAATCCACAGGGGATACTCGCGATCAAACTCGGCGCGGACAGTGCGCAGCGCCGCTTCGGCGGCGGACCACACGTGTGGCTTTGAGAAATCGGAATAAGGCTCGTTGACGAAGGCTGAGAGGACGGGCATGGTGAATGTCAACGCCTCTGCGTAACCGTCTTTAAAGATCTACGAGTTTGCGGCCATGCTCGATCGCCTCAGCGGCTTGATCGGCAACTCGGCGTCCCTGCTTGTAAAGGGAGCGGCCCGTATCGATCAGATCGCTTCTGCCTTCACTGATGATGTCGCGGGTTTTATCGAGCAGGTCTTCGCCGCGATCCACCAGGATTTCGCGACCTTTGCGAGCTTTCTTTGCGATCAATCGACGCGTATTATCGCCGGACTGCGGAGCATAGAGCAGTGCAACCGTTGCACCGAGCGCGGCTCCCGTCAAAAGCCAAAGAAGTTTGTCGCCGTTGTCTTGTGCCATGACTTTATTCTACTCCTCGCGCCAGAAGTCAACAGGGTAGAGTTTTCTCCTGCATGCGCCGGATGGTCTATGCTGTTGCGAGTGAGTCTGCCGTGAGCCCGTCGTGAGTCAAAGCGTGAGTCAAACTTACGAACCCAAACGCGTCGTCCGTGGCTTCGCCATACTCGTCGCCGTGTATCTGTTTGTCGTCTTCGCGCTGCCGTGGTCGGCTGCCGTAAAACCGCAAGGACGACAGGTGACGGGATTCTTCCTGGCCACCATCGCGGGATCGATTGTCGAGCCGCTTCCCGCCGCGGCGCTCGTGTTAATCGCCATTACGCTGGCGGCGTTGACCGGGACGCTCAGCATGGAACAGGCGCTTGGCGGTTATGCGGATCGCACGGTATGGCTGGTCATGACCGCGTTCTTCCTTGCCCGCGCGCTCATGAATACCGGACTTGCTCGGCGCATCGCGCTGACGTTCGTGCGCTGGTTTGGGAAAAGTTCGCTCGGAGTTTGCTATTCCCTGGGGCTTTCCGATTTTGTGCTCGCGGGGATGATTCCTGCCAATGGAGCGCGCGCGGGCGGCGTCATCCGGCCCATCGCGAAGTCGATTGCTGAAATTTACGGATCCACGCCGGGCGCCACCGCGAATCGGCTCGGGTCTTATTTATATACAGCCGTCTATCAATCGATCTGTGTTTCCACCGCGATGTTCTACACGGGTCAGGCCAGTAATCCGTTGGCAGCGCGTTTCGCTGCCGGCTACGGATACTCGGTCACCTGGGCGAGTTGGTTCGCGGCGGCCATCGTACCGGGAGCCCTTTCTCTCGCAGTGATTCCTTGGGTGGTGATGAAACTGAACCCACCGGAGCTGCAGAAGACTCCCGAAGCGGCGGCCTTCGCGCGCGCTGAAATCGAAAAAATGGGTCCCCTGTCGCGCGGTGAGAAAATCACCGGTGCTGTGCTCGCGCTGGTGTGCGCCCTGTGGGTGTCGTCGTCCTGGACCAAAATCGATATCACGACCGTTGCGCTACTGGGCGGCGCGTTGTTGTTGATGACGGGCGTTCTCACGTGGGAAGACGTCAAGAGCGAGCGCGCCGCCTGGGACGTCTTCATTTGGTTCGGAGGGCTGTTCCGCTTGGGACAGGCTTTGAACGAGGCCGGAGTCACGCGTGCTTTTGCCGATGCCGTCGCCAAAGAATTCGGCGGATTGGGGTGGGCCGGGCTGTTCGGTGTCGCCCTCATCATTTATTACTACGCGCACTACGGATTTGCCAGCATCACCTCGCACATGGTGTCGATGTTCCCGCCGTTCCTCGCCGTGCTGCTAGCGAAAGGCGCGCCTCCCGGCATGGTGATCTACGGATTCGCGTGCTTCACGAATCTGTCCGCGGGATTGACGCACTTCGGAACTACGCCTGGGCCCATCTTTTTCGCCGACGGTTATGTCACGCTCAAGACGTGGTGGAAAGTCGGCGCGGTCGTGAGCGTCGTCAACATCGTCATCTGGACCACCGCGGGCTTCGCGTGGTGGAAGTTGATCGGCGTGTGGTAAACCGTATGTACGAGAAGTCTGGAGTTTGCCGGAATGAACACACTTAACGCGTGGATGAAAAGCTACACCCTCGGGGACGTGGCCCATGGGCGATCCAATAATCTCAATTTGCTGCGATTTCTTGCCGCTTCGCTCGTTATTATTTCTCACAGCTACGCGCTCGCCTGGGATAAACGCCCAGACCCCATCCTGGTGAATCTTGGACTATTGGAAACCGGAGTAACGCTGGGCG
>CAITIX010000202.1 GCA_903892565.1 uncultured Acidobacteriia bacterium
ATCGCAGCTGAGTAGTCCAAATCGGCTGATGGTGGAAGTGAAGTTGCTTGACGGCAAATCGCCCGAAGCCACTCCCGACGCTAAGCCTGCGGAGAGCAAGCTCACCGAAACCAAGCCGGTGGAAACACGGCCGGTGGAAGCAAAATCGGCGCAGTCTAAATCGGCGCAGACAAGGTCAGCGCAGGCAAGATTGGTGCAAAGCGGGCTGCCCGAGGAGAAGTCGAAAGAAACGAAATCGGCAGAATCCAAAGCAGCGGAAGTTAAGGTAGCCGACGTTAAGGCGACGGAAGTCAGGCCCTTGGAGCGCAGGGCGAAGGAGCACGACGCGCTGACCACAAACGCGAGTGCTGCGGTTTTACGCAAGGAACCGGAAACGGACGCGGTCACACATGTGGCGTCCTTTGACGTGCCCGCGAGTCTGCCGAAGGCGAGTGCGAGATCGTCCGGAAGTGACGTTGTCGCGAAGCCCGCGAAAATGCCGGGCACAACGCTTGCGTCGTTGTCTTCGTTGCCTCCGGTGCCGGTCGATGCGGAGTCGTCGCTTTCCGAGCCCCTTTCTACAGAGAGAGACGACGCGAGAAAGGACGACATAAGAGAAGTGCTGGCGCCGAAGCCTGGCGCGCTCAACGATCGTTCGCTGGTTCGCACGCTTGGTTTGAAGCTCGGACGCGTTGTGATCGATGCGGGACATGGCGGAAACGACGTCGGGACGCACGGGCCGTCCGGGTATTTGGAAAAGGATTTGTCGTTGGATGTTGCGCGGCGTCTCGCTGCGTTGGTGCGCGACAACATGGGCAGCGATGTCGTGATGACGCGTTCCGACGACGTTTATGTGGGTCTGGAAGAGCGGACGCGCATCGCGAACGAGCGCAAAGCGGACCTGTTCCTGTCCATTCACGCGAACTCGTCGCCGTACCGTTCGGCGGCCGGCGTAGAGACATTTGTCCTCAACTTCACCACGAACAAATCGGTGATGGATCTGGCGACGCGCGAGAACGCGGGTTCGGAAATGTCGATCCACGATTTGCAGGACCTGCTGCAGAAAATCGCGCTGCGCGACAAAGTTGACGAGTCTCGCGAATTGGCCGCGCGGCTGCAGACGTCGCTCTCGAAGCTTTCGACCAACGCCAACGATGCGGCGCGGAATCGCGGCGTGAAGAAGGCTCCCTTCGTGGTGTTGATCGGCGCAAACATGCCGAGCGTGCTGGCCGAAATTGGTTTTCTGACGAATTCGGCGGACGAGGCGTTGCTGCGGAAGCCAGAGCATCGGCAGAGAATCGCCGAAGCGCTCTACAAGGGCATCGCGTCTTACGCCGATACCTTGAGCCAAGTGGTCGCGCGCAAGAATTAGCGTCCCGTCCTGTTGATCCCAAACCGTCCTGTATTTCCCAAGCTAGAGACGCTGTGGACAAGCCGAAAGCATCCGCTCCATAACTGTCGCGGCTCCGTTTAGGTCGGCGAAATCAATCATGCATCGAAGCCACGCCGACCTTACTGCGGAGGGCCGTTTGGTGACGACGCGGGCTTGACTTGTACTCGGCGAGGTCCCGGATCGGGCGTCGCGATGGGCGCGGGTACGGCACCTGTCGGCGGAGCGGTGTTGTTTGTGGTGTTGTTCGTGGCGCTGTTCGTCGCCGGAACGGGGGCCGCGGCGGGCCGCTTCGTTGCGGTCGTCGTTGACGATGCTGTCGATGGCGGCGTTGTCGGTGACGATGTTATGCGAGCGGCTGTTGGCTCGACTCCCGATCGCGTCACGCGGATGTTATTGATGACGTTCGGTGCTCCAGATGTATGGGCCATCCGCGTGGCCGCGCCTTTGTGTTGCGGAACCGTCGTTGTCCCTTCCCAATACGCGACGCCGCCTTGGACGCGCACCGTGAAACCGTCTTTGCCAATTTTCGATTTCGCGAGTTTGGCTCGGATGGTGGCTTCGATGAACTTGTCCTGCTGGGCGCTCGTCTGCGTGTTCGTCGGGGCGTTCGTCTGGGCTGGCCCCGCTTTTGGCGCCGGGCTTTTGGAATCCGCTGCTAAGGCCGAAGGGACAAGGGTTGTCAGGAATAGCAGTAGGGCCAGAATTGCCGGAGTCATACAGACTAGTAGCAAATCTGCGGCAAAGCTCTCAGGGATTCTCCGCTGCTCCGGCCCCGGATGCTCTTCCGCGCCCGCGAAGGGGCTCGCCAGACGTGTGAGTCGACTTTAAAAATATTACGGAAGTACTCGCTCGCGGGGCTCGTGAATTGCTAGTCTTGGAGACGAAAGGCCCGCCACGGACGGCGGACAACTTCGAAAAGATCCTCAGCATGTTCCGTTCTCTCTTTGCCCGGCTCGCGTTGGTTGCAGTAGTGTTGCTCGGCGCAACACTCGGCGCGATGGACTATGTGTTGACGCGCTACGCGGCGCAGCACGTGGGCGTGCCGGTTCATTCCGAAGTTCGCGGCGCCGTTTTGGAAATCGCATTTCTGGCAGCGGCCCTCGCTTTGATGATTGCGTTTTTCGTCTCGCGGTCTTTGTCCAAAAAAGTACGGCGGCTGAAGCGCGTGGCCGATGGACTGGCAGGCACCGCTCCGGAAACGATTTCGCTGTACGATCCGGGAGACGATCTGGGCTCGCTTGAGCGTTCGCTGACGACGGTTGCTGGGGAGTTGCACACGCTTGTCGATAGTCTGCGATTCGAATCCGCGCGCCGCCAAGCGATTCTGGCGAACATGGCGGAAGGCGTGCTAGCCGTGAATCGGGATCTGCGTGTCACCTTCTGCAATCAGGCGTTCTTGAAGGCCATCGAGTTCCGCGGCGATAATTTCGAAGGCGTGCCGCTGATTGAGTTGGTGCGCGATCCCGAACTCCACGACTTAGTGCGCGGTGTTGTATCGAGCGGTGAACCCGGCGCATTACGCCTAAAACTTTCGCCCATTACGACCCGCGTCTTCGACGTTCAGGCAACGGCCATCGCGACGTTAGCTGGCTACGGTGCCATTGTGATCTTTCACGACATCACCGACCTGGAGCGGTTGGAGCAGGTGCGTAAGGATTTCGTCGCCAACGTTTCTCATGAATTGCGGACGCCGCTGGCCGGGATTATTGGCTATGCCGAAACGCTGCTGGATGGCGCCCTGGACGACGAGAAAAACCGCACGCAGTTTGTCGAAATCATCCGCGCGAATGCCGTTCGCCTGGGGAGTATCGCCGCCGATCTTTTGGTGCTATCGGAACTCGAATCCGGGAACGACTCCGGCGACCAGGAGATCATTTCCGTGAAGGGCGTAGTGGAGTCCGCGTTGCTGACCGTGGAGTCGGAGGCTCGAGATCGAGCCGTTAAGCTGGTTCGAGATTCCATGGCGGATCTTCAAGTGGCAGGCAGCCGGTTGCGCTTGGAGCAGGCCGTGCTCAATTTGCTGGCGAATGCAATCAAGTTTAATCGTGAGGGCGGGGAAGTCCGCCTAGGCGTCCGCCGGGACGAGCCCGGAGTGGTTTCCATTCTGATTGCCGATACGGGAGTCGGGATTCCTCATGCGGATCTGCCGCGCATTTTCGAGCGCTTCTACCGGGTGGACAAGGCGCGCTCTCGGCAGGTGGGTGGCACGGGGTTGGGCTTGTCGATCGTCAAGCATGTGGTCGAGCGGATGAGAGGGACCGTGACCGTGGAAAGCCAACTCGGAAAGGGCACGACGTTTACGATCCGGTTGCCCGAGGCACGAAGAACATAGTTCCCGACATGGCTTCTATCGATTGTCATCGTGTTGTAACCTATTAGTCACGAAGCAGTGTGCGATTTGCGGCTAGACTGAGTTCTCTGTGAACCCATCTCAAGAATCTTTCAAGATCGACGTTGCGGATACCGCATCGGGTGCCCGCGTGATGAAACTCGCCGGTCCCCTCACTATTCGCACGTTGTTTGATTTCCAGACTGTTTCCCGCCAGGAAATGACGAAGCCCGTCATTGTGGACTTGTCCGGAGTGCCTTATATGGACTCTGCCGGGTTGGGCTGCGTCGTCAGCGTTTTCACCTCTTGCCAGAATCGCGGCTTGGGGTTCGGTGTCTGCGGATTAACGCCTCGTCTCCTGACATTGTTCGAGGTCACTCACGTTTCTACGCTTCTCCCCATTTTTGAATCCGTCGAGGCTGCCGAAGCCGGGATCTCAAAATCCCCGAAGTAATACAGCTGTAACCATAGATTCATTACAGTCTCATTTCTTATCTCTAGGATAGGTAGCGGGTCTAACTACATCGGTAGTGTGCCTAGAGCCATACCGAATAAAAAAACAAAGAAAATGAGGATTGCACGAATGAAGAAATTCCACCAGAAGGGCGTGCGAATGTTTATCGCCGCTCTGCTCGTTGGTACCATGCCGACCTGGGCGGCGGAGCCTGCGGGCGAGCCGTCTTCTGCGTCTGCGTCGCCGACGACTAGCGGCCCCGTCTCCGAACTGGAACAGTTGAAGCAAATGTTGTTTGAGCAACAGCGCCAGATCAACGAATTGCGTCGCCAACTGGCAGGCCAGTCGAAGAGCTCAGAAGACGTCACGGCGTCCGAAGCTGCCGCTCCAGCCGAGTTTAAAAATACCGCAACGGTGGCCAGTACGACCCCGATCGTTCCCGCTGCGGTAGCCGCTGCGCCGCTGGCTTCTGTTCTCGCCATTGTGCCTCAGGCGCCCGCCGGAGCCGCTGCCGGTCCCAGCATCGCGGACGTGAACAAGCGCGTCGATGGCTTGATTCGCGGTCTGGCTGGTTTCCGCTTCTCGGGCGACTTCCGCTATCGCTTCGACTTGCAGGATCGCTCCTCGAACGGGACTGCGGCTGCCCTCCAGAACGTTCGCAACCGCTATCGTCTTCGCTTCAATATTGACAAAGATCTCTTCAATAAAGACGGTGACGGCACGCCGCTGGCCCGCGCTCACATCCAATTGTCGACGGCCCCTTACAATAACGAACTCACGAATGACACGGACTTTAACGGCATCGGTACCAAGGCTCCCTTCTCGCTGGCCGAAGCGTACGTGGATGTGTTGCCGATCAAGGGCCTCACACTGCGCGTCGGACGCACGGCGGAAGCTTTCGCCGACAATCGCCAGTTTATCTGGGACGACGATCTGAGGCTGAACGGTTTCCAGGAATCCTACCGTCGCACGGCGAAAAACGGTCTCTTTGTGGAATTCCGCGCTGGTCAGTACATCTTAACCAACCCGAACGTCCAAGTGGTTCCGGCAGGCTCTCCTTATCTGAATGCCGGGTACAGCCTGGGACAGCGCATCAATGCGTCGGACCTGCTGGATCAGGGCGTGCTCGTTGGCGGCAATCTGGGCAAGAAGTGGCGCACCGATTTTAAGTTCGCTTATTTCACGCTCACCGATGCGAATCAGATCCAGTTGGCTTCTACCGCTGCCGGTCAGGGCTTGGTGACGAACGCCGTTCTCGGCGCGACGATCTCCAGCAACCTGGGTGCGACGGGTAATGCGACCACGACCTCCGGTGGCGCGATTTACTCCGCCGGTGGGTTCGATGTCCTCCACTATGGCTGGAACCTGAACTACACGGGCAGCATGATCAAGGGACACAACTTCCCGTTTGCCTTGTTCATGCAGGGCACGCATAACACTTCGGCTTCGACTCAGAATAATGGCTATATGTTGGGCGCTTCTTGGGGACAGGCCGCTCGCTTGGGCGATGTGCAGTTCCAGTATGCGTACTTCTTCAAACCGGCAAACGCGTTTGTTTCGCAGTTCACCGACGATGACGTCGGGACCGGCACTGGCGTGAACATCAAGGATCACACGTTGCGTGTGAACTTTGGAATCACCCGTTGGCTGGCATGGGAAAACCGCCTTTTCATTCAACACGGTATCTCCCGCAACGACCCGGCGAATGCCTTCTTCGTGCCGCTGCAGCAGGGCTACAACACGACGTTCCGGTATCAATCTCACCTGGCGTTCACGTTCTAGCTTTGTAACGAACCTGTAATAAAGTAGTGTGACAATTTAGGAGGATTTGGTTATGACACGTAAACTAGCGCTCCTGCTTCCGCTGGCCATGATGGCCAGCGGAGCATTTGCTCAGAATGTACTGATTAACGGGGCCGGTGCGACTTTCCCGTACCCCATGTATTCGAAGTGGTTCGATGAATACCACAAGAAGTTTCCGACGCTGCAGTTCAACTATCAGTCGATCGGCTCCGGCGGAGGCATCCAGCAGGTAACGCAGGGTACGGTTGACTTCGGCGCCACCGATGGCCCGATGAACGACAAGCAGTTGATGGATTTTCAAGAGAAGCGCGGCAACGGTGTTCTGCATTTCCCCACCGTTATGGGCGCAGTAGTTCCGGTCTACAACATTGCGGGTGTGACGGCGCAATTGAATTTCACGGGCGAAGCACTCGCGGGAATCTTCCTTGGCACAATCACGAAGTGGAACGATCCGATGATTGCCAAGGCGAATCCAGGCGTGAATCTTCCGGGCAACGATATTGTTGTCGTGCACCGTTCGGACGGCAGCGGCACTTCCTACATTTGGGTCGACTATCTCTCGAAAGTCAGCAAGGACTGGGAGACGAAGGTCGGTCGCGGAACGTCGGTCAACTGGCCCGTGGGTCTGGGCGGCAAGGGTAACGAAGGCGTTTCCGGCCAGGTGAAACAGACGCCGAACTCCATCGGCTACGTGGAATTGATCTTCGCCCGCCAGAACAAAATGCCGTTCGGCAAAGTGAAGAATGCGGCTGGTGTCTTTGTTGAAGCCAGTTTGGCGAGCGTCACGGCGGATGCGGCTGGCGCGGTGAAAGAAATTCCGGATGATTTCCGTGTTTCGATCACGAACTCTCCCGGCAAGGAATCGTATCCGATTTCGAGCTTTACGTGGTTACTGGTTCCCTCCAAGATCCAGGATGCAACCAAGAAGAAGGCGATTGCCGACTTCGTAAAGTGGATGCTGACCGACGGACAGGCGATGGCGACCGCGTTAGATTACGCGCCGCTGCCGAAGCCGGTAGTTGCGAAAGAGTTGAAGGCGATCGCGAAGATTCAGTAGTTCTGTAATGTAGTCTCTTAGGTAAAAGGCCCATGGCAGCTTCCTCCGCACCGCTTACGACGACGGGATCCGCAAAGCCGGAATCGTCATTGTGGCAACGCCTCCGAAGTGGGGATGAGATTGCCATGGGCATTACGTTTCTGTGTGCATTTTCGATCTTGGCCATCACGGCCTATCTTGTCTGGGAACTGTGGATCAACTCGGTGCTCCCCAGGCACCAGTTTGGATTTAACTTCCTGAGAACCCAGACGTGGGATCCGGTAGCGGGACAATTTGGAGCTCTTCCGTTTATCTACGGAACCCTTGTGACATCGGCTGTGGCCCTCGTGATTGCCGTTCCATTGGGCGTGGGCTCGGCTGTTTTCCTTGCGGAATTGGCACCGCCTGCATTGTCCGATGCGCTGGCCTTTTTGATCGAGCTGTTGGCCGCCGTGCCGAGCGTGATTTATGGACTCCTGGGGATTTTCATCCTTGTTCCGGGGCTGCGCATCATCGAGCCATATTTGAAGGCCGTGTTGGGCTGGACGCCTTTGTTTAGCGGACCTTTCTACGGCGTGAGTTTGTTTTCGGCGGGCGTGGTCCTCTCGGTGATGATCGTGCCCTTTATCATTTCCATTTCTCGCGAAGTCATTCGCGCGGTGCCCAATGATCAACGCGAAGCGGCATTGGCGCTGGGCGCCACGCGGTGGGAAACGGTGTGGGATGCCGTATTGCCGTTTGCGAGCAGGGGAATTGCCGGATCTATTTTTCTGGCACTGGCCAGATCGCTGGGCGAAACGATGGCCGTGACTATGGTGGTGGGCAATGATCCGAAGATCAAAGCCTCGCTGTTGGCCCCGGGGTATTCGATTGCGGCGGTCATCGCCAACGAATTTACGGAAGCGACCGGCGAGTTGTACACGCAGTCGTTGATCGAACTTGGCCTGGTCCTGTTTGCGCTGACGGTGATTATTAATGGCGCGGCGCGTTTGATGATGGCGGCTTCCGAGCGAGGGAAGGTATGACGGGTTCGCTCCTGTTGTGGCGCCGCAAAGCCGTCAACATCGCCATGCTGACGGTAACCGGCATGTGTACGGTTGTTGCGGCGGGAATCCTGATCTTTATTCTGGGTTATCTTTTCATCCACGGCGCGGCGAGCCTGAACTGGAACTTCTTCACGAAGCTGCCAACGCCGGTGGGCGAGACCGGCGGCGGCATGGCAAACGCCATCGTGGGCAGCGCGAAGCTGCTGTTGATCGCTTCTTTTATCGGCATTCCGATTGGTTTTCTGGCCGGCGTGTATCTCTCGGAATTTGGCGAAGGCGTGTTTGCATTCGCCGTGCGGTACGTGACGGACTTGCTGAATGGCGTGCCCTCCATCGTGATGGGCATCTTCGCTTACACCATCATCGTGTTGCCGCAGAAACATTTTTCCACTTGGGCGGGTGGAATCGCGTTGGGTGTGATGATGATCCCCATCGCGGTTCGCAGCTCAGAGGAATTTCTGCGAGCAGTGCCGAAAGCCTTGCGCGAGGGCTCCATGGCGCTGGGCGCATCGCGGGCGCAAGCCATTTTTACAGTGGTGATTCCCGCGGCGAAGAACGGAATTATTACGGGCGTGATGCTGAACATCGCGCGCGTTTCCGGCGAGACAGCGCCGCTGTTGTTTACGAGTTTTAGCAACCGGTATTGGTCGGAAGGGCTGAATCAGCCGACCGCGTCGTTGCCGGTGATGATTTACACATACGCAGTGGCTCCTTACGAAGACTGGCACCAGCAGGCATGGTCGGCAGGCTTCGTCCTTCTCACGCTTGTGCTCGGCGTGAATGTGTTCGCAAGGCTGGTGCTTGCGAGAAACCGGCACGTGGCAAGGTGATCTCATGAGTCCGACACAACAACCCATTTCCGAGGTTAAGATGTCTTCTACCGGTATTCAGCCTCCGGCTGGATTACAAGCTCCGAAAACGGCGGATGCAAAAATCCGCGCGACGAATCTCAATTTCTATTACGGCAATTTCCACGCGCTCCATGGCATTTCCATGGAGATTTACGAAAAGAAGGTGACCGCGTTTATTGGACCTTCGGGTTGCGGGAAGTCCACGTTCTTGCGGACGTTGAACCGGATGAACGAAACGGTTCGTGGCACACGCGTCGAAGGCACAATTCTTCTGGACGGCGAGAATATCTTTGACCAGGAAGTTTCGAACCTGCGCCGCCGCGTCGGCATGGTGTTTCAGCGCTCGAATCCGTTCCCGAAATCGATCTTCGATAACGTGGCCTATGGGCTTCGCATCAACGGCATGGCAGGCACGCGCAACGAATTGCGCGACAAGGTGGAACACAGTCTGCGGCGCGCCGCGTTGTGGGAAGAAGTAAAAGATAAGTTGGACCAATCCGCGTATGGACTTTCTGGTGGGCAGCAGCAGAGGCTGTGCATCGCCCGCGGGCTTGCCGTGAATCCGGAAGTGCTGCTGCTGGATGAACCTTGTTCGGCGCTCGATCCGATCGCAACGGCGAAAATTGAAGATCTCATTTTTCAACTCAAGGATAGCTGCACCATCGTCATCGTGACGCACAGCATGCAACAAGCGGCTCGCGTTGCCGATTTCACGGGCTTCTTTCTGCTGGGCAAGCTGATTGAATTTGACGCGACCACCGTCATTTTCAAGAATCCGGCCAAGAAAGAAACGGAAGACTATATTACGGGTCGCTTCGGCTAATCCCGCAGGCTGCTTCAGTGTTTCCCAAGGAGAACACGCCGTGCGTCATTTTGTAGAAGAACTGGAACAACTGAAGACGAAGCTGTTGGAGATGGGCTCGCTGGTGGAGTCCTCCATTCAACGCAGTATCCTGGCGGTCACGCAAAAGGACCGCAGCGCCGCTGCGGAAGTGTTCCGCAACGAAGTGCGGATCAATGCGATTGAACTCGAAGTCGACGATTTTGCCGTGAAGCTTCTGGCCCTGCAGCAGCCCATGGCTACGGATCTACGGCTGATCGTGGCCGCACTCAAAATCAACACCGATTTGGAGCGGATGGGCGACCTGGCCGAGAATATCGCGCGTCGGGCCTTGGCGTTGATGGACGGTCCGCCGATCAAGCCCATGATCGATATTCCGCACATCGCGGGTCTGGTGCAGTCGATGGTACGCAAGGCGCTCGACGCCTTCGTGATGCGCGATGCGGACTTGGCGCGCAGCGTGCTGGCCTCGGACGATGCGGTGGATAGCCTGCGCACGGCCTGTTATCACGAGCTGGTAAGTTTCATGGAGAAAGATCCGCACAACATTCAGGAGGCGCTGGCGTTGCTGACCATTACGCGCAACCTGGAACGGATTGCGGATCACTCCACGAATATCGCCGAAGACGTCATGTTCCTGGTCAAGGGCGTGGACGTCCGGCACCACGCCGAGATCCGCGGCTAGGTCGTAACGCTACGCTACGTAACCAAGCTAGGCGACGTAACCAAGCTAGGCGACGTGTACCACTTCCGGGCGCGCGGCTTGCGGGTGCGGATGCATTTTCGTGGGAATCACGCAGAAGCTAATGTTCCACGAGTCTTCTCCGGTTTGGAACGGAATGACCGTCCACTTGGGAACGCCGGAAGAGTGCGTGCGGTAATTGCGGCCGAAGATCACGGTAGGAACGCTCAATGCGAGCGGTCCTAATTTCTCTTCAAAGATGGTTTTGACGTTACCGATGATCATGTTGGATACTTCGGCCACCGCGTCAAGCACCTCTTCATCCACGGCTTCGTAAGGCTGCATGAGAAGTGCACCGGCGAGGCGGCATGCAAATTGCGGCGTGCACGCGATGCGGCCCGTACCGGTCCAGGATCCCGCGATGCCCACAAGGGCCACCACGCCATCCAGACTTTCGGGTTCCGCCGTCTCGTCGTAGGGGGCGTCCGCCTCAAGCGGCAACTGCAACATCGTGGAGAATAGTTCGTGCGAGGCGGAGCGCACCGCCGCTGCAATTTCCTCGGATGAAAGTCTGTCGATCATATGATTCCTGTCAATTTCTCCTTGATTTGTTCGGCGGTGAAGGGTTTTCGAACATACCCCACGGCCCCGAGTTCGAGCGCTTGCATGACTTTCGCCTGACTGCCTTCCGTTGTGACCATCACGATCGGCACGGATTTGAGGGCGGCATTCTCTTTCAACTTCCCTAGAAACTCAATGCCGTCCATGTTTGGCATATTGATGTCCGAGAGGATCAGCCCCACGGTTTCGGTCTTCAGTTTCTCCAAGGCATCGAGTCCGTCCCCGGCTTCGTGAACCTTCCCCAATGGGATTTCTGCTTGTATCAGAACCCGGTGCAATATTTTGCGGATGGCGGCGGAATCGTCGACGATTAACACGTCCAGTGACACGGTGATCCTTTCTGATCCACTGCTTTCTGATCCACTGCCATTGCGATCCTAGCTGACTGGTGATAAAGGCCGTCGGCAGTGCTAGATTCCTTATCGGCCCGAAGGCCGGAATAGTAGGGAAAAGATGAAGCAACGGCGGAGGGGGCTATGGCTAGTGGCCTGTCGCAACGATAACGCGAACTTTGTGTCCACTCCCTGACGGTCGCGGTTCGGTGTTGAACACGATCAACAATTCGGCCTTATCGCAAAATTAGCACCGAACTCCGACTGTAAACGAGGGGACGCAGTAACGATCTCACCGCGACTGCCGACTAGTTTGACGGGGCTGGCGGTAAGGACGGGACGACCGTTAAAAGAAACGGAGTCGAAACTCGGGTGCCGGTGCCAATTGTCACGGCAGTGAGTTGTGTCGTTGTCGTGGGCGAATTTGCCAGGATGGCGGGAAGCGCGAATTGCACCAAAACCGTATTCTGGGAAGCTGCGCCTAAAGAGAAGACCGGCAGCGTTGTGGAGCCGACCGTTATCCAGATAGCGCCTGCGGGGGGTAGCGTGGGGGCGGCTCCGGCTAATCCCGTCACGACTAAGGTAATCACATCGCCTGCGTTCGCGGGAGTTGCCGCGGAAATGGAGAAGCCGGTACCGCCCGCGCCGGAACTATCAATCGCGCCTGTGATCACGGGGGGCGGCGCATCCACTTGAATTAAGATCGGGCTGGGGCCGGCGCCACTGGGAGCGGTCAACTGTAGTGCGGCGGGGCCGAAACTCACCCCAGCAGGGACAGCGGCGGTCAGGATGCCGTTCGAATTCACGCCGAAGGTCGTACTCACGCCCCCAATGGTCAGGTTCCACCCTGCGAGGTTCGTCGGGAGGCCATTGGTGGCTAGTAAAACCGTTCCGCCGATCGGTACACCAGGCAGGCCTGTCAGAGTACTGACGCCTGGCGCTAGCAGGCTGGTTTGCGGAGCGGCGGGCGCAAGAATCGAGATTGCCGCAGGCAGTGTCACTATTTCCAGGCCCGTGGAAACGGTCGCGCTCACAGGGCCAAGGCTAGCACCCGCGCCTACGCTGACATTCAGCTGAATCACGTTCGGGCTCACCACCCACACCCGGCGGACCGTGATGTCACTGGTGCCAAGGCCGATCACGGTCTGGCCATCGGCGAAGTGTGTATTGACGCCCGTGAGGGTCAACATTAAATCGGTTCCGGCTGTCGCGACCGCGGGCTGCACGCTGATGGTCGCCGCGTTCGAGACGCCGTAGGAATAAACGGGAGCAGTGGCAGTGCCGACCGATTGGAGCGACGTTTGCCCCTCTGGATTGACGGCTTCGACAACGGCTGCGTAGGCGCTCGGCGCGGGTGGCGGGACCACCGTCAGCGAGCCATCTATATTCACCGATTGAATCGCCGCTGGCGCTCCGTCAAAGGTGATGGTCGAGGCCGCGCTAAGATTCGATCCGGCAACGTTGAGGTTCGCGCTGCCATCGGCTGCCGTGCCCGGCGTGATCTGTGTGATCGCGGGCGGCGCAACCGCCTCCACCGTGAACGCCTGCGGAAGCACGTATAAATCGTTGCCCAGTGTTACGGCCAGCGCCGCTGGCGTAGGAGCGGCCACTGCGGCCGTGTCGACGTACGTCAGGAGATAGCCTTGTGTGTAATAGGACAATGTTCCGGCGCGCAGCGATGCCGCGCCACCAATTATGCTGACACTCAGCCCCGGCGCGATCGCGGTTTGGTTATTCGTGGTGATGCCCGTCGCGTAGAATACCAGCGGGTTCCCGAGCGTTCCACCGGTCATCGGAGGCTCCGACACGGCGGCTCCGTTGATGTAGCCGTAGGTTTGCATCCCGTAAATCACGGGACGCGGACGCGCCTGTACCGCGAAGTTCACGCCGCTGGTGAGCTGGCCCGCGGCGATGGAAATCTGCGCGGCTTTTGTCCAATCTTTTGTGCCGGGGAAAAAGCTGGTGTCGAAGCCGATGTTGGCCGCGTAAGTATTGCCCGCCACGTCCACCGGCGCAATGATGTTCGCCGGAGACGCTTCGCCATCGGCCGCAGGCGGAAGAGGATGAACGTAGACCAGATAGGCGCCCGGTGTCAGTCCGTCGATGCGATACGTGCCATCCGGATTCGTCAGCGTGCCGATCGCCGCTCCCGATGCCGAAAGCGCCACCACGCTCGCCATGTTCACGCCTCCGTTGGAAAGCGTCACGGTCCCGGAAATCGTGCCCGTCGACGCCGTATAGCCGGTGGCCGGATACAACAGCGAAACCGAAGCGACATCGTCGGCTGCGAGCGGCGCGCCCTTCATCGTCCCGCGCGTGACCGCCGTCGACATGGTCGCGGAGGTCATGGAATGCTGCAGGCCAATCGCGTGGCCGAATTCGTGCGCCACCGTGAGGAAGAAGCTATCGCTATAGCTCAACTGCTGTGTTCCCGCTGCCGCCAGATTGCTGCGCAACTGCACTTTCGAACGCAGGATCGGCACAAACGTTGCTGCGGACGTCGTTCCTTGCGCGGCGAGCGAGCTCAAACTCGCAGGGAACGTCACGCGCGTTTGCGCCAGAATTCCCGGCGGCATGTTGTCGTCGAATACGACGTCAATGCCGGGCGCGGTTTGCGGCGTGCCGATTGTCGCAAAGCCTCCGAAGGCCAAGCGCAGGGAGGACGTCGAGACGTTGTTCCATACCGCGGCAGCGCGTTGAATTTGGCTATAAACGGCCGTGCTGCTATCGCCCGGCATGAGGGCGGAAGGGCCCTGCGCCGAGATAAAGAAATTAACTTTATTGTCCTTCTGCGCCGCGAGGTCGAACTTGCCTGGGACGGCGATGAACGGCGCCGTGGACGTCGGGAAGAACACCCAGTGGTAGTAGGCCGAAGCTGCCGAAGACATCGCTGCGATGCCCGCGATAACGAGGGCGAACTGCCGGAGAGCTCGCATCGTTTATCGAGCCTCCTTTTTGGCGATCTCGGTGGCCGGCTGCGTGGCCAGCTTTGTGTAAAGGGCACGAGCCACTTGCTGCTTCAGATCCGACAGCTTCATCGAAACGGTTTCGTCCGCCACCGGACGGCCCTGCGCGTCGAGCATGCGCTCACTGGCTGGGGCCCGAAACACGTTCTGCGTGGAGCCGTCTCCCGTGCGCACGTCGAACAAGCCCTGCGACAGTCCGATCAACTGCGTGAGTCCGCTTTTGCTGGTCCACAGGAAGAACACGTATTCATGGCCTTGGGCGAGAGCAGGAGCGCCCTCCACCGGCTGCCGCACGCCGCCCGCGACGCCTCCCGGGATCGCTACTTCCGTGGGAACGCCCGTCACCGGCGATTTCCAAACGTCCGCAGGCTCGAGCTTATAGACCGTGTAAACGTCCGACCCTCGCAGGATGCCAACGGCACCCACCACTTTGGCCCGAATCACGGCGGTCGACTTCTGCGCCATCTCCGGAAGGGAGAGCTTCTCGAGCGTAGTGGCGCTGGCCGGGAAAATTCCCAGCACGGCGATCCACAGCCCGAGTTTGCGCACGTTTCCCATTCCTAATTGCCGACATTTCTAGGGCACTTGAAAGTCCACTTTATCGGGTTGATAAAGAAAGCTTTAGGTCAAAATTTGGTCCTTCTTGTGTATACCTTCGACACGGTGTTGTGACAGGACACCACACTATTACTAAAGACGGCGACCGAAGCGGATGGTTCGAAGGATGTTTCCTTGTGGGAATTGTTGGGCCGGCAAGTTAGTGGGCCCAGCGGATGATTTCAAACACCGGACGGCCATGGGCGTCCGAGATGGTCTGGAGAATCTGGACGTGGAGCCCAGCGCTTTCCGCGGCTCTGGCCACCCGTTCCCGGCTGCCGGGATAGATTTCGAATCCGGGGGCATGGCCGACGAAAATCGCATCTGGATTGGCGGCCATCTGGGCGATGTGATCGCGCTGCGGCTGGTCTATATCGTCGTGATTGAAGTCGCCTTCGGCGTTGTCGAGCTTTAACGGTTTGGGACTCAACAAAGCGATGGGATTCTGCATTCCCCAGTCCGTGGGATAGATCGTGGCGGAGCCATAGGAGCCCAGAGAGTCGGCCAATCCGAAGGTCGCATCGGTGAAGACGTCGCCAGGCCCATCTCTTTGTATTTGAAGCAGATATTGGTTTATGACGAGCAGGTTCATCAATGCCAAGAAAGCCACAATTCCGCGAATGGCGGTGCGCGAAGGGAGGGCCGCGATCACGGTCGCCGCGAAGAGTTGGGGGAAAGGCCACATGAGTACGACGTGGTGCGCGCTACCGCCTGCTCCTTTCGTCAAGACCATGACGATCCACGTGACGCCGCAGAAGATCAAGCAGAACCATGCCGTACGGGATCGCCACCATAGAGGAGCTCCCAGCAAAATACAAATCCATATGGCGGATTCACTGGCGCTTGCGATGTGGTCCCCCAGGACGTCGTGGATGGCCGATGCGACGCGTCCTGAGGCTGCCTGGGGCGGTCGAGACCCCGGGAGGGTACCGTTCGATACCAGATAGCCGAACAGCGCGCTGCCGTTGAGGGCAATTTTGACCTGGACGAATTTCGCGTTCCAGTCCGGATTGTCGATGTGGCCGGATGCGCGGAAGGTCGCGCCATGAGTCCGTATATGGTATAAAATAAAAGGACTTGCTCCGATGATGAAGGCGGCTGTCGCGATCCCGATGCGGCGCCACCGGAGCGAGCCGAGGATTTCTTTGTGAGACACGACTCCGGCTGCAACTGCGAGCCCGGCGAGGGGCCACATAAAGATCGCCTTGTTCCAGAGCGCCAGCCCCAGGCAAAAAAATCCGGCGGCGAGGAGCCAGTGTGTCGTTTTGCTACGTTGGTCGCCATTTTGGATGCCATTTTGAACGCAACGTCGGTAGTATTGCACCACGGCAAAAATGCCAGTCACAAGTAAAAAGTGCTCAATCGCGACCGGCCCCCAGTCGAAGGTGTCTAACAGCAGGAAGATGGGATCGGAGGCCAACAAGACTGCCGCGATCCAGGCTACTCTGCGTCCCCCGATGGTGTCCGCCAAACGAAAGAAAAAGAATATGGTTACCGCTCCAAGGAGCAGCATGGGGAGGCGCACGGAGTAGGCGCCGCCATGAAAGATCTTGAGGATCGGCCAATAGATCGCCGTTTTCAGTGTGCCGATGTAGGTCATCAGCATGAGCGGGATTGGATGATGAAAGGCGCGGATGCGGAACTCGAAGTAATCCTGATAGATAGGAACCGAGAATAGGGCCTCGTCATCCTGGATTCCGGCGAACGGAATAAAAAGCAGCCCGGCCACGACAAACGCCCCGCAGATTCCCACAACGGCACAGAGTGCCCGAAAAGAAATGCTAGTATCTGGTGCGTCCCGGCGTTCTTCCATGAGACTTTTGTCCATGCTACGGAACAGTATACGGCAGTGGGACGAATTGCGGAGAACGCACGGAAGGAGAGACAAGCGCGAGATATTTACAGATATTCCGGGATGGCTATAAAGCTTGCAAGATGAGTGGTCGATAGGGGTAGATCAGTGCGGCAAAAGCAGGGCGCGCAATTGTGGCAATCAAATTGCTTGCGCATCAGGGTTCTGCTGTGCTAAGATTTTTGAAAATCGAAATAAGGAAACCGCAGC
The DNA here is from genome assembly GCA_903892565.1 of uncultured Acidobacteriia bacterium. Taxonomy (GTDB): domain Bacteria; phylum Acidobacteriota; class Terriglobia; order Bryobacterales; family Bryobacteraceae; genus Palsa-187. The sequence continues at coordinate 16,993 of CAITIX010000202.1, forward strand.
CCGGGATTGGCTGGGGCATCTATCGTTCCAGGCGAGACGCCGGAACGAACCTCCCACGTCGCAGAGACACAAGACGTAGATCAAACCAAGACGTAGATCAAATTGAGTAGGTCAAATTGAGTAGATCATTGGTGGGTGCTTTTTAGTAGTTGAAGAATTTGGTTTTGAAGTTTGAACCTTTTTGGAAGTCGGCGCGTCTAATCCGATTAGACATAAGGCCCTCATCTAAAAAGGGACGAGCAACGTAGAGAATAGAGACCGGACACACGGATAAGAGACACGGATAAGAGACACGGACAAGAGAGACGATACTGGAGACAACAAAATGACAAAAAGTGAATTGAAGAAATTTAGAGAAACATTGGAGGCGAAGCAGGCTGAGTTGGAGCTGTTCGTACGAAATCGCGAAGGAATCGCGATCGAAAAAAGCCCCGATGCTTTAGACGAAGTTCAACATGCGGCCGAGCGCGAGCTCGCCATCCGCAACCTGGATCGCGAATCGCAACTGCTCCGCAACGTGCGGGCGGCATTGCGTCGCATCGAGGAAGGCGCGTTCGGCGTGTGCCTGCACTGCGAAGAAGATATCAGCCCTAAGCGGCTGGCGGCCGTGCCGTGGACTCCCTTCTGCATTCAGTGCCAGGAGATTGCTGACCGCAACCAGAGCGGCGAAGGATCGGAAAGCCTCGAGGAACTGCTGGTTCCCGCAGCTTAATTTCGATCGGTCGTTTCTTCGATCGATTCGTTTCTCTGTTCCCCGAATCTCCGCGGGCGCGGGCCTCACCAAGTGGTGGAGCTCCGCGCCCTGCGTGTTTTTGGCGGACGGAATTATGCTTCGGCCGCGGTGTTCTTGATCTCGACGTAAGAGATCAATCGTCCGGCACTTTCTTTGTCGCGGCGGAAGGAATGAAAGTTCTCGGCGTCGCAGAAGGTGCAGCGCGCGATCACGTCGATGTGTGCGCCGTCTACTCCGGCATCCAGCAATTGCTGGCGATTCGCCGCCGCGAGATCGATGCAGCACTTGGCGGTGTGCCCGGCGGACTGCGCCGTGGGCGCGCCAAAGAACCGTGCCACGTCTGCGCCAACCTCGTAACAGCACTTCCCGATGCCCGGTCCGATAGCCGCACGCACGTTCTTCGCGTCAGCCTGCATCTCCCGCAGAGTTTCCCTGACGATCTGCGCAGCAGTGCCGCGCCATCCGGCGTGAACTGCGGCAACGCGGCGGGTCTTCACGTCCACGAGCAGCACAGGGTAGCAATCCGCCGTGCGGATGGAGACGCGTAGGCCCGCCTGATCGGTCACCAGCGCATCGCCTTCGCCCACCAGGCCCGCGTCGTGAGCCGCCAGTACCCTTGCGGAATGAATCTGCTTGAGGCTGGCCATGCCGTCTTGCGAGAGCGGCGCGGCGCGCGTGCCGAAGCCGTGACGGAGCCAGTCGATTTCGGAAAGTAGGGCGGAGTAAATCATTGCGGTTCGAGCAATCGTGTGCTGCCTTCTCAGTGTATCGAGCCCGATGCATCCGTTTTACAAGGGCGTCCTCCTGCGGTTGGGGTAGAATCATTGGGACACTATGCCGCTCCCTCTCGGCGCGAAAATAGGGCCGTATCTTATCCTTTCAGAGCTCGGCGCCGGAGGAATGGGCGAGGTGTATCGCGGACGCGATACCAAGCTCGATCGCGAGGTCGCGATCAAAGTCCTGCCGGCCTCAGTGGCACGCGATCCCGAACGGCTCGCGCGATTTGAACGCGAAGCGAAAGTGCTCGCGTCGCTGAATCATCCGAACATTGCGCAGATCTACGGCGTGCAGGAGGCCGAGGGATATCAAGCGCTCGTGATGGAACTCGTGCCCGGGCAAACGCTCGCGGCTCATATCGAGACCGGCGCGATTCCCTTGGACGAAAGCCTTCGTCTCGCCGGTCAGATGGTGGAAGCGCTTAGCGCTGCGCACGAGAAGGGCATCACGCATCGCGATTTCAAACCGGCGAATGTGATGATCACGCCCGAGGGCGTCGTCAAGGTTTTGGATTTCGGATTAGCCGCGGTGTCGCAACCGAATGACGCGCCCACGGGCACAAATGTCGCGACGCTGACCATGTCGCCGACCAGCGCGGGGATGATCATGGGCACGGCTCCGTACATGAGCCCCGAGCAAGCTCGCGGCAATCAAGCCGACCGGCGCTCTGATATTTTCTCCTTCGGGGTGGTGTTGTATGAAATGCTAACGGGCAAGCAGCTCTTCCACGGCGAAACGGTGTCCGATATTTTGGCGAGCGTGTTGAAGGACGCTCCGAATCTGGACGACGTCCCCGAGCAAGTGCGTCCGCTGCTGCAGCGATGTTTGCAAAAAGATCCGCGCAAGAGGCTGCAATCCATCGGCGATTGGGATTTGCTGCTGGCCATTGGATCGGGTGCGAGTGGGTTGGGTGTGCAGGCCGCCGTGTCCGCTCCTTCACAGTCGCGGTTCGGTGCTGTGATCTTGGTGGCGGCACTCGCAACGCTCGCGGCCGTTGGGCTCGCATTTATCCACTTCCGCGAAACGCCTCCCGAGCAGCGGAGGCTGAATCTTTCAGTACTGCCCTCCGATGGGACGACATTCGACTTCTCCAACTTTGCCCTCCCAGCGCTGTCTCCCGATGGAACACGGATGGTGTTCGGCGCCAGAGGCGCCAGCGGAAGAACGCAACTATGGGTGCGTCGCATGGATTCGGGAATCGCACAAGCGTTGCCCGGCACCGAAGATGGCTTCCTGCCGTTCTGGTCTCCGGATAGCCAGTACATCGGCTTTTGTTCGGGACTCGGGCTCAAGAAGATTGACATAGCCGGTGGGCCGCCTATTGCACTTGCGAATCTTCCTGCTCCTTTGCGAGGGGGGACGTGGAGCCATCAAGGCGTCATTATCTATTCGGTCAATGGGCCGAACGGGCTGTTTCAGATTCCCGCAGCGGGCGGGACTCCGACGTCAGCCACTTCCTTCGATGCCGTCAAGGAGCAAACGGGGCACCGATTCCCTTGGTTTCTGCCGGACGGCCGACATTTTCTATACATTTCCTCGCGAACGGGAGACATTCCCGTGCTGGTGGGATCGCTCGATGATCCCAAGAGCCCGGGCAAACAGCTGGCACTGGCCAATTCCAATGCGATCTATTCGGATGGCCAATTACTGTATCTTCGCGAAAGCACTCTCATGGCTCAGCCTTTTGATCCGGTGAAGCTGGTCACCACAGGGGAAGCCAAGCCGATCGCGGAGGGTGTCAACACCTATATGCAGCCCTCGCGCGTAGCGGGCATGACGGTCTCGGCAACAGGACTTCTGGCGATTGAGACCGGCGTTGGCGCAAACATGGCGCGTTCCCAGTTGGTTTGGATGGATCGCAGCGGTAAGTCGCTGGGAGCGGTGGGAGACTTCGCGCAGATGGCCGGTGGCGGAATTGTCGATAGTCTGGAGCTATCTCCCGATCAAAAGTCTTTGGCTGTTGCTCTCGGTGCCAACGGCGGCGCCAATATATGGATCGTCGATCTTGCGCGGGGCGTACCGACTAGATTCACTCTTACGCCGAATGCCTTTGAGTCAAGTCCGGTGTGGTCGACCGATGGTTCGACGCTGTTTTGGCACAGCAATCGCAAAGAACAGATGTTCCGCAAAGCATCAAACGGCATCGGCACGGAACAGCCCGTCCTCGCGGCCAGCAACGCCAACGCATGGCCGACCAGTGTTTCGCCCGATGGTAAGTTTCTCCTGTATTCGTCAAGGGGCGGCGGAACACGTGGCGCCCTGATCTGGCCGCTGGAACAATCGGGAGACGGAAAATCGCAGCAGCTTGCCTCGGGAACCGCGGCACAGGCTCGTTTCTCTCCCGACGGGAAATGGGTTGTTTACCAATCCGTGGAAACGGGGTTAAGCGAAATCTACGCGGCGCCGTTTCCCGGTCCAGGCGGAGAACGGCCGATCTCAACGGGCGGCGGATACTCGCCGCGCTGGCGGCGGGACGGCAAAGAGATCTTCTACTCAACGGCAGACAACCACCTGGTAGCGACGGAAGTGGCGGAGCGAAACGGTACGCTGGAGATCGGAAAGACCCAGGTACTGTTCGGTGGCATGCCGAAAGGTGGAGTCTCAAACCAGGTCTATTACGACGTCAGTGCCGATGGGAAGAAGTTCATCGTCACACAGGGCGACACGCGGGATATTATCGCGACGCCTGTTACGGTGATCCAGAACTGGACCGCGGGGTTGAAGAAATAGCGCGTGCAGAATCCCCGCCCTCACGGGACAGGGCTATAACCCCGCGGCGTCAGCCCGGGGATCATATACGTACAGTGTGGCGCGGAAAGCCCCACTCGGGAAATAAGAGTTTCAGTGGAGCCCCATGCATTAGCTTGGGGCTTACACATTTTAAGTTTCTAAGCCCCACGCTCACGCATGGGGCTCCGCGAACCGAGCTGACGCGCAAAGTACCGGTGAAGTAGGCTTGTGGCGCACGGCCGTGCCGTGTTCACACTCGTGTAAACGCCTGGCGTCTTGTGAAAATCAGCCGGGCGTTCCGATGAGTCGGGACGCGGCACGCTGGGAGCGTGCGCCACGTCCTCAAGCTGGCTGGCGTTGCCGGATTAAAGTAGACGTCGTGCCGTCCGCCGCCGCGCCTCAAAATGCAACCAGCGCCTTCCAGGGACCGCACGAATTCGCGGCGCTTCAGGCTGTGATTTCGATCTCTTTCGTCTCGAACCCGGGGGCTTCGGGAGACGGCTGCTCTTCCAGCATCAAGAGATACGCGTCGCGGAGGTTGTCTTCCAGTTCTACCAAAGTGGCTCCCTGGCTGAACACGCCCGGTACATGAGGAAGCCGGCCGACGTACCAATCGCCGTCTTTCCAATATTCCATGCGAAAACGCAAGGCTTGCGACATCACCCTCATCATAACGCGCCGAGACGCCGCCGGAAACTACTTGCTCTCAAGCAGGAACGTGGGAGCCAAGCCGGACAGCGTCGTGAAGCCGGAGGTTCCCGCGACACTCAGCCAGCTGGAAACGCCGTGGATCTTGCCGCCGAGCGAATGCGGATGCATTTCGACATGCATGTCTTTCATCACGAGGCTGCCGTACTGGAACAGCGGGAATACGGCGCGCGCGGTGTCGGTGGTTTCCTGAATCACGTAGGGATTGCGCATGGCCTGGCGCAGGGCCTTCTCCCAACCAAGTTCGTCGGTATCGGCGCCACGGAAGGTTTGCAGATCCGTGGCGTCGCTGTTGGGCTTCAGCACCAGCTTGGTGCGATGCTTCATGGCGTATTCGGGAAGATCGATGGTGCGGCCGTTGTGCGTCGTTTTGGCCGCCTGCACCAGGCGCGTCCAGGGGATGAAATCCTTGATCGCTTTGCGTTCGGCAGCCGGGAACTTCGCGGTGAACGTTTCGTCTGTAAGCAGGTCGAAGATCGCACGCTTGGCCAACGACTCGCTGCGGAAATTATTGATTACGCAGACGGCGCGTTCTTTGTAGGCGCGCACCAGCGGATGGTTCAGGTCGAAGCGCACCAGGAATTCCTGCAGACGCAGCGCGCGATAGACGATGTCGATCTGGAGCTCGCCGTGACGCAATACGCCGTTGCGATACTCCACGTGTTCGGGGGCGATCAGATTCGCCGTCAGGCCCTCTTTGCGGAAGAACTCGAGCAGCAAGGCGTTCTCGCTGGCCTCGGCCGGTTGAAACGGCGGACGGGATTCGATGATTGCGATGGACGGCTTCTTCTGCTTGCCGCCGAATTCTTTGTAAGCCTTCAGGATCCCCTGCAGTAAGAACTTGCTGCCGGCGAGCTTCGTCAGTTTGTATTTCTTGCGGAATTCCTTTACGGGAGGCGCGTCGTAATAGACGTCTGCCATCAGATCGCTGTAAATGACGCTAGAGGGCGACGCCTCGCGATATCCCAGGAAGCGCATGGCGCCGTTGTGGATGCTCGCATCGAGCACGCCGGTCATCGACAGAGGCGCGAATCCGGGATCGACCGCGGCCAGCATGCGTTCGGCCGGCAGCAGTTGCAGCCGCGCCATGTGTGCGGGCGAAGTTAAAACGATTTGCTCGGTGCGGCGGATGGCCGACAGAATGATGGCGTTCGCTTTCTCCAGCGCCGCATGATCGCGGCTCGAGACAAAGTGGGGACGCAGAACCGGAGACATCGGATGATTGGTGAGCTTGGCTGCGCGCAATTGCGCTTGCAGTTCTGCCGCCCAACCCAACTCAATGTAGGGTTCGTTCTCGATTAGTTTGTGGTAGCGGGCGATCGCCTCGGTCGCCAGGGTCATGTGCGTTGACCGTTAGTATTACACAGGGAATCAAGGTTTGGAAAGCGAAACCTAAGAGAAATATGCAATTATGTTATTGAAAAAGAATAACTTGTTCTGCGGAAAGAAAATTTACAGAGGTGTTATCTAGAAGGGCTCGAACGCGGGAAGCCCCCAGATCTGGTAGGTCTGGGGGCTTCCGAGGTGGGTCTAATTTATCGCTGATTCTGCTTCAGGATCTTTTTGCGCAAGCGAATCGATTGCGGAGTGACTTCGACTAATTCATCGTCGCGGATGAATTCCAGTGCCTGTTCCAGATTGAGTAAACGAGGTGGCACTAGGCGAATCGCTTCATCGGCGCTCGAGGCTCGCATATTGGTGAGCTTCTTTTCCTTGACGATGTTGACGTCGAGATCGGCGTCGCGCGCGTTCTCTCCGACGATCATGCCTTCGTAGACTTCCAGGCCCGAGCCCACGAACATATCGCCGCGTTCTTGAAGGTTGAAGAGCGCGTAGCCAGTGGTCTTGCCGGCGCGATCGGCAATGAGCGATCCCGTGGGACGCGACGAGATATCGCCCTGCCATTCCACATATCCGTGGAAGAGCGAGTTCATGATCGCGGTGCCCTTCGTATCTGTCAGCATTTCGCTGCGCAGACCGATCAAGCCGCGCGACGGAATCAGGAATTCCAGGCGCACACGGCCGGAGCCGTGGTTGATCATCTTCTCCATCTTGCCTTTGCGGGTGCCCAGCTTTTCGATCACCACGCCGACAAACGTATCCGGGCAATCGATTACCAGCAGTTCCTGCGGCTCGTGGGTCTTCCCGTTGATCTCTTTGGTCAGGATTTCCGGCTTGCCGACGGCCAGCTCGAAACCTTCGCGACGCATCATTTCGATGAGAATCGCCAGTTGCAGTTCGCCGCGTCCCATGACCTTGTATGCGTCGGGTCCACCGGCCTCTTCCACCTTGATGGAAACGTTCGTGAGGAGTTCTTTATCCAAACGATCACGCAGATTGCGCGACGTCACGTACTGGCCTTCGCGTCCCGAAAACGGCGACGTATTAATGAAGAACGTCATCGCGATCGTGGGCTCGTCGATCTGGATGTGCGCCAGCGGTTGCGGATTATCAACGCTGGTTACGGTCTCGCCGATGGTGATGCCCTCGACGCCGGCAATCGCCAGGATGTCGCCAGGGCGCCCAATCGTTTCGTCCACACGCTTCAGGCCTTCGAACGAATAGAGCTTGGTGATCTTGGTCTTGTGCATCGTCCCGTTTAGCTTGGCGATGTTCACTTCGTCGTTCACGCGCAGCGTTCCGTTGAACACGCGGCCAATGGCCAAACGGCCGAGGTAGTCGGAGTAATCGAGATTCGCCACCAGCATCTGTAGAATGGCGTCGGCATCGCCCGGCGGCGGGGGAATGTTCTTGATGATGCTTTCAAACAGCGGCTGCAGATTTTCGCTCGGATCTTCCGGCGTGAGCTTCGCGATACCCGCCTTGCCGTTCGTATAAATCACCGGGAAGCTGAGCTGATCTTCGTGCGCATCGAGATCGATGAAGAGATCGTAGACCTCATTCAGCACTTCTTGAATGCGGGCGTCGGGACGGTCGATCTTATTGATGACCACGATCTGCGGCAGTTTCGCTTCGAGCGCCTTCGAGAGCACGTAGCGCGTCTGCGGCAGAGGGCCTTCGCTGGCATCGACCAAGAGCATCACGCCGTCGACGATCTTCAGCGCGCGTTCTACTTCGCCGCCGAAATCACTGTGGCCGGGGGTATCGATAATGTTGATCTTCGTCTCGCCGTAGCGGACGCCGGTGGCTTTCGCCAAAATCGTGATGCCGCGCTCGCGTTCCAGATCGTTGGAATCCATGGCGCGCTCGGCGACTTCTTCGTTTGCGCGAAAAATGCCGCTCTGCTTGAGCATGGCGTCGACCAGCGTTGTCTTGCCATGATCGACGTGCGCAATGATGGCGATGTTTCGAATAGAGTTGTTGGACATTCGGGAAAAGGGGGAAGTCTTATTGTCGCACGTTGTGGAGGCGGACCCGTGTTTTCCGTCGGCATCCCCGTTTTCTGTTTGTCACAAATTGGCTGATGCCGCTTGCGTGCGCCAATATACGCGATGATAGAGGTTAGTGCATCAACTTCCGTCCATTGTCATCGTGGGACGCCCGAACGTCGGGAAGTCCACACTCTTTAACGCGATCACCGGCCAGCGGCGCTCCATCGTGGGCGACGAGCCCGGTATCACGCGGGACCGCATCTATGGCAAGGCCGAACATCGCGGCAAATCGTTCGAGCTTGTCGATACCGGCGGCATCATCCCCAACGACGAGGAAATGATCCCGAGCCAGATCCTGAAGCAGGCCCGCGTGGCGTTGCAGGAAGCCACGCACATCATCTTCCTGATCGACGGGCGCGCGGAGATCACGGGCACGGACCGCGACCTGGCGAAGATCCTGCGCAAGATCGGCAAGCCCGTAGCGCTGGCCGTGAACAAGATCGATAGCCCGAAGCGCGAGGATCTGACGCACGAGTTTCATTCGCTCGGCTTCAAAGATATGTTTCCGGTTTCGGCCGAACATCGTCTTGGAATCGGGGAACTGCTGGATCACGTGACGGAAGAGATCCCTGCGTCCGAGGCCGCGAAAAAACGTGGTGCGGTGCAAAAGGGCAAACGGGGCGGTCGCCTGCTGGAGCCGGAAGCCGAGGAGGACGAGCACGCGCCCGAAGTCGTACGGCCGATCAAGGTCGCGATCATCGGACGTCCGAACGTGGGTAAATCCACGTTGCTGAATGCACTCACGGGCACCGAGCGTGCGATTGTTTCGCCCATTGCGGGAACCACACGCGATGCGGTGGATGAAGCCGTCACGCACAACGGCACGGAATACGTTTTCGTCGACACGGCGGGCATTCGTCGCAAAGGCAAGACAAAGCTGATGGCCGAGAAGCTCAGCGTCGTGATGGCGCGGCGGCATCTGCGGATGTCGAACGTGGCGATTCTCGTGTTGGACGCGACCGAAGGTTTGCTGGCGCTGGATGCGACCATCGCTGGATACGCGCACGAAGAAGGCCGCGCTGTGGTGCTGTGCGTCAACAAATGGGACGCGATCGAAGATCCCAATAAGAAGAAATTTCTGGAAGCGATCCGCGATCACTTGAAGTTTTTGGAATATGCGGCAGTGGTCTATGTGTCGGCGCAAAAGCGCGCGGGCACGAATGCGCTGTTCCCTCTGATCAAGAAGGCCTACGAATCGGCTTCACGGCGCGTGACCACTGGAGAATTGAATCGGTTCGTGGAAACGCTGGACTGGGAATACGACATGAAGATCCACTACATCACGCAGGCGGGTATTCGGCCTCCCATGTTCATCGTGTTCTCGGGCAAGGGCGGCAATCTGCACTTTTCCGCCGAACGTTACTTGATGAACCGGCTGCGCGAGCGCTTCAATTTCGAAGGCACTCCGATTATCGTGAAGACGAAGCGGCGCTAGATTTTCGCAGCGCTGCCACCATCAATAAGATTGTCGCGAGGCTTATCGCTGCGCCCATTCGTAATCCCTCGTCTTTGAATGCGAAATCGATCCGATGTTGTCCGGCTGGGATTTTGATTGCTTGAAATGCATTGTTCCCGCGCTCGATGCGGGTAGGCTGCCCGTCTATCAATGCGCTCCATCCGGGATTCCATTGCTCGGATAAATAGAATTTCCCTGCGGCTGCTGCTTTTACAGTAAAAGACCGGTGCTCGGGCTCCCAGAGCACGCGCGCAACGTCCGCCGCTGCGTCCTCCACGCCGTAAGGCGGATGCGGATCGATGACCGCGAAGACCTTGTAGTAGGAATCGTCAGGCGCTAATCGGCGGAGCTTCGGATTGCTGTTCAACGCGGCAAACTGAGGTCCCTGTTCGGAGGAGATGAAGTAGCCGATGCCGAGTGAGCGAAGGCCGCGATCATTCGCCGGATCGACAAGATAGTCCCAATTTGATAGAAACGTGCCAGTGGTTTTGAGAAAGTCGCGATAGGCCGTGGTGAGAAATGGATCGAAGCCCTGCGGCGTCGTCAGGCCGTAGTGGCGCAGATCGGCGGGCAGTGGGCCAGTTTGATCGAGTGCGACTCGGTAAATAGAGTTGGCCGTGAGTTGACGGTATGTATCGCCGTTCATGCCGGGCATCCCGTCTGTTGGACTGGCGCGGTCGGGCGTGCCGTTGATTCGTTTCGATGTCCCGTGAACTTTGTAGTCGACTGCTATGGCGAAGAGCAAAGAGATGCAGAGAACCGCCCCGACGAAACCGCGTTGCGCGCGCAATAAGAAGAGGCCGGCAAGAAACAGTGCTGCAAGAATCGCGACATCCGATGCTCCGGCCCAACCTGGCGCGAAATCGCTGGTTTTCCAAATCCGCAGAAGCCGGGCAGAGAAAATAACCAGGCAGGCAATCACGGCCAAGGAAAGCATTCGCGTGGATCTTCCTGGTCGTGAGAGAACGCGATCGATGCCGATGGCGGCTAACGGCGCGGCCGCTGCGGAGAGACCCGCGAGGAAGTAATAGTCACGGCAGAGTTGCCCGAGCAGCGTGGAGCGCAGAACCAAGCTTGAAACTACGTGCAATGGATTTATCGCGACGATGCCGCAGATCGCCATCATGCCTACCACAGGCGCAGCGCTCCAGTTCCCGGAAGACCTGCGAAGACAAAGAAAGAGAAGCAGGCCGACGATTCCAGGGATGCCGAGGTAAAAATATTCCTGGCCTGGGTTTGCCAGCACGTCCACGTGCGGACCGAAATTATAGAAATTCGGAATGAGATACGAAATGTAAAACGCTAGATCGCTATAGCCTAAGCCGTAACGCGCTTCGGGAACGCGCAGGGCGCTGAGCCGGATGGCGGGCAGCAACTGAATCATGACGAGTCCGAGCGATGCTGCGATCGCGCCACAGCATCCCAGTAGAGCTCTCCAGCCGTTGCGGCGGCACAGCGCGTAGCTCACGAAGCAGATCGCCACGACGAACCACGTGGGCGTGTATCCGCCCAGAAACGCGAGCGCGGATGCTGTTGCGGTTTTCCAGAGCGGACGCCACGATGCTTTCTCGTCGGCTTCATCAATGCCCATGAGTCCGAGAGGAATCGATGAGTAGCCGACGATCACTCCCAGATGTTGGAGCTGCATCATCATGTAACCGCTGTAGGCAAAGACTGCGGCGCCACAGGCGCTCGCGAACGTGCGCAAGCGGCGGCCGCGCAGCCAATAAAAGCACAGCATCCAGGCGATCCAGATGTGCAGCAGCACGAAGACTTCAAGCGTCCAATAGGAAAGATGCTCCCGGCGCCAATTCGCCAGGAACAAAATCCAAGTTCCGGGATAGAACAGCGCGACTTGCGGATTTGCGGCGAAGGGCATGCCTCCGTAGTTCGAAGGATCCCACTCGGGAAAACGGCCGTGGCGAATCGCAACGTATGCGTAATCCGTGAGCGGGAAATGGAACGACGGCAAATCGAAGGGAATGTAGCTCCGGCGTGCAAAATATTCCCAAAAGAACGCGATCGTGCTGAGCAGGGAAACGAGCGGCGCAAGCCAATGATGCGAACGAGGAAGATGAGAAAGAGAGAATGATGTCGCGCGCTCGGGGCTCTGCATCTCCAATGTTTGAGTATAAATCGTTGAGCTCTCCGCATTCCTGCGAAAATGAAATTTGAGTTCTCCGTTTCGCGCACTGCGCTCCCGCAATTTCCGGCTCTTCATCATCGGCCAGAGCATCTCGCTCACCGGCACGTGGATGACGCGTCTGGCGACGAGCTGGCTGGTCTATCGCCTCACGGATTCCGCGTTTTTGCTGGGCTTGGTGAGCTTTATTGGGCTGGTGCCGGCGTTCTTTCTGCCGGCATTCGCCGGCGTGTGGGTCGATCGTTGGGATCGCCACAAGGTGCTGATCGCCACGCAGGTTCTGGCGATGCTGCAATCGCTGGCGCTCGCGGCGCTGACGCTCAGCGGCCATATCAACATTACTTGGGTGCTTTGTTTGACGTTTATCCAGGGCTTGATCAGCGCGGTAGAGATCCCGACACGGCAATCGTTCGTAATCAAAATGGTGGACGATCGCGCGGATCTCACGAATGCGATCGCATTAAACTCGTCCAACTTCAACGCCACGCGACTTGTGGGACCGGCGATTGCCGGACTGATCGTCGCGGCTGTCGGCGAGGGATATTGTTTTCTGATCGACGGAGTCAGCTACATCGCCGTGATCGCGGGCCTGCTCATGATGCGCATTCAGAAGGACGAGCCGCGCCACACCGAACAGCACATCGTGCAGGATTTGGTCGAAGGATGGCGCTACGTTACGGACTATGCGCCCATTCGCTGGATCTTGTTGTTCATGGCGTCGATCGGGATCGCGGGCGCTCCGTATAACGTGCTGACGCCGATCATCGCGGGTCGCGTTCTGCAAGGCGGCGCGCACACGCTGGGGTTCCTCATGGCCGCCTCCGGCGTGGGGGCGTTAATATGCGCGATTTCGCTGGTGCTACGGCGCAGCGTTGTCGGGCTGGGAAAATCCATCGCGATTGCCGTCGGCCTGTTTTCCTTGGGCAGCATCGGGTTGGGGCTGTCGCATTGGTTCTGGGTTTCCGTGCCTTTGATGGCCGTCACGGGCTACGGGCTGATGACGCAAATCGTAGCGAGCAATACCATCATCCAGACGATTGTCGAAGACAATAAGCGTGGGCGCGTGATGGCGTTTTACACCATGGCGCTGCAAGGCTCGATCCCCATCGGGAGTCTGATCAGTGGCGCGCTGGCCGCACGCATCGGAGCGCCGGCATCGCTCATCGGAAGCGGCGTTGTCTGCATGTTCCTCACCGTGTGGTTCTGGCGAAAGCTGCCGCAGATGAGAGAAGACGTAAAGCCTCGCTTCATCGAATTGGGGATCCTGCCGGACGCTTAGGGCGCCTGTTGCGGTTCCGGGACCAGTGCCCGCAGCAGGGTGACTTGTCCCGTGATCGGAATGTGCGATGTGTCGCCCGGGACATACCAGACGTCGCCTGCTTTCAAAGGCTGCCTGTCGATCTCTCCTTTGCCTTCGATCGCGATGAGTAATTGCGGGCGTCGCGTCATAGGGCGATAGAGAATTTGCCCGTGCACGGTGAGCCGCGACGTCACGAAGTAATCGGACGTCACGGGCAGTTTCGCGCGCGCCGCGTGGGAGCCGAACTGCGCGACGTTGAGCCCGTGTTCCAGGTGGAGTTCGCGGCCCCGGCCGTAATCGTAAATGCGATACGTGATTTCCGATGGCTGCTGGATTTCACACAACACAAGGCCTGCGCCAATCGCGTGAACGACACCCGAGGGAATGAAGAACGTGTCCTCGGGCGCGGCGTCGAACCATTCGAGCATGGCCTCGATTTCTTCACGCTCCGGCGAGTCGGCCGCCGAGCGAACCTGCTCCTTCGATACGGGCGCGTGAAATCCGGCGCTGATTTTCGCGGATGGTTCGGCGCGCAGAACGTGCCACATCTCCGTCTTGCCGGGAGAATTGTGATGCTCCTGGGCGTAGGCGTCACCCGGGTGGACCTGGATAGACAGAGGCTCGCTGGTGAACAAAAACTTCACCAGCAGCGGGATGTCGGCGGGCACCTCGTGCCACACCTCCCCGATGCGAGCGGCTCCTGACGCTAGATTGGGGAACCACGGCTCCAACTGGGTGGTTCCCCAAACGCTTTCTACGAACTTCGGTTCCAGCTTGCGAAGCGGCATTCTACACACGAGCCGCGATGAAGCGCGCGAGGCGGTCCAGACCGCGCTCCAGCTCTTTCATCGAAGTCGCGTAAGAGATGCGGATATGCTCATTCGTGCCGAACGCTTCGCCCGGGACAACCGCGACGAACTCTTCGGCCAGCAGCTGCTCGGAAAACTGCAGCGAGTTGGTGATGCCGTTCTTGTAGGCGGCGCTCACGTTCGGATACGCGTAGAAGGCTCCTTGCGGAACTTGCACCTTCACGCCCGGCATGGCCCGCAGGCGGCCGATGACGTAATCGCGACGCTTGCGGAATTCGCCGAGCATCATTGAAACCGAATCCTGCGGTCCGCGTAACGCTTCCACGGCGGCTTTCTGCGCGATGGACGTCGGGTTCGACGTCGAGTGGCTCTGCAGCTTGTTAATGCCGCTGATGATGGCGGCCGGCGCGAGCACGAATCCGATGCGCCAGCCGGTCATCGAATAGGTCTTCGAGAGCGATCCCGCGACGATCACAGTATCCTTCAACGCCGGAGTCGCCAGCGAATACGGCTGTTCGTCATACAGGAAGCGATCGTAGCATTCGTCGGTGATCACCCAGATGCCGCGATCTTTGGCGATGGCAACGATTTTGTTCAACTCCGCGCGATCGAATGCGGCGCCGCTCGGATTCGAGGGCGAATTGAGCATGATCATCTTCGTCTTGGGCGTGATGGCCTTTTCGATCATGGACGCCTTAAGGTCGAAGCCCTTGTCTTCGTCCGTTTCGACGAACACGCACTTGCCGCCCGCGAAATTCACGACGTCCTTATAGGTCACCCAATAGGGCACCGGGATGATGCACTCGTCGCCCGGATCCAGCAGCGCCTGCGTCAGGCCGAAGATGGCGTGCTTGCCGCCGACCGTGACGATGCATTCCTTCGTGGTATACGCCGTGCCGTAGTTCTTCGCGTGGTACTCGCAGATGGCCTGCTTCAGTTCCTCGGTGCCGCCGGCGGGCGTGTACTTGGTGAAGTTTCCGTTGACGGCGTCGATCGCCGCTTGCTTCACGTTTTCGGGCGTGGGGAAGTCGGGCTCGCCTGCGCCGAAATCGACAACGTCTTTGCCTTCGCGACGCAGCTTGTCGGCGTCGGCAGCCACTTTCATGGTCGACGAAACGCTGATCCTCGAAATTCTCTCCGCCAAGGTTTGTACACTTTGCATTTTGTTTCTGCTCCTTAATTTCCACGCGGTGGGTTACACCCGATTCCGCAAACTTACAAATTCTTGCTCTCCACGCGAGGCGTCAACAACGTCTTGAGACGCGCTTCCACCAGCGGCGGAACCATCCCATTCACGTTACCGCCGAGTGACGCCACTTCCTTCACCAGTTGCGAGCTGATAAAAGAATACGCCTCGCCGGCCATCAAGAAAACCGTTTCGACGCCGGGACTCAAGCGCCGATTCATATGCGCGATCTGAAGCTCGTACTCGTAATCCGAAATCGCGCGAATCCCACGCAGGATAAAATTCGCCCCGCGATCCTTCACATAATCCACCAGCAGCCCGTGGAACCAGCCGACCTCCACATTGGGATACGGCTTCACCACTTCGGTCAGCATATCCACCCGCTCTTGAATCGAAAACAGCGGCTGCTTGCGCCGATTCTCCAAAATCGCGACGATCAAGCGATCCGCCAACCGGCTGCCGCGCTCGATCAAATCCAAATGCCCATTGGTGATGGGATCGAACGAACCGGGATAAATCGCGACAATCTTTGAACGTGGCGCAGCCAGACAAACTCCTATTCGGACACTTTGAACGCGGGGGATTGAACTTTCAGTTTATCAAACGCTAGCCGGAAGCTGGACGTGACGCCAAGGCGCGCTGGACGGCGGCTTTGAGTGGCGGAAGATCGTGGACTACTGTACGCCAGATGGCTTGAACATCAATGCCGTCGTACTGATGACGGAGCCAGTTGCCGAGACCGCGAATGTCGCGCCAGGCAAGCCCAGGACAGAGCGCTTCCGCTTGATCATCCAGACGAATGGCGGCTTCGCTGATGACGAGAAGCTTGCGTTCCACTGCTGCAACGGTTCTAACGTCGGATTGAAAGGCGTCGGCGTCCATTCCCGTCGTAAATTCTTCGATCAGCGCAATCGCGGCCAACATGTCCTCGAGCGGCAGCCACGGTTCCTTAAAAGGCAAGAACGGCCTCGCGAATGGCTCTTTCGGCAATGGGTTTCTTTAAGGTGTGAGATGGCGACAGATCGACCGGAGCGCCTAGCAGATCGGACAACTTGTTTTCCAAACCGACCATCTCGAGGAGGGACAGACCCTTTTCCGGATCGAAATCGGCGATCAGGTCCACGTCCGATGGTTTGGCTTCCGCGCGAGCCAGCGAACCATGCAGGCGCAGGTGGACGATCCCGGCTGCCTTCAGCTCCGGCGCATGGCTGCGCAACGTCGCTATGACCTGATCCCTATCCATACCTTGCACTGTGCCACAAACCGGGAAACTAGGCAAATCGCCGCATTTTGCGTGCTGCGGCGAACGGCCAGTTTACGAACTGTGCGTATCATGTCAAGGGAGGCGAGGGCCACTTGAGAAAGACTGAGAAATTTCGGACTGTCCCAGCTTTCGCAGGTGTGGCCGTTATCCTGCTTCTCTCTGCGTGCGGTCACAAATCCGAAGTGGCTCGGCCAGAAAACGTACCGAACGACGCTATCTTCGTGAGTGGCGGCAAGGTCGGCGGCTGGTGGCAGCAGTGCACGCCGGGAGGTCCTGGACAACCCGTTCACTGTCGTATATGGGGCGGGCCAAACAGTACTCTGGTGCTTGTTGACGAGCCGTTCCTTCCCTACGACGGCGGTCCGCCGCCGAATTCGGAGGAACTGAAGATAGCGCCCGAGCCAACATTCCCAGGGCCCGATAGGATCATTTTGACCAGCAACCGCGTGTTGCTTCCGCAGTCGCGCTTTGAGGAGCTAAGAAAGTTCGTTGATTGGCTGAACGGTAAGTCGGACAGTCCCCGCTAATCCGCACTCGGATCCGCTCAGACCTTCTACGCTGCGAAGTCATCAACCCGCTAGTGGATCTTACTGCCCCAACTGCCACGAGCCCAGATCAATCCCGAGCTTCTTCATTTCTTCGGCGTAGTAGCGCTTGTGTAGCAAATCCCACTCTTCGGTGCCTTCCGGGATTTCGCGTTTACGTGGGGCGGGTCTTCCGACCCGCAGCCCGAGCTTCCGCTCGGGCTAACGCCAGGCAGAAGCCTTGCGTGCGGAGCCGAAGCTCCGCCCCACAATACATGATGTTCGAAAATTCAGGTACTCAGCCACGAACGCGATTCTGGCGCGCCATAATATGTTTTCTGGTTAGTTCCGGTTTGAGGAGGATCTATGACGAGAACACTGTTGAGCCTGACGATTCTAACGATCTGCATGTGTGCCAGCATGGCGCGAGCAGAGGAGAGCGCGGCAGGTTCGTCCAGCACGTGGAGTGATCCGAAGACCGGACTGATGTGGGCTACCAAAGACAACGGTGCCTCCGACACCACGTACCCGCAAGCCGTGGAATACTGCCAGCAACTGAGTCTGGGTGGTTTCTAAGGACTGGCGACTGGCCAAAGTTCAGGAATTGCGCGCTATATACGATCCCACTGCCGCGAGCGGCACGTACCTTTTTAACGGCAACCGTTTCGACCTGCATATCAAAGGCGGAATCCAATTGAGCGGAAACGGTACCTGGAGTTCCACGCCCGCCAATACCGCGACGGAGGGCTCGGTCTTCAATTTTCTGATTGGTCTCCAGTAGGTCGCGCTTCAGGACCACTCGCACAGCCTGCGGGCGCTGTGCGTGCGAGGCGTCGGAAAATGACCGAATCTTCGGCCATTTGACTCTTTGTTGCCGTTTCCGTGGGCCGCGGGTCTTTGCCTTTTATGCATCCGTCCCGGACCGGCCCGTAGTCGGGGCGTCCTCTTCGCTCCCTACTTGCGACCACTGGGAAGAGGGTGTGGGGGGGGAAACCGCGACAGAGTCGTCTGTAGCGGTTCCACCCTTTGCTCTAGTCGCGTCGCTTCTCTTCGCGCTTTTCCTCGCGGCGTTCCGGCCGGCCGACCGGCTGAGCGTTGCCTTGTGGTGTGGGCTGCGGCCGGGCCACCTGCGGTTGCTGCCGATCGGCGGGACGCTGCGGAGGAGGCGTATATTGCGGCGTGCTCTGCTGGGGCGTGTTCTGTTGAACTGCCGCCGGCTGTTGCGTCTGCTGCGGGAAGCGTCCGCGCCGTTCCTGCGGCGTGTTCGGATTTTGTGACGGATTCGTTTGTCCTGCCGGGAATCCACCGGGTCCGCCGGGAGGATTCCCGCCTACGCCTTGCGGCTGCTGGTACGCGCCACGATTGGGCTGGTTCACGTTTGCTGGCGCACCGCCGGGCTGTCCGCCGGGCTGTCCGCCGGGCTGTCCACTAGACTGGCTACCTAACGGTTGATAGCCGCCATTCTGCTGGCCTCGTCCGCCGAACCCACGATTGTTCTGTCCTTGTCCGAATCCGCTGGGTTGCCCCGCTTGCGGAGATCCGCCCACCGGAGCTCCGACCTGGGGATTCCCAACCTGCGGCGCTGCATTCTGCTGCTGTTGCGGAATGGCCGAACGGAACGCCGGACGCGTCTGCTGCTGCGTCTGCTGCATCTGGCCGTATTGGGCGCGGCTCAGTGGCTGTCCGGGATTCTGCTGCAGCGCCGATTGCTGTTGATTGAATGAAACCGGAGCCGGCGGCGGAGTTGTCCTCGCCACGAATGTTCGGTTCGCGATTCCCGCCGGCGGCGCGACCGACGAAGCGGCTTGTCCACCCACGAAGGCGCCGCGCTGCGGAGCAACTCCAGCGGAAACGCCTACCTGCGCCCGTGCCATCGCACCCGGAGAAACGGCAACCGCGGCGATCGCCACCGGTCTACCCGCAACCATCGCGCTCTGCGGAACCGCCGTTACCGCGCCGGCTACTCCACGGTTGACGTAGTTGACGTTGGTCACGTTGACGTTGTTGATCACGGTGCGATTCACGATCACTGTATTCGTGACGTTCACCTGCGTGATGTACGTCGGACTGTGTCGATACGGAGGCACCCAGACTTCGCGCGGTCCCAGCGCAAACCAGCCCACCGCCGGACCCGCTCCAATGCCGATGGAGACACCAAATCCCGCGCCGCCCACCCATCCGACCAGCGCCGGAGCATACACCGGACGCACGCCCACCACTACCGGTCCGGGCACCCACACCCAAGCCGCGCCCGCATACGCCCAGCGGCCGTAGTGGAAGGGCGCATAACCCCAGGGCGCATCGTCTACCCACGTCCAGCCCCAGGGAGCCACCCAGGCCCAATGCCCGTGATGATAGGGAGCCCAGCCGACCTCTACGCGCGGAACCCACACCATGCCATAGCCGCCCTCTTCTCGCCACACGCCGTGGTCGTCCAGATCCGCGTAGCCCGGCATTTCGCGCGAAACGTAGCGCGCCGAAGGCGATGTATCTTCACGGCGGTCGCGATTCGCGCACCAATTGTCGAACGCATCGGCCACCGGAGCAGTGCGGCGGTCGAATACGGGCTGGCCGTTTTCTTCCATCACGCGAACTTGATCGCGGGCATGCAAGGGAAACAGCTGCCCTCCTGCAGCGACTTCGGCGTCGCCGCCACGGACGGTGGCGATGGTGGCATCACCCTGCTCGTTGACGTCAATGCGATATTCTCCCGCCCGCAGCAACGTAAATGCGGCTTGCGGCGTATCGATCTCCACGCTTTCCTGGTCCGCCAGCCTGCGCACGCGAATATCCAAGGTTCCGGACGATACCTGAACCTGCGCCAGGGTATCCGTTAAATTCACGAACGTAAAATTCGTGCGGCCATTTAATCGGAAGGCCAGCGAACCAAGATGCAATTCCGTGCGGGCTCCCGCGTCGGTCCACAAACGATCTCCCGTGGTGATGGGACGGTTCAATGTCGCGGGGACCCAATCCTCTACGCCGCCGGGTTGAAATGTGACGTTGCCTTCAATCAAGCCCAAGCGCGCCGCGCGGCTCGGAGGATCGACAAATGCGGCATCGTTATTTGCATCTGCGTTTGTGTCGGACGGGTAGGGGAAATTTCCATCTCCGGGAGCTTGCGCTCTTAGAAGAGGGATTGCTCCGGCACAGAAGAGCACCGCAATCGCTAGCATTGGTCTTGCCGCGCCCCTGGAAGTTTCGTTCTGCATTGGTCCTCGCATCCGTCCCCGTATAAGTCCCCGCATAAAGTCCCCCTCTGCCGCTCCTATGGTTTCAAACGCGGATGCCGACCGCAAGGTTGCGCAGATGAACGGCTTTTCATCAAGAAAGTTTAGGGACTGGTGCCGGTGTGCGGGTGGTAATGTGAAACCATGGCCAATGAAATCACGATCCAGATTGCCCAGATCTCGCCCACGACGTCGGAAGCAACCATTCGCAGGCATCGCGTAAAGGTGGATCGTCCCGAACCGAAGGGCGGCGCGGACGAAGGTCCCATGGGCGGCGAACTATTTCTGGCGGCAATCGGCGGTTGTTTTATGAGCAATCTGCTGGCCGCGATTCGCGCCCGCGAAGCGGCCGTGACGGACGCCACGGTCGAAGTCATCGGGACTCTGGCGGATTCGCCCGCGCGTTTTTCCGCCGTCGATATGTTCGTCCGTGCGACTTATGACGACGCTGCATTGTTCGAAAAGTTGGTGGATATCGCCGACCGCGGCTGCATCATGATGAACACGCTGCGCGGGAAACTGGAAGTGAATCTGCGTATCGCGGTGGACTAATAGCCTGTAACGATCTTGCCGCTCGGCCCCTCCTTTACAGTCGGGGTTCGGTGCTGGTTCTGCGAAGACGCCTGTATTCGGCACCGAACCGCGACCGTTAGGGAGCGGACGGAAATATGATCTAGCGGACAGCGCCGGCGGACTTCTTCTTCCGGGGCGCTGCGACTTTGCTCGCGGCCACGCGCTGCACCAGGCAGGCCCAGTCCCATGGATAGGGAGCGGCCGAGGCGCGCGGCTTCTTCAATCCTTCTTCGGACCACGGACAATAGGCGCGGGCGATGCGGCGCGGCGTCAATCCGTAGGTTGGCAGGATGCGCGCTAATTCGCCGCGCGAAAAATGTTTCTGCATGGCTCCGGCACGATTCAGCAGTCCTTGCGCTACGAGCGCTGCCGGCGTGGATCGTCGCTTGCTGTTTTTTTGAACAACAGGAAGTTCATCCACCATCTTTGCGGATTCAATGGACGGCACGACAATCAGCGCGAAGCCGTTGGGCAGCGTGACAGAGGCGAGGCTGGTCCACAATCGATCGCGCAGCTTTTCGTCGGGCGACGTGATGACGTTGAGACAAACCGTCAGGTCGGCCACTGTGCCGATTTTGCGCGCGGCCTGCGCGAGATCCATACGCAACCAGCGGGTCTTTTCGAGAATGGGCGCCGATTGCCGGCTCTTCGCGCGGGCCAAAATGTGGGGCGCGAAATCCACGGCAATGATTTCGGCAAAGCTATCGCCGAATTCCTTTACGAACGTGCCGATGCCGCAGCCGAGATCCACCAGGCGCGATTCGCGACGCGGCAGCTTCACGCGTCGCACGAGACGGCGCATCTGATGGTTCATGTCGACAGCCGTAATATCGCACACAGTGTCTTCGAAAGCGTTGGCCAGGCGATCCCAGCGCGCCTGATTCATGTTCGAGGCTTTTGCCATTTTATGTAGACGCGCGAGTATGCTCGCTGCGCCGGACATCTCCTATATGCTTGGTCCTGTCTACTCGGGTCCCGTCTATTGTGGACGGACGGTTAGCCGATCAGTTTTTCCAGTTTTGATCCCGGACGAATGATCGTTTCGTTGCGCTCGGGGCCGGTGGACACGCCGCCGATCTCGATACCTGTCAACTTTTCCAGATGATTCAAATACGTCTGCGCCAGCTTCGGCAGGTCTTCGAAGCGCTTGATGCCACGGCACGAGGACTTCCAGCCGGGGTGCGTCACGTAGACCGGCTCGATCGCTTCCATCGCGCGGTAGGTCGCAGGCATTTCGGTGATCGCCTTGCCATCGATCTTGTAACCGATGCAGACGGGGATTTCGGCGAGATGATCGAGCACGTCTAATTTCGTGATGAGCAGCGTGTCGAGGCCGTTCACCATCGCGGTGTATTTCAGGAGCGGCACGTCGAACCAGCCGCAGCGGCGCGGACGTCCCGTGACGGCTCCAAATTCGTTGCCTTCTTTGCGCAGGGATTCGCCAGCTTCGCCGTGAATTTCGGTGGGAAACGGGCCGGAGCCCACGCGTGTGATATAGGCCTTGGAAACGCCGATCACGCCGTTGATCTTGGTGGGCGCGACGCCTGTGCCGGTGCAAGCTCCGCCGGCGGTGGCGCTCGATGACGTGACGAAAGGATAGGTCCCGTGATCCACGTCGAGCATGGATCCCTGCGCGCCCTCGAACAAGATGCGCTTGCCCGCGGACATGGCCTTGGCCAGGAGTTCCGCCGTATCGCATACCATCGGACGAATGCGCTCGGCGAATTCCTCGTACTGGTGGCGGATCTGCGCGTAGTCGATGGTCTCGTGAATGTTGAACGTCGCGGCCAGGGCCTGCTTGTCCTCGGCCAGCGTGTCGTACATGGTACGGAAGCTTTCGGGATCGAAGAGATCGGCCACGCGGATGCCGCGGCGTCCGGTCTTGTCTTCATAGCAGGGGCCGATGCCGCGCGACGTGGTTCCGATCGGAATACGATTTTCGCGCGCCTCCGACATCTTTTCCACCAGGCGATGGAACGGGAAGATCACGTGGGCGCGATTGCTGATGTGTAGATGGCCGCGGACGTCGATGCCGACTTTTTCGAGCATCGTCATTTCGTCCAGGAGCGCTCCGAGATCCACGACGACGCCATTGCCGATGACGGCCTGGACGCCGGGGCGCAGAATGCCGCTCGGAATCAACTTTAAAACGAACTTCTTTTCGCCGATATAAACGGTGTGGCCGGCGTTATGCCCGCCCTGATAGCGCACCACGAAATCGAAGTGTTCCGCCAGCAAATCGACAACTTTGCCTTTACCTTCGTCGCCCCACTGCGCACCGAGAACAATAATATTTTGCATGGATAAACCTGCGCGCAGGAGAGCTTTATGCTTGTGCGCGCAAACTCTTATTGTATCAGTCCGGCTCTCCTTGGCGTACCCCGTGCCAACACCGGCGGCAGCAAACCTCGTTACAATAAACCTGATGCAGCTTTCCGATATTTTTATTCGCCTAGGCGAAGAGAACTTTAAACAATTGTTGCGCGCCGTTTCCTTGGGCCGCCTGAAGACCTATCAACTCTTCGATCCCTTCCGCATCCGTCTGCATCTCAATAAACTGAATTCCGAGACGCTCCGCAATGCGGCGCCGCGCGTGTGGGCGCGGCTGCAGGAACCCGATTCCGGGGACCTCGCCACCGAAATTGGGCAAGCGGTTCTGGTCTCGCACATGGACATGATTAAGGCCGTGCTGGACGAGCTCGGTGTGCCGCACGAAGACGGCTTTTTCGCCAAGGACGCCGACATCGCCGCGCACTTGCCCGATGGCTGGCAGCAGCGGGCTTGGGACAAGTTCAAGTCCGCGTATCCTCCCGCGGCGCTAGTGTTCTATTTGAATCACTTGGCGTGGGAAGTGACGAAGTCCGAAGACGTTTTCGCGCCGGCGGCGTAAGCGGTTCCGATGCGTGAGCTTTATGCTGCGGCCCGTTCCGGCGATGCGGCTGCGGTGCAAAAACTCGTGGACGCCGATCCGAGCCTCGCGCTCTTCGCGGCGGCCATGCAGGGTGATGTCCCCGCACTCGAAAGCCTGCTTTCCGCGAATCGAGCTTCTGTGAACCAAGCTTTGATTTCGTCGCTGAGCTCGGATGGCTGGACGCCGCTGCATTTGGCCGCGCTGTTTGGGCGTGCCGACGCGGTCCGTCTGCTGATCAACAAGGGCGCGGACGTTGCGGCGCGATCGGGCAATGCGATGGCGAACACGGCATTACACGCGGCGGCCGCGGGACGTGCGTCCGGCGTGGCGAAGATCCTGATCGAGTGTGGCGCCAGTCCCAATACCCGGCAAAATGGCGGATGGACGCCGTTGCACGCGGCCGCGCAAAATGGCGATGTGGAGCTTGCCCGAATGCTGCTCGACAGTGGCGCCGACGTCACCATTCGGGCGGATAATCAGCAATCTCCGTTGGACTTAGCCTTAACCAAGGGCCAGCAGGCGATGGTGGAGTTCCTGGAAGAGCGCGGCGCCCGCCTATAAGCCTTCCGGGCGGCCTCGCCGTGGGTAACAACGTCGTGGGTAACCTCGAGATGCCGTAACTCGTCTCTTCATGGCTGCCTACTCCGTTTGCATGTGACAGTTGTGCCCAACGGATGCGTCCGGCGAGAACGCAGTATAATGAGAATCGGCATTCACGTGACATTTCAGAACGCATTTGGCATCAACTCAGTTCGTGCAGTGATTCGGATCCTGGCGCTCGCTTGCGTCGCTTTTCTTCTTGTGGGCTGTTCTAGCGCTCCGTCGCCCGGAGCCGGCACCACCGCGAAGAAGGGCAAGAAGGGCGGCGATGGCGCTCCCGCGCCTGTGGTTGTGGCAAAGGTGGTTCGCAAGGATGTGCCGATTGACGTTACGGCTGTCGGCAACGTTGAAGCCTACAACACCATCAGTATTCGGCCGCAGGTGAGCGGACAGCTGATGAAGATTTTTATCCAAGACGGCGACTACATCACCAAGAATCAGAAGCTGGCCGAGATCGATCAACGCCCGCTGCAGGGGCAGGTGGCACAGGCGGAAGCCCAGCTATCCAAGGATCGCGCGCAACTCCAGCAGGCGAATGCGAATCTGGCGCGTGACGTGGCGAACGAGAAATACGCCCGGGAGCAGGCCGAGCGCTACGCGAGCTTGTTCAGCCAAGGGGTCGTTTCCAAGGACGACCGTGAGCGTTTTGCTTCGAATGCCGATGCGCTGGGACAATCCGTGCAAGCCGATCGCGCGGCGATTGAAAGCGCCAAGGCGCAGATTCAGGCCGATCAGGCCAGTCTCGACAACATTAATCTGCAGCTGAGCTTCACCACGATCTATTCGCCGATTGATGGGCGACTGGGAAATGTCACCATAAAGGCAGGCAACATCGTTACCGCGAACCAAACGGAGTTGATGAGCCTTGCGGGAGTGCAGCCCATTTATGTCACTTTCGCCGTCCCGGAGCCCCGCCTGCCGGAGATCCGCCGCTTCATGGGATCCGGCAGTAAGCTTCCCGTGGAGGCGAAGTCTCAGGATGAGACCGGCGACGGAGAACGCGGCGAGTTGACGTTCATCGACAATAATGTGGACGCGACGACGGGCACCATTAAGTTGAAGGGAACTTTCCCGAATACGAATCGCAAGTTGTGGCCTGGCGAGTTCGTAAATGTTTCCATGCGACTCACGCTGCAGCCCAACGCGCTGGTGGTTCCGTCGGCAGCGCTGCAGACGGGCCAGGATGGAACCTACATCTACGTGGTGAAAGCCGACGCAACGGTGGAGATGCGTCCGGTGACGCCGGGGCTGCGCGTCGGCGATATCCTGGTGATCGACAAAGGATTAAAAGAAGGCGAAACGGTCGTGACGGAAGGCCAGCTTCGCTTGTCCCCGGGAAGCAAGGTCCTGATTCAGGGCGGCGCGGGCGCCGATGGCAACATCGGAACCGGTGCCCTGATCGATGCGCCAACCAAAGGTGCCAGCACTTCGAAATCCAGCTCCCCGCGGAGCTAAGTGCTTTTCGATGGCTCGTTCGGGCCAGCCTAGTGACTCAGCACACTTAAACGCGTTTTAAATCGAACGCTTCATCGCCTGCCTGCTCTGGCGTGAGCTTTGTCCCGCTGCCCAATATCTTTCTTGCCGCAATGTGATCGGCAAAACGATTCACGGAATCGGCCGCAATGAAACGCTTGTCCTTGAAATAGAACGCGGTGAATTTGCCACTGGCTGCGTCGCCGCGCACGATGGTCTCATCGTGGCCGTTCGATAAACCCGCCATCTGAAACCGGTAATTGTACTGATCCGTCCAAAACCACGGCGGATCGCGATATGGCTCTGGCGTGCCCTCAATGCCGCGCGCGACACATTTCGCCTGATCCACGGCGTTCTGCACGGATTCCAATCGGACGCGCCCTCCCGCACGCGCATTGGCGAAGACGCAAGGGAATTCCGCACAATCGCCGATGGCGAAAATGTTGGGATCGGACGTGATCAGGAATTCGTCCACGGCGATCCCGTTGCCAACGGCGAGTCCCGCGGCTCGGGCTAGTTCCACGTTGGGGACGACGCCGATTCCTGCGAGCACCACTTCGGCAGCGCGGCGGCTGCCGTCCGTGAAACGAATCGCGGCGTCCTCGATTTCTTCGATGCCTGTTGCGAGAAGAATCTCGACGCCTTCCTTCTCATGAGCATCGCGAAAGAAGTCGGAGAGCAGCGGCGAGACGGCGCGCGCCATGAGACGCGGCGCGGCTTCGATCACGCACACTTGCTTGCCGAGCTTTCGCGCGGCGGCCGCAATCTCCAGTCCGATGAATCCTCCGCCGATCACCGCCACGCTTGTGGCCGAGGCCAGACGTTCGCGGATTGTATCCGCATCGGGCAATGTGCGTAAGTAGAGAGCGCGTTCGGAACCTTTGATCTGCAACAGGCGATTGCGGGCCCCCGTTGCCAGAATGAGGTGTTCGTAGGGCAGCACGGATCCGGATCGCAGCCGAATGCGCTGCAATGGCGCTGCGATATCGACCACGGTCTGTCCCAGTAGAAGTTCGATGTGCTGCTTGTCGTACAGCGATTCCGCGCGCAGAGGGAGCCGCTCTGCATCGAGCGTCCCCATGAGATAGGCCTTCGAGAGCGGCGGCCTCTGGTAGGGCGCCTGATTTTCATCGCCGATCAGAAGGATCGGTTTTTCGTAGCCTTGCGCCCGCAGGGCCGACGCAGCTTCCGCGCCGGCTTGTCCGCCGCCAATGATGACCACGCCAGCCGACATGCTTGTCCTCCGACTTGCTCTGGACCTGCCTCTGCGATTCGCCTATTGGCCTGTCGCAAAAACGACGTTTAGGTCTGCCGCTCCGGCATGCGCACGATCAGGCCGTCCAGCGCCGCGATCGCCGGGATCTGGCAACTCAAGCGGCTGTTGGGACGCCGTGCAACGGCCGTAGCGTTAAGCATCTCCTCCTGCTCTTCACCAATGGGGGGGAGCTTTGCGAGAAACGCTTCGTCCACGAAAACGTGGCACGTAGCGCACATGCAGGCGCCGCCGCATTCGGCGACGATGCCGTCGACCCCGTTGCGCACTGCGCCTTCCATGACCGAATAGCCGGCGGGAACGTCGATGGTCTGCGATTCGCCGGTGTGCGCGATGTAAGTTACTTTTGGCATTCTGAGTCCTTTATGTGCGGAAACGTTCGTCTATTTCCACTTGATAACCGCTCACGAGGCGGTTGGTTTCGTTGGCCATGCCGACCACGGCCATGATCTCGGCAAACTGGGCGTCCGTCATACCTTTATTGCGGGCCGCCGCCGTGTGCGACGCGATGCAATACGGGCACTGATTGCTCGCGGAAACCGCGAGATAAATCATTTCCTTGGTCAGCGCATCGAGCGCGCCGGGAGCCATGATCTGCTTGATGGATTCCCACGTCCGGCGCAGCGTGGCAGGATCGTTGGCCAGCGCCTTCCAGAAATTATTGATGAAATCCGTCTTGCGCGTGGCCATGATGTCGTCATAGACAGCCCGCACTTCCGGCGTTGCGTCCTTGTATTCCACCAGCCCCAGAGTCGCCATATATTCGGATCTAGTTGCGGCTCCCCTGCGGGCCGACGCGGCCTGCCAGCGGCTGCACCACGGTTCCGCCGCAGACGCCGACGCCGATATTCGTAAGCGCGTTGAGCAGGTTATACAAAACCGAGTACACCACTTGTTCGCTGACCGCCGCTTTGTTCGGCATGCGGAAGGAGGCCGGGAGTTCTTTGTTGATCTGCAGGCGAATGGAATTCGGCAGCGCCTTGCCTTGACGATCCCTTTGATTGGCGAGTTGAATGGGCGTTTGCAATACGGCACCCGAGGTTCCGTCCACGTAAAACTGGCAGCGCGAGAACCACCCCAGGTTTGCGGGATCGGCGGCGTCGAACAATAACAGCGGCGCCTGCCGCGCGTCGGCGTTGAGATCGAGCACGACGCGGCGAGACTGCTCCTCGAACTTGAGTTCGAAGCCAGTCTGCTTGGCGATGTTCTCGATGAACTCGCGGTCGAGTTCCAAGAGCAGCCATTTGTGAGGTCCCGCCTGCAACACTTGCATGCACTGTCATTTTAGCAGTGGCGCTATCGTGAGAAGAGATGACTGCCGCACTTGTGCTATTTGACATTGACGGAACTCTGTTACGCCGGGCGGGGCCGCATCATCGAAACGCGCTCGTGGAGGCCGCTCAGAGGGCCTCCGGACTCGAGGTGAGTATCGAGGGGATCCCCGTTGCGGGGATGCTGGATCGCGATATCGTCGCAACGATGTTGCGCGCCGCCGGAGCTTCCGAGGCGTTAATTCGTCGCGTGATGCCCGAAATCGTGATGGAAGCCCAACGGCTCTATATTGGCAGCTGCCCGGATCTGCGCCGCAAGGTGTGTCCTGGAGCGCGCATGCTGTTGTATAAACTCTCGCGCAGAAACATTCCTGCGGTGCTCGTGACCGGCAATCTTACTGAAATTGGATGGACCAAGATGGAGCGTGCCGGCCTCCGTGATTACTTTCGCTTCGGAGCGTTCGCCGAGTTGGCGCGCGATCGCGCCGGGCTGGCCCGCATCGCCATCGCGCATGCGCGGCGTGAAGGCTGGATCGATCGGAAGAGCCCCATTGCGTTGATCGGCGATCATCCAAATGATATTCTTGCGGCGCGCGCCAACGGAATTCGCGCGATTTCGGTGGGGACCGGCGTTGTGGGGGCGGAAGAGCTTGCGCGCCACAAGCCGGACTTTTATGTTCCTGATATGCGGTCGCTGCGGCTCGAAGATCTGCTGGTTTGAGATAAACGGGTGCCGCGCAGTTGAGTTTACGTTTTCGATGTGATCTAGTTTATGATGACGCGACGGCTGCTTCTCGCGATCGGAATTCATTATGCGAAATATTTGCCTCGGGATTTTTATTTTGTCGGCGTGCGCGTTTGCTGCTGGCAACGACGTCCCAACAAAAGACTGGACGGGGTTTTACACGCTCTCGCGCGATAAGGAACTCGGGCCCCTGGGCTTGAAGAACGTCAACATGGACCTCGACAAGACCATCATTGCCCGCCTGCAGCCGTGGGCCAAGGCGAAGATGGAGGCCACCAGCGGCGACGCCGACGATACGGGCGCGGTTTGTCTGCCGGACGGCATTTTCCGCAATCCACCGTTTGCCGGGCGCTTCTTGTGGCTGCCCACGAAAGATCACATCACGATGGTGTTCCACGAAACGAACACGGCCGGCGTGCGCCGCATTTATCTGAATCGTCCGCATCCGCGCAATCTTTTGCCGACGTGGAATGGCGATGCGGTGGGGAAGTGGGACGGCGACACGCTGGTGGTGGATACGATCGGCTTCAACGACAAATCCTGGTTGATGTCGGCGATGGAGCCGCATACTGAGGAAACGCACATGATCGAGCGCATGCGCACGGTAAAGGACGGCGCGTATTTCGAAATCGTCACAGTGGTGGAAGATCGCCATGCGCTGACTTCCGCCTACACATACACGCGCTATTACAAGAAGCAGAAAGACGAGATCACCGAAAACATCTGCGGCGATGAGATCCAAGAGTGGAAGGACTGGCACAACAAGGCTCTGAAGCCTCAGCTCGAACGCGCCAAGCAGGTGAAATAGTCATGAGAGATTGCTTCCGCTTCACCGCATTCTTACTTTTTGCGGCGGCGCAGTTCGCTGCCGCGCAGTCCAAGCCCACGCCTCCTGACATCACCGGCGTGTACGAAATTGTTTCCGATAAGACGGTTCTTCCTGGCGGCTTGAAGAATAGCGGTTCACCGAGCGCGGTCCCGCTTTCGGCGGCGGCGAAGGATCAAATGAAGTCGGTCGACGTGAAAACGGATCCCGCGCTGCACTGCCAGCCAGTGGGTCCATTCCGCATGACGGCTCGCGAGGAGAACAAGATCGAGGTGATCCCCGCCACGAACGGGACCATCGTGATGTTGTTTGAAGATCTATCGCGCGGCGTGATGCGGACGATTTACATGGCGCGTGGCCATCGTACGGATCTGGGTCCTTTGTGGCTGGGCGATTCGGTAGGTAAGTGGGAAGGCGACACGCTGGTGGTGGATACGAATAGCTTCAACGATCAAACGTGGCTCAACGAAGAAGGTGCGCAACACGGCGATGCGTTTCACTTGATCGAGCGTATCCGTCCGATCCTGGGCGGAAAGTACTTGGAATATAAAGTGACTGCCGAAGATCCCAAAGCGCTGGTGAAACCGTATACGTACACGCGTTATTACGAACGCTCGAAGACGGAGATCGGGCAGGATAACTGCGTCGAGGACGGGGAGTAGCGGCATCAAATATGGCGCACGCACTTTTGCGTGTCGCCATATCGCGCTACTCGTAAAACGCGGGAGCTTTCTTCAGCTTCTGGTTTGCCAAATAATCGTGCTGGATCCACAGCTGTGCGCCGGTCTTCTTTAGATACGCTTCGATTACACCGCGGGATACTTTTGTTTGCGCCGCGTTGAACTCCGTATTGGGATAGCGGTCCAGCTTGCGCTCTTCGGGATAGTGCCACAAGTCGCCACTCAGGAGGACGGGTCCGGTCTTGCGAAGTTTCAGGAATAGCACCTGATGATCCGGCGAATGGCCGGGTGCGGATTTCATAATGACGGAGCCATCGCCAAAGACATCGTATTCGTCGTCTTTCTCGATCACGGTTTTGGCATTCTTCAACGCCATGAAGTTGGCGGGCACGGTGCGATCGGAGGGCGGTTCCATGAACATGATGTCGCGTTCTTTCTGCCGGACCAGCCAGGTGGATCCCGCGAACACATTTCCATTCGCGACGTGATCGTAGTGGAAGTGCGAGAACGCCAGATACGTGATGTCCTTCGGCGTGTAGCCCACGGAGGCGAGCTGCGGCAAGAGCGGCTTGCCGACAATGGCGTAGCCCAGTTTTATCGGCGCCGTTGCGCCTGGCTTTGAAAAATCGGCGTCGGGGACGACTCCCGTGTCCCACATGAGTGTGCCTTTGGGATGCACGATCAAGAAGCACGCGTCGGACATGAGATTCGTCCCAAGTTCTTCGCGTTTGAAGTTGTAGCGTCCGGGGTCTGGCATATCTAAGTAGCCACAATCGAAGACATACAAGCGCACGGACTTCACGCGCGCGGGGTGCTTCTCGGCGTGGGCCAATGGCCCGCACAGCAG
>CAITIX010000203.1 GCA_903892565.1 uncultured Acidobacteriia bacterium
AGAATGCATCCGCTCTGGCATAGCTGCCCCATGCCGTAGACGAGCCGTAGTAGTCCATCGGCCGCGTGGTAAACGTCACCCCGCCGCGCGTGTTGCGATAGTACTCGAAGCTAAACCGAAGATTGTTTGTGGCGTGGATCAGCAGGTTCGCCGAGCCCATTTTACGCACGGTTGCCCAGTCGTGATTGTTTGTCAGGCTGTTAAATCCACCGGAGAGCAGCAAAGAATCGTTTTGGTTGAAGTAGTAGTGGCTCTGGCGGAAATTCACACGCAAGTCGTATTTGTGCGCCTTACGCACCGTCAACTGCGTGCTCATGTAAGGATCGCCGCCGATGCCGCTGGCGGTCAGCGAATAATCGTCCACGTAACGATTGCCCTTATCCGTTCCGTTATCCGACGCCGCTTTTCCGAATAAGCTGAAATCCAGCAACCGCGGCCCGCTCTTCAGATCGAACATCTGATCGAACGACGGGCGATAGCCGCTCACGTCCGTGAAGCGATAGCCGAAGGTTGTGGACCCCGAGTTCTCGAATCCACCCCAATGAAACGGCTTCGGATCGTCCTGCGCCATCGTCATGACGGGAAGAGCAAAGGTAACAAGAATTAGTTTTCTCATGGCAGCTCGTCTTTTCATGTCGACTCCTCAGTGCAGGAAGTTCGGATCGAAATTCGAACCGTGGATCACCGAATGGCAGCGCGTGCAATCTCCACGCTCCTGGAAACTCAATCGGCTATGCGGCACGTTGATGCCGAACGGATTCACGTGGCAGGACAAGCACAGGAATCGCTCTTCGCGCCGTGCCAGCAGCATGCGGTTCACGCTGCCATGCGGCGTGTGGCACGCCGTGCAGCCTTCCACCTTCACCGCGGAATGTTCGAACACGAAGGGTCCGCGCTTCTCCGCGTGGCATTGCGTGCAGGTTTCCCAGCCGCTTTGCCGCAGCGTCGCGCGATTGGAATTGCCATGCGTCTCGTGGCAATCCGTGCATTTCATTAATCCTTCGGGCACTTTGTGATGTACAGGCAGCGCGAATGCCGCGCGGATATTGCCATGGCAACTGAAGCACAACTCCGGCTGCTGCTTCTTGAGCAAACTATTATGCAGCCAGCGATTTTCTTCCGCCACCTGCGGTACGGAGAAGAAATCTTCTTGCGGGATCCGCAACTTCGCCGCCGCTGTGTTCGCAACTACAAGGTGTGTCGCGTGGCATTCGTTGCAGCCCACGCCATGTTGCAAGTGCGTCGAGCGGCCGAACTCTTTCTGGTCGCGGCTACTCTGATGACACTGCATGCAGCGCTCGGAGTTTTTCTTCGGATTGCCCTGGAACGAGAAGATCAGTTTTGCCGCTGCCGTCTCTTTCGCCTCGTCGCCGTGAGCCGCCTCTTCCGCATCCGCGTGCGCCTTGCCGCCGCCATGGCACATTTCGCAGCCCGTCACCGATTCCTTCGCGTGCAGGTCCAACGTCGCATGCTTCGTCTTTGAATATTGCGTAAATTCCGCTTTGTGGCAGGATCTGCACCTGTCCGCGCCCGCGTAAACGTCGCCAGACGCCGGTGGAATCGCGATCGCACTCACCGACGCCGGCTCTGTCGATGCCAGTCGCGTCTGTGCAGCCAACCCTCCGACGAAAAAGACGAATAATCCGAATGCCTTCATTATCCGTTTCATTGACATGTAAACTGCACGCCCATATCCATCTAGTTTCTCTCTATCTCTATGAATCCAGAACTGTGAGTCCTGGGTATTGCGAAAAATAACCCACCCGCCTCAGCAGGGGCTGGGTTATCGTGCGCCATTACGATTTTCTATATCGGCTATCTCTATGGCTTCATTAGCTTCTTACGATTTCCACGGAGCAATTTGCGTGCATCGCCACCGCTTCGGAAACGCTGCCCAGCATGAACCGCTGGAAGCCCCGCCGTCCGTGCGAGCCCACCACGATGAGGTCTGCGTGCCATTCTTTCGCCTGATCGAGGATCGCCTTCTTTGGCTCCTCCAGCAGTACGGAGAGATACTCCGAAGTCCGTAGGCCCGGTCCCGCCAGCGTTTGCCGCGCCCCTGTGATGGCGCTTTGTGCCCGCTGCACCGCCAGTTCCCGCATTTCCTCCATCCCCTTTGGATCGATGAATGCAGGTTCAAAGGCGGCCTGCAGGAAAGACGGCGCCAGATCCACCACGCTCATCGCGCAGAATTCGGTCTCTGCGGGCCACCGCCGCGCCGCCATTGCTCTCGCCGCTGCTGCGGAATAGTCCGACTCATCCACCGCCAGCAGGACTCTCATTCCCGGGTGATGACCCGGCGCGCGATGCGTGTGACGGATCACCTCCACCGAACAATGCGCCGTCCGGATCACGGCTTTCGCCACGCTGCCCAAGAGGAACCCGGCGATGTCGCCTCCGCTATGCGCGCCCACCACGATCAGATCTGCTCCCAGCGTCTGTGCCTCCTCGACGATCTTCGTGCGCGGGTCTCCTGTCAACACATGAGGAGTCGCTGTCAGGCCGACCTGTTCCAGGCGCTCGGCTGCGCTGTTCATCGTGATCTTCGTGCGCGTCAGGATTTCTTCCACCACCCCTGGCGCAAAAGGAAGTTTCTCGGTATCCGCCACACCCACCACGTGTACGGATGTTCCGGCAGGCCATGGCCGCATGGCCACTTCATCCACCGCCACCTGACTGCCTGTCGATAAATCCAGTGCCAATAGGATTTTCATATGCTCTCCTCTTGCGAACTGCCTCTGCTACCTTCGTGCTTTGGATTTGAGCGCTACTCTCAATGCAGCGCTTCCATCGGATCCCTAATGCCGCGTTCCATGCCGGTCTTGCTCCGACTGCGACATCGACCATAATCAGCAGGATGTATTGTTTTCCATGGCAGGATGAAGCAATTGGGATGCCGTTCGCACCCACCCCAAATCCCCTGTATTTGCAGTGCGGTAGCTGGCGAAGCGGACGTCCCTCGAAATGCACCTGAGGGATTCCGCGACGTCCGGACGTCACCTGCGCAGTATGGCTGGCGCTTGCTGCGTATGCTCGGTCGATGTCCCATTCTTGTGACCCTCGGTGGTCGGCACCACTTTTCGCACCGTGATCCGCACTCGGCACCGAACCGCGACCGTCAGGGAACGGACTATCCGAATGCGGACGCGTTCTGTGTGAGAGTTCACTAGTCGCGATCGACGATCACTCCCATCGGGACGCTCAACATTTCATCCCAACTCTGATTGCCCCAGCGAACGGCCTTCGTTGGGTCTGGATTGAACGGATTGTTCGCCGAATTGTCCCAGTGCGCCGTGACTTCCACTTTGGTCCCTGCCGGAAGTTTGAGCGGCTCTCGCAGATAGTAAATGAGCTGCCAATTGAAGTCGTAACGCGGCACGCTCAGCAACGTTTCCGTCTTGCCGTCGGGATACGTCACTCGCACGGTCATGTCCTTGCCGCGCACGTGCATGTGCGGTTGGATGAACACCAGTTCCACCGGTTCTCCGAACGTCAGTCGTCCGTGGCCTTCGTAGTTCGGATCGCCGGGCGGTATCTCCCACTTGTACGAGTTCGCCACGGCCGACATAAATCGCTTCTGCGGAGGATCCCTCGT
Source organism: uncultured Acidobacteriia bacterium (assembly GCA_903892565.1). GTDB lineage: Bacteria > Acidobacteriota > Terriglobia > Bryobacterales > Bryobacteraceae > Palsa-187. The sequence goes on from CAITIX010000203.1 coordinate 3,596, forward strand.
CACCTCAATGCCGATGCGCGTGGCATCCGGCACGTCGGTCTTGCCGTTGGCCGTGTAATGCAACTGCAGGATGATGTCGGAGCCCGCCGGAATCAGCTTCGCCGAATGATCCGTGTCGAAGCGTTGCGCTCCCGCACCCGGCGCATAGGCCGCTAGCAGTTCGTAGGTCATCGACACGGGATCATTCAGCGGGTCATTTGTCTGCGGCGTATCTGGCGCCGGCGAATTCGGATCGCCCGTCAGTCCCGTCTCCGAGCCGTCCGCCGGAGGAATGTACGGCTCGAACGGCCTTGCGCCCTTCAGCCACGTGGATCCTGGAGGACGCACCACAGCCAGTGCGTGATGCACCACCGCTCTCGTTCCTGGCCGGATCTCCGCCGCCGTCACCCACGTATCGCGCGTGAAACCTGTGGGGATCACTACATACACGTAATCCGTCGCATTCTTGGCCGGAACCACGTACGGCTTGGGCATCTGAAACACTTCGTCGGCGCGGATGTTCCAGCCTTCCGGCCACGGCAGCGGCGCAGGCTTCACATCCGGAACGATCCCTTCCGGCGCGCCCGCGTCCACCCAACTTACCAGCGTGCGGATCTCCGCATCGCTCAAGCGCCTCTCCTCGCGGAAGTGTCCATACTGCGGATCCGCAAACCATGGCGGCATCTTACGCGCCACCACCGCCGCCTTGATTGCCTTGGCCCACGGCCTGGAACCCTGGTAGTCCAACAAAGGCATCGTTCCGATTTCGCCCGGGCGATGGCAAATCTGACAGCGATGCTGAAAAATCGGGAGAACGTCCTTATAGAACGACGGAGCAGCGCTGTCGGCGGCCCATGCCACCGGCACACCCACCAGCGCTCCCAGCAGTGCGAACGTCCACAAGATCCAAATTCGCGGCATCCACCCTAATTCTAATCCCGATGACGTGCCAACATGGCTCACGAGCGAATGTAGTCAGCTAAATGTGTGTGGCATGATAACTGCGGAGTGATCAGTCCTGAATGTTTCAAACAGCCAAGCAGCCGCCGTTAGAAGATTGGGTGAAATCCATGCTCGTCTTATGGTTCATCTTGCTTGTGCCGTGGCCGATTGCGGTTATGGGGGCTGGTATGTCTGGCGAAGGCGGAGGAAATCACTTCGCTACCGAAGTGCTTGTGGAGGCTGTTGTTTCATATCCTATCCTTGTGTTCTTTGCTTTTGTTTTCAAGCGGAGAAAACCACACCTTGTATTTCTTCCCGCGGTATCGCTCCTCGTGGGCTTCATCGCCGCTTCTATGATCTGATCTCACGGGATACCGCACCGACTTGACGCACTACCCACCAAAGGGACTCGCCGAAAACCGCAAGTACGCAGGGCGATAGATTCCCCACTTCGCCAGTCGAAATTCCACGGACGTCTTTAATACCCCCAGCCCGTAGATGGAACTCCGGCGAAAATTGATGGACGACGCTTCCGCGAAATATTTCGTGGGGCAGGAAATCTCGCCCATGCGGGTGCCGCGCAAGATGGCCTGCGCCAGAAACTGATTGTCGAAAACGAAATCGTCGGAATTCTGCTCGATCGGCAGCGCCGCGAGCAGTTCTTTGCTGAAAGCCCGAAATCCCGTGTGATATTCCGAGAGCTTCGCGCCCGTCATCACGTTCTGAAACGCCGTCAGGAAGCGATTCGCGATGTATTTGTAGCGCGGCATGCCGCCGCGCAGCGCTCCTCCGCCCAGGATGCGCGATCCCAGAGCGCAATCATACACGCCATAGGCGATCATCGCTGCCAAAGGCGTCACTAGCAGCGGCGTGTACTGGTAATCGGGATGCAGCATGACTACGACATCCGCGCCGTGTTCCAGCGCCTTCGCGTAACAGGTCTTCTGATTGCCGCCGTAGCCGCGATTGTGCGGATGAACTTCCACGATGATTCCCAGCCGTCGCGCGACCTCTGCCGTGTCGTCGCTACTGTGGTCATCCACCAGGATGCACTCGTCCACCACATCGGGAATCTCCCGAAACGTAGCCTCCAGGGTCTTGGCCGCGTTGTAGGCCGGCAGCACCACAACAATTCGTTTTCCGTTAATCAAATCCTCGAACCCCCTAATTTAGGAACTCTCAGTATAGCGAGGGGGCGCAACGTTATATACTTTTCGAGTACGAGAAGCACTTGAAGGAGATCATGCATGAAGCCAAAAATTCTTATCGGTACGCTCGCTCTAGCGGCCCTCGCAGGCACAGCATTCTATTGGATGCCGAAGCCCTCCACTCCGCTCGACGCGTCCTCACCTGTCCATTCCACCGTGCTTTCGGAAGACGCCGCCAAGGCATTGCTGAACAACACGCAGCAGCATCGCGAATGGGTCAGCCTGCAAGTGGGCTCACAGGGCGTGCGCGTTTTTGTTGCCTATCCCTGGCGTTCCGATCGTGCGCCTGCCGTGGTTGTCACCACCAAAGGACAAAGCGCTAGCGTGTGGACTCGCGGAGCCGCCCTGCAGTTGGCGCTCGAAGGCTACATCACCGTCGTGCCCGATCTCCTTTCCGGTATGGCTCCTAATGGCGGCGACTCCGATTCTTTCTCGAGCCCCGAAGCCATCTCTGCCGCGCTCGCGAAGATGGATCCGAAAGAAATCGATCGGCGCATCAGTGCCGCGCGTGAATATGCCAGTACCCTTCCTGCCGCCAACGGACAAACCGCTAGCGTGGATCTCGATCCCGCCAGCGGCCGCATGAGCGCGCACATCGACGCACCTCTCGCCGGTATTCATTCCGCATCGTTCGCCTTGAACACGGCCACGTGGCCCCAAGCCATGACGTTCCTCGCCGTGCAGACCAACAATCATCCCATCGCCGGTGAGAACCCCAACACGCCGATGGATCACTCCATGCACATGGGCATGCAAATGCCCGACATGCAGATGCCCGGCATGGACAACATGAACATGGAACACGTGGGTATGGCGATGGCGCAAGCTCCCGACACCAAGAAAGGCGGACGCGGCCCCGTCGGCTATCCACAAGCCAAGCTTCCCGAGTTGCCCGCAGGCACCTTCACGGCCCACAGCATCGTCACGAACTCGAAGTTGAAAAAAGAGTTTGTCGATATCCAGATGGGTGGCGTAAAGCTCCACACCTGGGTCGAATATCCCGATGGCGACGCGAAAGCTCCCATCGTCATCGTCATGCAGCACGGGCCTGGCATGGACGATTGGCAACGCGCGCTGGCCGATCAGCTTGCACTGCAGGGCTTCATCGCCATCGCGCCCGATCTACATTCGGGACTCGGCCCCAACGGCGGCAATTACGATTCCTTCGGCGGCACCGACGAAGTCATGCGCGCCACCGCGCGCGTGAACGCCGACGAACAGCAGGCGCGCTATCAGGCCGCTTATGCGTGGGGCAAGAAGCTCCCGCGTTGGAACGGCAAGGTCGCCACCATCGGCTTCTGCATGGGCGGAGGCAACAGCTTCCGCTTCGCGACGGAAACGCCGGAGCTCGCCGCCGCCGTCAGCTTTTATGGAGCCACTCCCGCGAAGGAAAAAGTCGCGAACCTGAAAGCGCCTGTGCTGGCGTTCTACGGAGAGGACGACGCGCGCGTGACCGCCGCCGCTGAACCCACCGCGGCGACGATGAAGGAGCTTGGGAAATCCTTCGAATACCACGTCTACCCGCACGCCACCCACGGCTTCCTGGAGTTTCAGGATCTCGGTGGCAATCCCGCAGCCACGGCCGATTCCTGGGCGCGCACCATCGCGTTCTTGAAAAGCCACACGATGTAAACATAGCGGCGGAGCGCCTGCTCCGCCAAGCCATCTTTAAAACAAAAGGGCGAGGCCGCGTGCTTCGCCCTTTTTCTTGCTATCTGCCCTTCTGTTTCGCGGACCACAACATCCAGGCGCGTTCATAGCCATCCTGCTTGGAAGATGTGGCGGCCTCTTCCGGCGTGAAATACATAACTTTTCTTCCGCCCGTCGCCATCGCCATCGCCTGCATTTGCACTTTCGCGTTGATCATCATGTAGTACGCGCGTCCCGCCACCACTTTCACGGAATCCGCCACCACCACCGCTCCGTGGCCGCGCATCAAGGCCGTCGGTTTGTCGCCCAGCGTCTTAGCCAGCGCCTGCCCCATGTCGTTGTCCTTAACCAGCATGTCTTTGAAGCCGAACTTGCGAATCTCAAAGATCGGCACCACAGCCGGAAGGAATCCCGCCATGTGCGTCATCGGACGCAGCGGCACCCCTGTTGCGCCGAACGGCAGGAGCTCCGGCGCATGGAAGTGGATGATCGCCTTCACGTCGGGCCGAACTTTGTAAATCTGCCCGTGGATGAAGCGCTCGGAGTATCCCACGAGTTTCGTTTCGCGCGCAGGATTCGATTCCATGTCGTACTCCACAATGTCCGCTGCCGTCACCAGCTCTGGAGGAATATGCTGCGACAGCAGGTAATGATCCGGATTCCGTTCGTCGCGCACGCTGATGTGGCCATAGGCCCCCAGAACGTCCTCGGTTGCCAAGATATGATTCGCCAATACCAGTTCGGCGATCTGTGCCGGATTCGGCAGCCCCACCGGCTCGGGCTTCGGCTCCGCTTTCGGCGCCGGAGGATTGCGTAAGTTGCCTCCCGTGGCCAATGTTCCCGGAGGCGGCGGCGTCTGCAGCGTCTGCGCCGTGGAACGGTGCACAAAAGAGAAGAGGGCCGCGGGCAACACCACCGCGCCGGCAATCCACAAGAATCGATGTGACATGAAGCACTCCTGGGGCGAATCGCACGGAACGTTTTCGCAAAAGAACAGCGAAGATCGTCGTAAACCGCGCAACCGCAGCGTAACGGTTTATTCTCCATCGCGGGCCTTGCTCCGGTCAACCCTAGACAACAACGAATTTAGGACTAGGTAGGCTCCCTGCTTTCGTGCACCAGGAGCAGTCCCCTTGAAAAGAATCATCGGATTGAAAACAATCATCGGACTCGAGCCGCGACTACAAGGAGCGGTCCAGCGCCGACGTTTTACATGTGCCCGTCCAGGCTGGGCTTCCTAACCTGTATTTCCATGATCCTAGGCGAACATCCTAGTTCCGGCATCCTGGCAGGCTTCTTTACAAAGCACAAAGTTTGGGAGTACTATCGACTTGTCCATTGCTCATGCGGCAGATGCTTCACAAATCGGCGGCCTTCGCGCTTCTGGCGTGGATCAACTTTGTGTTGATCTTCGCGGCGATTGCTCCCTCGACCACTGCTGCATCCAATCTCCCGGCCTGCTGCCGCCGCGCCGGAATCCACGGCTGTTCCATGACGCACACCAGCACTTTTGGTCCCGCGTTCCAGGCTGCTCTGTGTGCGCAGTATCCTCGAGCCGGAACAGCTCCCGCGCAAGCCAAGGCTAGCGGCGTCGCAATCCCAGCCAGCGCCATCGCAGCGGTGGTCAGCCATCCAACCGCACAAGCGCAAACCGAAGCTCGCTACCGAGTTTCTTATAGCCGCGCCGCGCAAAAGCGCGGACCTCCCTCTTTCCTCGCCTAACTCCTCTCTGTAGTTTTTGGTCGGATGCTCACGCATCCGTCTGCAGCATTTTTCGCGAGGAATTCGATGTTGCCGTTCGTGCAGTCGTTCGTTTATCTGTTATTGCGTGCGTTGTTTCGCATGCGTCGCTGCGTGTTGTATATTCTGGTGGCGAACTCCAGCTTTGTTCTAGCCCAGGAAACCATCAACAACGCTACCGTTGGAGGACGTGTCACGGATCCCTCCGGGGCCGTCGTCACCGGTGCGAAAGTCACCGCCCGCCAAGTGGACACCAATCTCGCGACCACTACAGAGACCGATCGCGAAGGGCTGTTCCGCTTCCCCTACTTGCGCCTCGGCGCGTTCGAAGTCTCCGTGAATAAGGACGGCTTCGCTTCGGCCACGCGCACCGTAACGCTCACCGTTGGATCCGCCTTCGATCTCCCCATCGCCCTGACCGTTGCCAGCGGCCGCACGGTGGACACGGTGACCGCCGAAGCTCCTGCGCTCGAAACCGCACGCAGTCAAATCGCCGGAACCGTTTCGCAATCCGAGATTGCCGATCTGCCGCTCAACGGCCGCAACTTTCTGGATCTCGCGCTGCTTGTGCCCGGCGTTTCTCCCACCAACACCGCCAGCAATCAGCTCTTCGCCGAAAGCTCCGCCGTCCCGGGGCAGGGGATTTCCGTGGGCAGCCAGCGCAACTTCTCCAACAGCTTCATCGTCGATGGACTCTCGAACAATGACGACGCCGCTGGATTGACCAACGCCTACTTCGGCCTCGACGTCGTTAACGAATTTCAAGTCGTCACCTCCGGGGGGCAAGCCGAATTCGGACGCGCCCTCGGCGGCTATATCAACATGGTGACCAAGAGCGGCACCAACACCTTGCACGCCGATCTCTACGGCTATCTGCGCAATCAGCGCTTCAACGCCGCCAATCCCCTCATCAATCAAGTGCTGCCCCTGACGCAATTGCAAACCGGAGCCAGCATGGGTGGCCCCATCGTACGCGATCGCACCTTCTACTTCGCGAATTTCGAGCTCCGCCAGCAGAATCAATCTGGGCTCATTACGATTTCGCCCGCGAACGTCGCTGCCATCAACGCGCGCTTGCTCGCCGCGGGATATCAAGGCTCGCAGATCTCTACGGGCATTTATTCCAACCCGATTCACATGCGCAATTTTCTGGGCAAGGTGGATCACCAGTTCAGCATGCGCGATCAAGCCAGCTTCCGTTACAGCCTCTACGACGTCGATAGCAACAACTCGCGCGGTGCCGGAGCTCTCAGCGCGGTCAGCGCCGCCGCCGGCCTCAACGATGCCGACAACACTATCGCCGCCAGCAACGTTGCGGTCTTGTCCCCGCGCACCGTCAACGAAACGCGCGGACAATTCACCTATAGCGGATTGAACGCCCCGGTGAACGATCCTTTGGGACCCGCCGTCAGCATCTCCGGCGTGGCGTCTTTCGGTACGCTTTCGGGATCTCCCACCGCCCGCGTCACGAAGAGCTTCGAGCTTGCCGATAGCCTCGCGCACCGCGTGGGCGCGCACTCCATCCGCACCGGCGTCGATTTCCTGTACAACGACACCACCATCACCTATCCGCGCTCCGTTCGAGGCAGCTATTCGTTCTCTTCGCTCGCGAACTTCCTGAGTGGAACCTACAATGCCTCGGGCTATTCGCAGACGTTTGGAAATAGTGTCGTGAACCAAACTAATCCGAACGTCGGTTTCTATGCGCAGGACGAATGGAAAGTCACGCCGCGCCTCACCTTGAACTTCGGAGCGCGCTATGATCTGCAATTTCTCCAAACCATTTCAACGCAGCCTCACAACATCTCGCCTCGCGCCGGATTCGCCTGGGCGCCGCTCGCCTCCCGCAAGACTGTTGTGCGTGGCAGCTTCGGCCTGTTCTATGACCGCGTCCCTCTGCGCGCGCTCGCCAACGCACTCTTGTCGTCCGGCAATACGACGGTGCTCACCGCCGCCAGTCAGGCTAGCGTCAGCCTCTCGCCCACGCAGCTCGGAGCTCCCGTATTTCCGAATATCATTACGACTTTGCCCGCCGGGCTCTTGTTCAACCTCAGCACGATGGATCCGAACATGAAGAACGCCTACTCCGAGCAAGGCAGTTTCGAAATTGAACAACAGCTCGGCGCGCGCGCGACGTTCAGTGCCGCCTATGAACACGTTCGCGGACGACACCTGATCATCTCGATAAATCAGAACGTGCCCACCTGCGCCGCTGCCGGAACCAACAACGGCTGCCGTCCGAATCCCAACTACGCCAACAACAGCCAGTATTCGCCGCGCGCGGATTCGCAATACGACGGCCTGCATCTCTCCTTCGTGCAAAAGCCCGTGCGATGGGGCAACTACCGCGTTTCGTACACCTATTCGAAAGCTCTCGACGATGTCAGCGAGTTCTTCTTCAGTGGTCCCATGGACGTGAATAATATCCGCGGCGATTGGGGTCGCTCGGACGACGATCAACGCCATCGTCTTGTTTTAGACGGCTCTTTGCATACGCCGACAACGAAGCCCAACACCGCGTGGCAGCGCATTGCCTACGGCTTCCAGCTCAGTGGCGCTTTGCAGAATTACTCGACGCTGCCCTTCAACATCACCACCGGATCGAATACGATCCAGGGAACCGCCGCGCGTCCTACCATCGGCGGCGTCTTTATTGGCCGCAATCTCGGCACCGGTTTCGGCTTCTTCAATTTGAATACTCGTCTCAGTCGGAACTTCGCGCTCACCGAACGCCTGCGTCTGCAGGCCATCGCCGAAGCCTTCAATCTCTTCAATCACCGGAACAACATGGTTCCCAATGGGACGTTCGGCTCCGGTGCGTATCCCACAAATCCGTCGGCTACCTTCGGAACGCCTGCCGCTGTGGGCGATTCCCGCACGTTACAGTTTGCGTTGCGCTTGGCATTTTAGGAGTGTCTCGACGGTAGTTCTGCATAGGAGTTGGAACCAGAACACAGACGGAATTCGCTGCCTCTTGTTTTGTTAAGGTGCGCTAACAATACCGCCCGCCGATATCGTTTACAATATTTCAAAAGTCGCGTATCCGCGACCCAGTGGCTTCGGTCACTGGCAAGGGGCGAGAACCTCCGACCTCGCCCCTTATTGATTTCCTCCTCTGAAAAACTTGCAACGACTTTTCTCGGCCCGCATCTTATTTAGCACAGCGGCGAACGCGGCCCGGTGATTGCGAAGTTGCCGGCTAAAGGGGGCGGGTACCTCCGACCCCGCCCCTCTTTTTCGA
>CAITIX010000204.1 GCA_903892565.1 uncultured Acidobacteriia bacterium
CGGTTATGAATCGCGCCGCCGGAATGCGTTTGGCGACGTCGGCTCGACGAAAATCAAGGCCGCCGCGGCGGGATCGGCGATTTCTTTCCCGACGACGAAGCTCGCCCCGGGACAGTCCACCGACGGCGCGGTGTTCTTTCCCAATCAGGGGAAGCCGCTTGGGCCAGGAAGACTGATCATTCAGGCTGCGGGAGAAAGTTTTGTGTTTCCCGTGGGCGCGGACGCCCATACCACTTCAAAATAGGGCGCCTTCAAAATAGGGCGCAGCAAATTCAAGATCGTGCGCCGAAACATGAGCAACGGTCAGAGGACGCGCATGGTGTAGCGACCAGTATCGATCACGGTGCCCGGTTCCGCGAAGGGCGTTCGCACATAGGCCAGTGCCACAACTTTATCGAGCGACGGTGAAAACGCCGCGCTCGCAATCTCGGCGGCTTCAGCGGGCGGCGTGGTGGCCGCTGTCAGCTTGGTCCCCGCCTCCGGCAGTTCTTTCGTGTCGAGTTCCAAGCGGCGCAGGACGCGATGAATCTGCGCCCGACTGCGCACGCGTTCCACGATTTCCTGTCCCAGATAACAGCCCTTGCTGAAGTGGACGCCGCGTAGTTGTCCGGTTTCCTGCACCAGGTGGCGGTCCGTGATTTCTTCGCCGTAACGAGGCTTTCCGTTTTCAATGCGCACGACGCGCGCTTCATCGGCATCGGCCTGTGGCAATTCGGAAAGCTCGTTCACGAATTCGTCTTTAGCGGCAGCCGGGACGAAGATGAAAAATCCGGAAGCTCCCGTCGAATTAACTTTGGCGATCACCGCGCCTCTCCACGGAACGGTAGCGCCTTCATCGGCGGGCAGCAAAACTCCGTCTGCCATACAGATATCCTGCAATGCCGCTTCGGCTTCCGGACCTTCCACGGCCAGCGTTGCCGTGGTTTCCGTTTCGTCGGTGAGCACGACGTCATCGGCGATGATGTAGCGATCCAGATGTTCGAACACTTTGCGCGCGGTCTCGGGCTCCGTGTCCAAAAGGAAGTGCTCCTCAAAACAGAAGATGTTCGCGTCAGCGAGGATGCGTCCCTGCGCATTCAGGAAGAACCCATACACGCCGTCTCCCGGCTTCATCGCCTCTATATTTTGCGAGCACATGGCATGCAGCAGGCGCGCGCGATCTTCCCCCGCCACGCGGATCTTGCCGCGGCCGGAAAAGTCCATCCAGGCGGCCGTTTCGCGTAAGCCCTGATAGCCGTTGCTCATTGCGAACACAACCCTCTGCTGCAACCGGGTGCGGCGAGCATCCAAGGTACGCTGCTGCCAGAAATCGCCGGAGTGGAAATACGCGAAATTGAAAACGCCTTGATGCCGAGCCACAAACAATAGTGCGTCGCGCGCCGAAAGTTGTGCAGAAAATTGTCGTTTTGGAACGCTAGGATTGCTCCGATATTCCCATTCTGGGAACTGTTATTTAAGCCATGCCGTTGGGGCAAAGTAGGCGCGCGCAAGAGTGGCAGGGTGCGCCCGGGAATGGAGTAAGCCAAGGACATACCCCGAGTATACAATCGGGTATGATTCACGAGATTCTTCCCGTGGGCATGTTGCAATGCAACTGCTCGATTTTTGGCGACGAGAAGACGCATGAGGCGATTGTCATCGATCCGGGCGACAACATCGACGCCGTGCTGGCCGTCCTCCAGAAGCACAGTCTTAAAGTAAAGACGATCGTGATCACGCACGCGCACATCGATCACATCGGTGGTGCCGCAAAGTTGAAGGCGGCTACCGGCGCGCCGGTGCTGATGAACGCCAAGGATCAGGAGCTCTATGACCATCTGGACGTGCAGGCGTCCTGGCTGGGGATGGAGAATCCGACGAAGACATCGATTGACGCCGAAGCGCGCGAAGGCGTAACGCTGACCCTCGGGGATAAGACGGGAGACGCGGCAACTGGCGATGCAAAGCCCGGCGTGACCGAGTTTCATATTCTGGAGACTCCCGGCCATACACAAGGTAGCGTTTCGGTGTGGATCCCCTCGGAAAATAAACTGCTTGCCGGAGATACCCTATTCCGGGATAGCATCGGGCGTACGGATCTTCCCGGCGGCGACGGGCGGCAGATTCTGCGGTCCATCAAAAAGCAGTTACTGCCGCTGCCGGAGGACGTGATTGTGATTCCGGGGCACGGCGCGAATACAACGATTGGACGCGAGAAGGATCGCAATCCATTCCTGCAGAATCTGTAGGACGCTGGGCTGTTTATTGCAACTCGCGTTTCTTGCGTTGGATTTCGGTCATCACGCTCGCGATCAATTCTTTAGCGCCTGTAAGGCACTGCTGGATCATTTGGATATCCATGGTTGGCTTGCCGGGTTGGCGCGCGCTCTGGCAATAAACGCCGTGCTGACCGACCAGCACAAGAGCGTCGGTGACAAGGTCGAGCGTTACCGCCAAGCGTCCACGTTCGAGTCCCATTCTGAATTCGTACTCTTCCAGTGCAGACTTCTGATCGTCGTAAACGGACATGCTTCTACGATAACGTCCTGAGAGCTCCTGAGAGCGCCGCGCACTAGCTTGCAGGTCTCTATGTCGATGGCAAGCCTTACGCTACGCAGCTACAGAAAACTCCGGCGCATCGCCGCATGTGATTTGGCGCCCGCCAGCAAGCTTCGTTACGGGCTGGATTTGGCGGCGCAATCCTTCCTGCCGTTCGCACGGCGAAATTCCTCAGAGGGGACGGGGTATCGGGAATATCGCATGCGCGGAGGAGCGTCGGTAGTTTTACGCGAGAATTCTACGGATGGAAAAGTTTTCGAGGAAATTTTCGTTGAGGATACCTACACGCCGCATGCGAAGGCCATCGCGCGGAACGCGCCCATCATATTAATCGACCTGGGAGCGAACATCGGCTTGAGTGCGATTGCCTTGGCGCGCGAACTGCATCCGGTCGCGATTGTCGCCGTGGAGCCCGATCGTGGCGCTTTCGCCATGCTGCGCGAAAATATCCGCCTGGCGGGACTCGCGGATCAATGCGCCGCCATGCAAGCGTTTGCAGGCGTGGAGAAAGGTTTCGCCGAGCTGGTGGATTCGGGCAACGGATCGTGGGGAATGCGCATGGGCGCGCCGGCACGAAAGGGCATCGCTGTAATGCCGATCGAGGAAATCCTTTCGACGGGCGAAGGGATGGCCCAGCATGCCGCCAATCTGAGTCCGTCACTCTTGCGTACCGCTCCGGCAGGACCCCCAACCACGGTACTGAAGTGCGATATCGAGGGAGCGGAGGCGCACCTGTTCCGGCACATCGTCCAGTGGGAGGATCGCGTTCACTACGTGATTTTGGAACTGCACACGGAATTCTTATCCGTCGACGAATTTCACGCTTGTCTGGACGCTTCGCGGTATCACTGGCAGATCGACGGGACGATTCCCGCGCAAGGCGTGCTGGCCGTTATCGGCCTGAAGCGCCTGGGCTTGAAAGCCGTTCCTCGGAACAGCCGCGCGGCGAGTTTGTAAGGCAAGTTCGTAGCGATTGTTACGTCCTCTGTATCACTGCGTCGTCCAGGTTCCGGAGGCAACCCATCCGGTTGTGGCGGAAGGTTCATTGACGTCGAAATAGACGGTTTTTGGGCCTGAAAACGGTCCCGTGTTGAACAGGACTTGCAAAATGAATTGCACGTTGTTTCCACCGGGCAATCCGATCGCTGCGTAACCCACGGCACATTGGGAATTCGAGAGCGGCGAGGACGCGCCAAAAGCTTTAGTGCTGAGGATCGTTCCTGAATTGTCATAGAGACCAACGGTTCCCGCCGTGCGATTGAACACAACATAACAGGCGTTGGCTGTATTCGACGGCGCGCCCGTGGTGAACAGCATGGCGGCGCTTGTGATGTTGGACTGATTGGCAGAATCGCTGGCGTTAAAGGTAAATGTCGGGAAATGTCCAGCCCCGGACGAAGGCGAGACGGAGTTCGCCACGGGCGAGCCTGAGGTCACCGTCCAGGTGCCGACGTTGGCCCAACCCGAATTGGAGTTGACCTCGGCGGCAAAGAGATAGATATTCTTGGGTCCGTTGAAGCTGCCATTGAAGGCGACATCCACGGTAACGGTAACCGTGGTCGCGCTATAGGCGATGGTCGAATTGGCTGCGTTTAAGGTGCATTGTGCGTTCGACGCCGTTTGATTGGTTCCCGGGACCACCGGAGTTGCTCCCAGAGTTTGAACGTCCCAGGCGAGCGAAATGGTTCCTCGAGCCCCGTCCCAAACCAGGGAGCAGGCATTATTCAAATTGAGGGAGGAGTTGAATAGCATGGCCATCGCTCCCAAGTTGGCGGAGCCTCCCAAATCGGTCATCGTGAAACTGAAACGCTGACCCGTGCCGGAACCTGCGTTCGGAACCACGGAAGTCGCTTGGGGACTGCCCATTGCCAGAACATTGTACGTGCCTTTTTGGATCCATCCCGTATTGATGCCAACTTCTGCCGCCTGCATGTATACGTTCTGCGCACCATTGAACGGCGCGGTAAAGCTGATCGCCATCGTGAGCGCCAGACTCTGCCCGCTGAGCACGATGTTATTCGCTCCGATCGAGCACTGGCTATTGTTGAGCAATGTGGCGGATCCGATTGGCTTGGAATTCGAGCCCAGTGCGTTATTCCACAGCAGGGCGATCGTATTCTTGAGCAAATCCACAACGATGTAGCAGGAGTTCGTGGACGATTGATTGGGTGAAAACAGGACAGCAACGTCTGCCAGATTATTGGCGGAAGAGGCGTCGCCAAAGGTAAACACAAAGGTCTGATTGAAGCCTGTGCCGGAGCTCGGCGCAACGGATGTAACGGAAGGCTGCGGCGCAGGGATCGTCGCGCTCCAACTTCCCCGCGAAACAAGTCCGGTGCCCGTTCCGGCATCCGCAGCCGAGAGATAAATACTATGGGCTCCCGAAAAACCGGGCTGAAAGTAGAGGGAGAGCGTCAGCGTGAGCGTATTGCCGGATAGCGCAACCGCCGACGTGGTGCCGTTGAGCGTGCACTGACTGTTCTGGATATTCGTGCCGCCGGGAACCGTGGTGCTTGCGCCTGACGCCGTATCGTTGGCCAAGGAAAACAAATTCGTGGCGATGGTATATGTCACCATACATCCGAAAGTTGAGGTTGCTCCCGTATTTACCAGCAGGCTCACGTTCGATAGTGCCGATCCGCCGCCGGTATCGGAATAGACGGCTGTAAAGACAACATTTGCACCACTGCCAGCCGACGGAGTCACGGATACCACGGCCGGCGTTTGCGGTTGCGGGGGCGTGACGCCGAGCCGCGCGACCCAGCCAGTGGCTCCGCCAACGTTGCTGGATTGATAGGGCGTCTGTAGGGGCAAATTCGTGGAGTTGGTTTGCCCGCCGATGTACATATTTCCGCTTGCGTCGATTGCGATTGTGTTGGCCTGGTCAATACCGGAGCCGCCGTAGTACGTCGAGAAGGCTAGCACTCCACCCGTTGTATTCAGCATGGAAACAAAGGCATCGTAGCCGCCTGTGAAGGTCGGCTGCACGGAACCCGTGGTGGGGAAATTGAGCGACGACGTATAACCGGTTATGTATGCATTCCCCGCCGTATCTATGGCAACTCCACTGCCCCAATCAAAACCGCTTCCTCCCAAATATGTGCTGTAGGCCACGACCCCCGAGTAGAAATTCATTTTTCTGACGAAGACATCCTGCAATCCGCCGGGAGCGGTTTGGATCGCCCCGGTCGTGATGGGAAAGTTCGGGGAATTTGTTGCGCCGGTAATGCAGATATCGCCACTTGCATTCACCGCGATGCCATTCGCTTGGTCCGCCCCGCTGCCACCGAGGTAGTCCGAAAAGAGCAACAGTGTCCCCGACGGGTTGATTCCCAGGTAGAAGGCGTCCTGATTTCCCGCGTTGTTTATCTGGGTGCCCCAGCGCACCGGGAAGTTCGTCGAATAGGTTCCTCCCACTACGAGGATGGTTCCCTCAGGAGCCACCGCGATGCCTCCGGCGTGCTCGGCGGCACTGCCTCCGAGAAATGTACTGAACGCGAGCGTACCGGTGGGCGTGATCTTCGAAATGAAAATGTCCGTGCCGCCGCCATAGGTGGATTGCAGGGCACCGACCATGGGGAAATTGGCGGACTGCGTATCACCCGCGACCCAGGCGTTCCCTGAGGAATCGAGTGCAATGGCCGTGCCCGCATCGTAGGTGGTTCCCGCCAGATAGGTGCTGAATACGAATCCGTTTCCGGCGGCGTTCAGCTTGGTGACAAACGCTGCTTTGCCGCCTGCAAGCGTTGCGATGATGGGCGAAGCCAGCGGAAAGTTGGGCGATGCGGTGGAACCGGTGATCACCGCGCGGCCGGAAGAGTCTACTGCGATGCCAAAAGCCTGATCGGCGCCACTCCCGCCAAGATATGTTGCGTAAATCAGGGCAGTGCCTGTGGAATTTAGCTTTACAACCACTACATCCACACCGCCGCCGGCCACTTGATAGTTCGACCTCACCGGAAAATCCGCCGCCGCGGTCCAACCGGCGATATAGAGATTGCCTGCATCGTCCACTGCAGTGCTGGTGATGGCGCCCGCGCTGCTACCGCCTAAATACGTGGAGTAGGAGATCACAGGATCGATGATTAGCGGCTTAGAAGAATCGTATGGACCAAGCTCGAATGCGGCCGTGTTGGCATCCCGCAAGACGTACCGGGCCTCAATTGTGATCCTGCCGTGTGCGGTTTCCTGATACACTTCGGGGGCCTTTTCGCGCAATTCGGTTTCGCCAGCGTGCGCGATCAAGGCGCCGCTGTCGTCAATCGTCAATGGCTGCGAATACCGCAGTTGGATGCGCGCGGGATCTTTGCCGGGCGCTACGTGAAACTCCGATTTCAGCTCCGCGCCGGAACCTAAATATACAAGATCGATTCCCGAATACAGTTCGTGATAGACGATTTCGCCGTACGTCGGCAATTGTGTGTTCCAGGCATCCGGCGAGCGTCCCGTGAGGAAATTCACGCGAGCCGACATGGCGTTCACGCCACTGATTTTGACGCCGCCCTCTGCGCCCGGAAATCGCAGCTGAACCTGAGAGCCCTGCAATTGAAAAGCCACCAATTCCGGTCCAAACGCCGCATTGAATCTTGGAGTTTGCACCAAATACCGAAATTGTGGATCGGCCAGGCCGGAATTCGGCAGGAAGAAGAGCGGAACAGAGACGTTGCCTGCAAGGGCAAGTCCTGGAGCAAGAATCAGTGCGACGAGCCGGGCGGTAAATCCCATCACCACTGTTATCGACAACGGGAGAAGCCGTTGGACTCCAGTCGCAGGAGAAGCGCTATCAGAAAGTTCCGGCTCGGGGAATCGGACACGGTTTCGGGCGCGAATTAAGCGCCCACATCAAGCACCGACGTAACGTGCATAGACGCTGCGCGCGACGCCCGGGTCGGTGGTTCCCTTGATGATGGCCCGTCCATCGGGACATACGGTCAATTCGTAGGATTCCACCATCGTGCGTAGCGCGAATTCATTGGCACGCACAGGAGCGATCGCAGCCAGCCTCTGTGCGAGCTCTTGCAGATTTACAGGCCGTCGGCGTTCGTGAATCTGAACCGCGTTGCGTCCGCACAAACTGATCGGCGCGCGTTGAGATCCATCAAGATGTGTAAATTCCCGGCGAGCGCAACACGGGCATTCCGGATCGCGGGCGGGTGTGGCGATCTGCCGAATCACACCGGACCACACATCCACGGTGGTGAGGCGTTCGGCGAGCGTTTGCGGTCCCGATGCGAGAATCTTCAAGGCGTCGGCGGCGGCAAGCGATGCGATGGTCGACGTCAGTGGGCCCAAAACGCCGTCCGTTTCACAGGTGGGTTGCGCGCCGTTCGGCGGCTCGGGATAAATGCAGCGCAAACATGCCGTCTGACCTGGGACGATCGCGAACTTGAGCCCGTAACTTCCCACGGCAGCCGCATAAATCCAAGGGCGACCGGTGGACACTGCGGCGTCATTTATCAAAAATCGCGTTTCGAAATTGTCGGTGCCGTCGAGGATGAGGTCGGCATCTTCCAAAAGTTCCTCTACGTTTGCAGGAACCAAATCTGCAACCACAGGCTCGATTGCGACTTCGGCGTTCAAACGCGCCAGGCGGCGTGCTGCAGCAATGGCTTTCGGGAGGGCTTCGGCGGCATCCGATTCGTCGAACAGGAATTGCCGCTGGAGATTCGAAAGTTCTACAAAATCACGATCCACAATACGGAGCCGCCCCACGCCCGCCCGTGTGAGAAGTTCCGCCATGACGGTTCCCAGAGCGCCGCAACCGACGATGACCACGGTCGCTTTTCGAATGCGATCCTGCCCGGCTTCACCCAAGGGTGCGAAGCGGCTTTGACGGGAGTAACGGGAATCCGCGGAAGGCATGGAAGCAGAGTGCATGAAATTAGATCAGCGCGCGCTCGGCAGACGGCTGTCTCATCACGATATTACCAACAGATGTTACCAATAGATGTCACCGGCATGCGCCGCAAGGCGTGCCGAATGGCTTCCGCCCCGCACCGGAGAATCCGTTCGGGAGGTGCGAAACGCTATGATGATAGGCAGTGCGTCCGCCGGTGTTGCTGCTGGTACCGTTCATCGTCAGCGTCGCGGCTTCGGCTCAGGACGCGCAAAGGGTCGCGCCGTCTCGTTTTGAAGGACAGGCGATTCGCGCCATTCGTTTCAATCCTCCCGATCAGCCGATCCCGCCGGACGAATTCGCTCGCCTACTGCCATTGCACGTTGGCTCGCCACTGCATGTAGCGGATGTTCGGGTGGCGCTCCAAAGGATCTTCGAAACAGGCCGGTTTTCGGACGCCTCCATCGACGGCGACCCTCTTGCGGACGGCGTGGAACTGCGGATTTCGACCGAATTCACCTACTTTGTGGGCGGCGTGGATGTGGATGGCGCGGAATCCGCGCCGAGTCGCGCGCAGCTATTAGCCGCTTCGAAGTTGGAGTTAGGCGTACCGTTCGCGGCTGGGCAAATGGCTCTGGCCGTGGAGAATATGCAGGAACGTCTCCGCGCGAATGGCCTCTATCAAGGCACCATCCAATATCATTTGCATCCGAATCCGTCCACCGAAGAAATGGGCATCGAATTTGACATCGACCCTGGGCCGCGCGCCCGGTTTGATGGCGTCCTTTTGCAAGGCAAATTCGCGCGCTCCGTGGAAACCATCATTCATGCGACGGGCTGGCGCAGGGGATTTGGACCTCTGGTGTTTTCGGGTTGGCGTGAAGCAACCGAGGCCCGTGTGCAAACGGGAGTAGATCGCTTGCGTAAGAGCTTTCAACGCAATGATCGCCTGGAAGCTCGCGTGACGTTGGAGCAGCTGGATTACCATGGCGCCACGAATACGGTCACACCGTCGATTGTCATTGATAATGGGCCCATCATTCAGGTCCGCGTGTTTGGGGGCAGAGTTTCCGCCAGCCGACTCCGCCAATTGATTCCGGTGTACGAAGAACGTACGGTAGACCGGGGCCTGTTGGTCGAAGGAGTACGAAACCTGACGGATTATTTTCAAGCACAAGGTTACTTTGACGCCAAAGTAGACTTTGCGGAAAGCAC
>CAITIX010000205.1 GCA_903892565.1 uncultured Acidobacteriia bacterium
ACCTCGGCCACCAGCTTCTCGGCCTGCTCTAAGCGTTCTTCCAAGCTCATTTCTTCCCCCTCTTCGCTTCATTCTTGAGCCCAAGCCGTACAAGCTGGCTCCACGTCATCCCGCGCCGTGCCGCCTCTTCCTGCCCCGCTTCCTTCTCGTCTGCCGTACAGCGGAACGATTCGCGCTGGAGTGGGTCGGGTTGGGCGGTCATTCGGAGACCTCGACAATTCCGCCAGCGGCCTTCATCTTTTCGATGCCGTCAATCCAAACGGCGATAGGAAGCGATCCGGTGTAGTTTCCCGCCGCGTTAATTGTGTTCACTTGATCCAGCTTGCCTTCATCCATGCGACCCTGCATCTTCGATCCGTTTGGCATTGTGATGGTCCAAGTCTTCATTTTGTGCTCCGTTGCTGCTGGTTTGTCGTTGCCTCCTCTATAACTTACGTCCGACATTGTCCGACAGCAACAACTATTTTCATTCCAGCGAAGATTTCCGAGAAATCCCAACCGTCAAGGAATCCTTGTCAGTTCGCCGCCACTCCCGCCACCGATACGCCGCCTCCTGCACCGCTAGCGCCGCCTCGGAACCGCCGAGCGTGCTACGGAGGTGCGCAACCACAACCCCGAGGTCGTTCGCGCCGTCAGCGAGTCCGGAGAGGTCAGCGGCGAGCATTTGCGCGGCGTAGTCGGTGGAAGCGGCGAGGTAGGCGAGGAAGGTCACCGCTGCGCCGATCCACAAAACAGCGTTTCGAGCGCCTTGATCTGCGCTACCGTGAACTCCGCGACAACAATCGAAGGCAGATCGCGGTAATTTTTGGCTGGCGTGCAGAACTGATCCATAGGAATCGGCTCAAAAACCGGGATCCTGTACGTTCCGCCATGTCCCTCGATGCTGCGCCGAATCTCCGCAAGCCTGCGCCCCATGTCGTCGCGCTCCCTTTGCCTCCCTGCGCCTTCTCCTTGGCTATAAACGCTTTCGCGGACGTTTGCGTATTCCTCGACCGTGAATGTGACCATGCCGTTCACCTCCCCTCCCCCGTGCACTGCGTGGCGTCTTGAGGCAATGGCATCCAGAAGTCCGCCTCTGCCAATGCTCTGTCCCCGTCGTCGTTTCGCCATCCACCCGAATAGAATCGCGTTACAGCAAAATGCGATTGCGTGTCGCATAGCTCGCTATCGAAGTAGACGAGAATCCACCTCCCATCCTTCGGTGCCGTCTCGATTGTCTGCCATTCCCCTCCCATGCTTTGCCTTTCTGTGGTCATGCTGTGCCGTCCTTGATTTCGCAAATCGCGTTGATGTGCTCGACGATGTATGTCTCGACATCTTCCATCTTTGAGAACACCTCTTCTCGCTCCTTGCAAGCCTGTTCCCAGTCCTCAAACTTGGGATAGTCGCGGCTGTTGAATTCCAATCCAAGCATCGCCGCTTTTACCTCTAGGATCGCAGAATAGACGTTGTGATAACCTTCCTCAAGCATCCCGATAGGAGTCCCGCCGAATCCAGGCTTTGGGAAAATCATTTCGCGCCTTTCTGTTCTTCGATTTTGTCGCGCATGATCTCTTTCCGATCCGACTCCCAGTCAAATACGAGAAGTTGCGCGTTATCCTCCCGGAATCGATCCATGATCCGTTCGCCCAAGTACGACGCCATGTCCTTTTGGCCAAGATTCGAGATCAAGAGCGTTGGTGCCATCGCCTCGTAACGCTTCGTGATCGTGTCGTGGATCATCGCGGTTTCGTGGAGCGTCCCGAGGCCCACGCCCACTTCGTCAATCACCAGGAACGGAACATTGACGAGTTTCGACAGAATCACCTCTTCCGTGAACTCCGCGCCCCTTGCGTAGCTTGACCGGACGCTTCGAGCGATGTCGGAGGCTGTGAGGTACCGCGACACCTTCCCGGCCCGTAGAGCCATCGCCACAACCGCGCAGGCGAGGTGCGTCTTTCCGGTGCCCGTGGTTCCGCAGAAGATCCGAGGGCGAACCTCCCGCTTCTGCGACCCGCAAACCTCCTTTGCCAGGAGTTGCGCGACTTCGAGCGCGAACGCGTGCCTTGGCGTGCGGACCTCGTAATTCAGGAAAGAGCATTCCCGTGACCGAAACGGAATCCCGAAATCCTTTTGCCATTCGCCAAACGGCTTGGACTTGTTTCCGATGATTACATCCTCCGGCGATTCGTTCAGCTTTTTCACTGGCATCCTGGAATGAATCGCGAGCAATTCGCCGATTGGCGAGAAATCAGAAGGAACCGTCGTCATTTGTGATCCTTTGTTCACTGTGATAGTCGGCTGTGAATCCGTTGATCTTTGGGGCTGGTTTACCGGATTGCTGCTTTGGCTCCCACGTGGCGCGATCATCAAGCCAGCGTGAATCGTTGAACCATCCTTGCGGCTGCTTGGTGAACGCTGGATCCTGTCCCTTGCGAGCTGCTGCGTATGCCTGGACAGCTTCAAGGAGGACAGGGAATTCTACCCGCTTCAGAGCCTTTTCAATCGCGGCCTTCGCTTTGTCGGGGGCAACCTTGAGAGGGTAGGCTTTGTAAATCTCCTCGGCTTCAGCCGAAAAAGATCCTTTTCCCTTCCTCTCCATTCCATTCCTCTCCATTCCCACCGGGAACGCTCCTGGAGTATTCTTGGAATGTTCTTGGAAAACAGTCCATTCAACCTCTAATCCCTCTAGTTTGCTGGCTTGCGGCTTGTCGATACGTTGGTGTTTCGAGAAATTGACGATGTGGCCGATGTCTTTTCCGTCCCCACTCTTCCCGGTTCGCAGGTACCCGATTCTGGAAAGGTCTTGGATCGCTCCGCGAACATTCGTGGAATCTTCCTCGAATGGGAAAAGAGCCCCGCGAATCACAGGGATATTCAGGATGAAAAACCCTTTATCGTCCGCAAAATTAAGGAGAGCAATAGCCATCAAGCGCGAAAAC
>CAITIX010000206.1 GCA_903892565.1 uncultured Acidobacteriia bacterium
CCCCGCGCCACTGACTCCCGTACCAACTCCAGCAGCGCCAGCGCCCGCAGCTCCAGCAGCCGCACCACCGCCTCGTCCGAAACCTCCCGCTCGTCCGAAACCTCCAGGACCCGCACCAATAGTTCCTCCAGGAGCTCCGCCAGGAACTCCACCCGCGCGTCCAAATCCTCCTTCACCACGACCTCCGCCACCAGCTCCGCCGAATCCTCCGCCAAAATTGCGGAACTCGCGCAGCTGCAGCGTGAGATCGATCTTCACCGGAAGATCGCCGATCTGCACTTCTTTCCTCGCGGTGGCAAAGCCGAACATCGTGACCTCAACGGTCCACGTCCCCGCAGTCATCTTGTCGATGAGGAACGCCCCGTTCGGATCCGTCAGCGTCGTGAGCACGCGCTCACCGGAGGTCGCCTTTACCGTCGCGCCCGGGATCGCCTGCCCATCGGACTTCACCGTTCCAGACTGGGCCCACGCCGTGGCCGCAAGCGCGGCGGCGAATACGGTCACTGCTGTTACACGTTTCAGAAGATTCATGCGATGAGTTGATGCTCCCACTCTGTCCTTAGGTTACAGTGGCTCTATGGCGCTACGTACGGGCTCTGCATACGTATGGACGCGCGCGAACTGATTTCGGATGACGCCAATGCGCGACAAAAGTATGAAGGAATTGCAAGCTTGAAGTGGATCGTCAGCCCGAATTCTGCCCAGGCGTCTGCCCTAGCCTCCGAACTCGGCATTTCCGTCCTCGCCGCGCGCGTGTTGTGCGCCCGAGGTTACGCCGATCCCTCCGCCGCCCGTAAGTTTCTCGCGCCGTCTTCCGCCGATCTCCACGATCCTTTTTTATTGACAGACATGTCCCGCGCGGCCGAGCTCCTCGCCGCTGCCGTGAAGAATTGCGAGAGCATTCTGCTCTACGGCGATTACGATGTCGACGGCACCAGCGCCCTCGTCATTCTGAAAACCGCCATCGATCTCGCCGGCGGCCAGGCCGCGTGTCACGTGCCGCATCGCATCCTCGATGGCTACGGGATGAAAAGCGAAGTGGTGGAGGAAGCCGCGCAGAGCGGCGTCAAGCTCATCGTCAGTGTCGATACCGGCATCCGCGCCAATGAAGTCGTGAAGCACGCGAACGCGCTCGCCATCGACGTCATCGTCACGGATCACCACCTGCCCGAAGCCGAGCTTCCTCCCGCGCTCGCCGTGCTCAATCCCAATCGCCCGGATTGCCTTTATCCCGAAAAGAATTTATGCGGAGCGGCCGTCGCCCTCAAGCTGGCCGCAGCGTTGATGACGACGCTTGCATGGGACCCCGCCAAGCGCGAACGCATTCTGGAATCGCTGATGAAGCTCGCGGCGATCGCCACCGTTGCCGACGTCGTGCCTCTCACGGGCGAAAATCGCGTCATCGTCAAGCTCGGCCTGGCAGGCTTACGCCGCGTGAAGAATCCCGGACTCCGCGCGCTGCTCGACGTCGCCGGATTTGAAGACGGCGTGGCGCCCAGTGCCCGCCAAGTGGCCTTTCAAATCGCCCCGCGCATCAATGCCGCCGGACGCATGGCCAGTGCGCGCGACGTCCTCGATCTCTTCACAACATCAGACCCCGCGCGTGCCCGCGAAATCGCACAGCAGTTGCACGACCTCAACAAAGATCGCCAGGACACCGAAGCCGAGATGACGCGGGCGATTCAAGAGCGCTGCCTCGCGCAACCCGTGACGGATTCCGACGCCGCGCTCGTCTTCTTCTCCGAAGGCTGGCATCGTGGCGTGGTCGGCATCGTGGCGAGCCGTGTCGTGGAGCGCTTCCATCGCCCGGCCTTTGTTTTAGGCATCGACAACGGCATCGCTCATGGCTCGGGCCGCAGCATCCGGGCCTTTCATTTACTAGACGCGCTCGAATCCATGCCCGAGCTCTTCACCAAGTTCGGAGGCCATCGCCAGGCCGCCGGCGTAACGCTCGACGCCGCACGCCTCGAAGAATTCCGCGAACGCTTCCGCGCCTACGCCGCATCGAAACTCACGCCCGACGATTTCGAAGCCTCGCTCGACGTCGACGCCGAACTCACACTGCACGAAATCACGGACGACGCTGTGATGGACGTGCTCAACCTCGCGCCCTTCGGTTTCGGCAATCCTCCGCCGACGTTCGTCGTGCGAGATATCGAAGTCGCCGCTGCTCCTGACATCAAAAAGGAAAAGCACTTGTTCTTGCGCTTCAAATCCGCTACGAAAGCCCCGGGTCTACTCCGCGCCAAAGCCTGGAACTTCGCCGAACGCGCAGGGGAACTCTCTGCAGGCTCTCATGTGGACGTCGCGCTGCAATTCGAGGACGATGCGTTTTCCGCCGCCCGCGGCTATGCTCCCTGGCAAGCGATTTTGAAAGACGTGCGCCCAGCTGCAAGATCGACGGGCGTACAGCAGGTGGAGGTCATGATTGGTTGAGCGCGGCTCCTGACTCCTGACTCCTGACTCCTGGCTCTTCAATACTCCACACTCACCAAGAACAACCCCCGCGCCGGAGCCGAGGGACCCGGAGCAATCCCGCACCCCGGCGTCAACCTCGCCTCGATCTCTTCGCGTCCGAAATTGCCCTTCCCTACTTCGATCAGCACGCCGACAATATTCCGCACCATGTGCTTCAGGAATCCGCTGCCGCGTACGCGATACACGAACACCTCCCCGCGACGCTCGCAAACGGAAGAATAGATGGTCCGCACCATGGACACCGGTCCATGATATTTTTCATCCGCTGCCGCGAACGCCCGGAAGTCGTGATCGCCTACCAGCACCGGCGCAAGCTCGGCCATGCGCGCCTCATTCAAAGGAAACGGATGATGCTTCACATACAAGCGCTCGAACGGCGGACAAACATCCGCGCGCCAGATGCGATATTCGTAGGTCTTCGCCTTCGCCTGAAAGCGCGGATGAAAATCCGCCGCCACACCTTGCTCCGGACCCGCCGCGTCCGTCACGCGAATATCGCGCGGCAACAAACGATTCAGCGCCTTGCGCAAATTCTCCGCCGGAATCGGATTCGTCAACGTGAACGCGGCCACTTGCCCCAGCGCATGCACGCCCGCGTCGGTGCGTCCCGAGCCTTCGACTCTGACAACACAGCCTTCGATCTCCGTAAGAGCCGTTTCGATCGAGCCCTGGATCGTGGGAAGTCCGGGCTGCGCCTGCCAGCCGTGATAATTCGTGCCGTCATAGCTGACGGTGATGCGGAGGCGGCGCGTGGGCGGGAGCTCGTCGCTCATTTATTTCGTTGCTTTTATTTCGTCGGTCGCGAACCCGGTTTCACCACCGGCAGTCCCTGCTTGCACAAAGGACAATCCTCCGGAGGATACGAAACAACATCCAGCGTCGCCAGCGCCACGCGCGGAACGCCCAAGTCCACGCGGCCGCCACTGCGATCGATCACCGAGCCCGCGCCCAAAACGCTCACGCCCGCCGCCTGCAACAGTGCGATCACTTCGCGCGTGCTGCCGCCCGTCGTCACCACGTCTTCAATCACGATGGCCGTCTCGCCCGGAGCCACCGAAAATCCGCGACGCAGCGTCATCTTGCCGTCGGCATCGCGCTCGGTGAAAAGAAATCGTACGGACTTCTCATGAGTCGTTTTCGCGCTCGCCACTTCGTGGCCAATAATCAATCCACCCACTGCGGGCGACACCACCATGTCACACGCCGGCAGACGCGAGGCGAGCTCCCGCCCGAACTTCTCCGCGTGCGCGGGATGTTGCAGCACCAGCGCACACTGCAGATACTCATTCGAATGGAGACCACTGGTCAGGCGGAAATGGCCCTTCAGGTAGGCGCCAGTTTCGCGGAAAACGTGCATGACGGCTTCGGACACGAAATCAACTATAGCAATCCGCGCGGCATCCAGTCATCGGCAAAATCATCCTCGGCGCAAATCGTCCTGGCATAAAATATCGTGGCGTAATATCATGAATCCCAGGAATCGAAGAGACCAACATGAAAAAACAAATTGCTGGAGAGATGAATATGCGCTATCCATTCGTGAAGATCGCCACAGGCTGCGTGCTGACGCTCACCTTGATGGGTACAGCTGCCGATGCACAGGCACAAGCCGCGAAGGGCTCAGTGGTAGTGGCGTCGCCCACCTACGCTTCCGTTGTAATGGAAATCACCATTAACCGTCCGGTGGCGGACGTGTGGAAGCGCGTCGGCAAGTACTGCGACGTCAGCGAATGGCTGCAGGCTCCGGCTCCGTGCAAAATGTTATCGGGCAAGGACGGTGAAGTTGGCGCGGTCCGCTCCCCCGGCAACGGCGAAGTGCTCGTGGCCCGCACCGAATACTCTTACACCTATACGCAGACTCCCAAAGAGGGCACGCCGTACAACCTGTATCACGGCACCATCGAAGCGCGCCCTGCGTCGGCCACCACCACCAAGATCATCTACACCCTGTTCTTCGATAACTCCATGCTGGCGGACGACGCCGCGCGCGCCGCGGATAAGGAAGCTCGGCGCGCCCGCTTCAGCAAAGCGCTCGAGAACATGAAGATCCTCGCCGAAGGCGGCACTCTGCCTCCACCCCCGGCTGCCAAATAAGAACTGCCGCGTCGAATTCGTTACGATGTCCCCTCCTTACAGTCGGGGTTCGGTGCCAATTTTGTGGCAGATATAACTGTTCAGCACCGAACCGCGACCGTCAGCGACCGGACCCACCCGCTAGGTTCCCG
This sequence comes from uncultured Acidobacteriia bacterium, assembly GCA_903892565.1. Classification (GTDB taxonomy): domain Bacteria; phylum Acidobacteriota; class Terriglobia; order Bryobacterales; family Bryobacteraceae; genus Palsa-187. The sequence continues at coordinate 4,704 of CAITIX010000206.1, forward strand.
CACGGAACCGCGCTTGTAAATCAAGCGGCCTCCTCGCCGCGTTATCCCCCAAAAAGAAACTCCCCCCGCCCGCCGACCACCCGAGTCGTGCGAAACTGATAATTCTGGCGATTTTCGACCGTGCCGTGCCCGGGATGTCCTGATTTAGCCGCCCGCAGGGAAACGAAACGGCTTCCTCCGTCGTCATTAAAGGGATCATATGAAACAGGTTCGATCTTTTATAGCAATGGTTTGCGTGGTCCTCGTCGCCGCGCCCACAAGTTACGCACAAGCTCCGTCCCCGAAGCCGCAGGAAACCACCAATCCCCCGCGCACACTCAAGAAGGACCCCGAGACCCACCACTGGTATTCCAGTGCTACCCGCAATTACGAGACTCGTGAGATCGCGCCCGTAGACATCTCAAACAGCGGGCGGCTCGATTCGCTCCTCCGCGCCGGTCAGTTGTACCTCTCTCTGCGCGACGCCATCGCGCTCGCGATTGAAAATAATCTCGACGTCGAACTCGAACGCTACGAATTCGCCCTGGCCGATACCGAAATCCAACGAGCCAAGGCCGGAGCGGCCATCTTGGGCATTCCCACCGCCGTGCAGCCCGGAATCTCCACCGGCGCCGGAGCGCTGCTGGGCGGCGTGAATACGGGATTGGCCTCGGGCGGCTACGCCAGCCCCTTGGGTACCAACGGCACCTTCGATCCGCAGGTCTTCAGCAATCTGAACTTCGGACACACCACCGCGCCGCAGTCTAACACCGTTACTTCTGGAACTTCCGCCCTGGTGACCACGAATACAACGGCCAACTTCGGCGCCTCGGAAACCTTCGGCACCGGGGGTACGGCCGCGCTCACGCTAAACAACAACCGTACCGAGCAGAACTCCTTCCGTTCCACGGTGAACCCCTCCACCGCATCGTCGCTCGATCTCACCCTCACGCAGCCCTTGCTGCAGGGCTTCGGCTTCGCCTTCAACCGCCGCAATATCGTCATTGCCCGGAATAACCTCAAGGCCGCCGATTACGTCTTCCGCCAGCAACTCACCAACACCGTCGCCAACGTCGTCCAGCTCTACTGGAACCTCGTCGCAGCGAACTCTACCGTGGGAGTGCAGGATCAAGCCGTGAAGGCCGCCCAAGCACTCTACGACAACAACCAAAAACAAGTGGACGTCGGAACGCTCGCGCCCATCGAAATCATTCGCGCCGAAGCCCAGCTCGCCACCGCGCAGCAAGTATTAGTCGCCGCGCAATCTCAGGTCACCCAGTACGAAACGGTGCTCAAGAGCGCACTCAGCCGCAACGGCCTCGCGAGCCTCTCCGTGATGAGCGCGCATATCATCCCCACGGATCCCATTCGCATCCCTACCGTGGAACCCGTGCAGCCCTTCCAGGATCTGGTCTCCGCCGCGCTCGATAACCGCCCCGATCTGGCGCAAAGCCGCGTGCAAGTC
>CAITIX010000207.1 GCA_903892565.1 uncultured Acidobacteriia bacterium
AGGCGATTCACCTTGCGGAAAACAAAGTACGCAAACGCCAAGCCGATACCGACCAGGAGCATCGTGCCCGGTAGGGGCGTCACGGAAACGTTACTCACATATGTAACGGTAACGGTGGCAGCGTTCGCGACCGCGGACAAAACACCCAATAGCAGGGGCAGAGCGAGTAATCTTTTCATTTCGTGTTTCTTCGCCGATATTGAGGGGAACGATTGCAGGGGCGATCTTTCCCTTGCTGAAGCGGCCTATCTTTTGGTTGGCGGCTGTCCGAAGCAAACGCCATGTCGATTGAGCCTGATTTTGAAAGACAAAGCACAAATCCGAGGGGTAGGGAAGAAGGGTCGGACCGACGCACGGGAAAGATGGGCCGAACATAGTTTAACGATTATACTTCGGGCCGCGTCAATGATCCGGCAGATGAAGTTTCCGTGGGCATTTTGCATTCCGAAAATCGCTCAGTGTAAACTGACGGACATCGATAGGAATCCACATCGACAGGGTTGGAAGTATTTTTAGGGATATCAATGGCGACAGTTCTGGTTGTCTGTGGCGTGTGTGGGGAGGTGAACACCACCGATTTGCTCTCGCCTGTGGCTGAAATAACGTTTCGGCGCGAGATAGATCGGAAATACCATCCCGCCACCATCGAATGCCGTGGGTGTCGTCGCTGGATTAACTTTCGCCGTTTCGTGGCATGTCCAGCGTGCAAGGTCCCTTCTGATATTGATCTCGATCAAACGACGGCTCAATGCTCTAGGTGCGGAGTGATCGTCAACAACGTTCCTCTTATGTCCGGTCACACAGATCGGAATACCGACAAGCCTTGGGGCCAATGCGAGGGGACGGTATGGTTCGAGGGGAAAGCCTATTCTGTCGGTCTTTTACACCCTGGGGAGCGAAATCCGCAAAGACCTATTCGTCCGCACTGGATACGCCGTGTATTCAATCCAGGGTCCGAGGCCGAGTATCAGCGGTCTGCGGGAGAATATCGGGAGTACCTAGATAGGCGGCAAGATGAGCGTTTTCAGGTGTTCTGGAAGATGCACCGAGAGTGGGCGTCATCCGCAAAGGAGGCATCCGCACGGGCGGAATGGGGACTGGTGTATGCGCGTTACAAAACCACCGAACTAAAGGCTCTGTCTGGCAAAGAATTCGAGCACTTTATAGGGCAACTTTTCCTAAGAATGGGATTCGATGTCCGTTCTACCCCAGGAGGCAGCGACCAAGGGGCGGACCTCGTGGCATGGAAGGCCGACGACCTTACGCGGGTCGCGGTTCAAGCAAAGCGTTACAAAGCTAAGGTAGGAAATCGGGCCGTACAGGAATTGCTTGGTGGGATGCTCTTTTATAAATGCGCAAGGGGAAGTGTCGTCACCACGTCAACATTCACCAAAAGCGCCACTGATCTGGCTGCGCAGCACCCTAATATTGAGTTGTGGGATTTTGAAAAGCTCGTTCAGCTACACCAGAGTTATCTCACAGTGCCCCCCCCATTCGCTTGGGACGAGTACGAACGTGTGAAGCAATCCTTGCGGTCACTGCTTTCGAAACGGTCCAGGCGGAAGCGAAACTGAGTGACGCGTTGGTGGAAACTGCACCCACCCTCCTCGCCCCCGCCCCAAACTTTCTCGGGTCCTTCCCAGGCCGGACCACCCCTCGCGGGTGTGACGTTTGCGCAAAATCTCGAATTGTGAACCAGCGAAACAGTTTTTGAGTGGTTTTGGGGCGTCTTTGGGCTTCATTCCAAGCGGCTGTCCAGGAACTGGACAAATGTTCACCGTTACGCGCCGGATGCACACATTGAATTAGATCCTTACCGTCAAAGGTTGCCTCCGTGGATCGCCACAATCCATTCCTAGTAAGATCCCCGGCAAGTTTGTAGATCCTCCTCGGTCCATCCACTGGTTAATTAAACGGAGACTCGGCCTGTTGCAAGAAACCTAACGATAGGTTATAATTGAGTCATGAATGCAGTTAGCCAGGCAGCAAGCATGATGGGGCATCGAAGCGCGGAGGCCCGCGTGAAGGCGTGGGGCAAGCGGGAGTTTGTGAAGCGGATGCAGGAATGGGGCAAGCTTGGCGGGCGTCCCGTGGGCAGCGGAAAGAAGCAAACGAAGAAAGGCGGCAAGTAATATGGCAGTCTACAAACAGCCGAAGAGTAAGAATTGGTGGTACAAGTTCACCTGGAGCGGCGAAGCGATCCGCGAAAGCACGAAGCAGACCAACAAGCGCGTCGCTGAACAGATGGAAGCGGCGCACAAGACCGCGCTGGCGATGGGTGAGGTGGGCATTCGCGAGAAGAAGCCAGTGCCGACATTAGAAGAGTTCGCCGAGCAGGATTTCTTGCCCTTTGTGCGTTCAACCTTTGCCGCGAAGGTCAAGACGCGGCTGTACTACGAGAATGGCGTGAAAAACCTATTGGCGTTCGAACGGCTTGCTAGCGAGCGTCTAGACGCACTGAGCAGTGATCGCGTTTCCGAGTACGTCACCCGTCGGCAAAGAGCCAAGGGTAAGCGCGGAGGGGATTTGCAGACCGCAAGCCTCAATCGGGAATTGCAGGTGCTGCGCCGCATGTTCCGTCTAGCCGAGGAGTGGGGCAGGGTTGAGAAGGCATTACCGAAGATCAAGATGCTTCCGGGTGAAACGCATCGTGAACGCGTTCTAACTCCGGATGAAGAAGACCTCTATTTCACCGGAGTCGTATCGGACGCCATGAAGCAGTATGCCGACCCTTGCCTGATGCGCGACGTTGTCACCATCCTGCTCGATTGTGGGCTTCGCCCCGAGGAGTGCTTCCGCCTTCGAGTCGCGAACGTTTCGGACGGGAAAATAGAAGTGCATTTTGGGAAGTCAGCAAACGCACGCCGTCGAATCCCCATGACCCAACGTGTACAGGCCGTGCTAGAGATGCGCCTCTCGGCGGCGACTGGAAGTGAATGGGTCTTTCCAGCCCATACGCAGAGTGGCCACATAGAACCATCCAGTCTGAAAAAACAGCACCGTAAAGCGATGGGTGAAGCTACCAAAGTGATGCGCCAACGGAGCGGCTCCCAAGATCGCAAGTTTGACCCGTTCGAACTTTACACCCTACGGCATACCTGTCTGACTCGTTGGGCGCCACACATGGATCCGTGGACACTTGCATACCTGGCGGGACACAAGGATATGAATATAACGAAGCGTTACGTTCATCCCCAAGAGCAGACCATTCGGCAGGCAATGGAAAGGGCGCGAAGTGTTCCGAGTGGGCATACTTCTAGGCATACCGGTGAACAGCCGCTAAATGCGGCAGGCGTTGCGCCTGCTCTATTCAATTGAGGGGATTGAGGTTGTATGGTGCGCCCGGAGTGATTCGAACACCCGGCCTTCTGGTTCGTAGCCAGACGCTCTATCCAGCTGAGCTACGGGCGCATTTTCACCACGTTACCTGCAAAACCGAGGGTGGTTCGCAGCCAACGTGACGTCTACAAGCTTCTATTGTACTACAGACGAAGCGTCCAGAATAGGCTAAATTTGTTATTTTAGCCCCGGCATCCGGAAGCCTCCCTGACGATGGCCTTTTTTAGTGCCAGCGACCCCTACGTCCCTGCTAGGGCGCACCCGCAAGCAGACTACATGCTTCCCCTGATCGCAAAACCCCTCGCACCAGCCGAAAATCATAGTGCCATGCCCGTACGATCCCGAAGAGCGCGTGAACGGATCCCCGGTGGATTCTTTCACCTGGAAGAAGAGCGGACAAAGACCCGCGTCTCCGGCTACGGCTACGGCGATCACATCCGGCTGAAGGACGAGTACGGAAATGAGTGGCTCGGCTCGGCGTACAAGGCAGACGACGGCAGCGTGATCTATCGATTCCGTGACCGCAAGGGACGCTCGCTGACAGGAATCTCCGATAGCTTCGTTCTTACGTTGCGCGACGAAAAGGGCTCGACATGGAAGGGCTTCATTGAATAAGAAGGGCTTCATTGAATACGAAGGGCTTTATCGAATAGGCAGGGTTTCATCGAGTACGTCGAACGACGCCGGGCAAAGATTGTAGAGCGAGAAATAAAAAGGCGCGCGCACTGTCCATGCACAGTGCGCGCGCTGCCCGTCACCACAATGGAGGAAAGGAGTTACCGACGGGCAAGATGCATCTTCGGTGTCGCCAGGTAGCCGAAGACCTGATCCTTCTTGACTTGATTCACAACGATCTCGTAAGGCTGCACATTGCCGCCGACGTAAAGTTGCACGGGCTCATCGATTGTCTTGTCTTTCTTCTCGACACGGCGATCATCGGCCAAAACTTCCACCGTAAAGCGATTGTGCTTGGTGTCGGATTTCTTCAGCGTCAGAGTGATGTCGCCTACCTTTTTCGTGGTGCCCTTTGACAAGTCGAATTCAAAGTAGTTGCGCTCGCCCATGGCGCGCAGGACGCCCAGATCCTTCGAATTGGTCGCAATCAGGCCGCTCATCACGCCCATATCGCCAACCATGCGCTTGAGATCCGCCGTGGCGCCGTCCAGTTGCGATTGCGTGGATGCAATTTTCGTTGTCACATCGTCCAGATTGGTCTTCACGTGATCCACATTGGTGGAGACTTCCGTGAACTTCGAATTGGTCGTGTCTTTCAGTGCGTTAATTTCGCTGGTTTCGCTGGCGACGGCGGCATGCGCGTCGGCGATTTCCCGGCTCAGTTCTTCGGCTCTCTTGTTGGCTTCCGTACGCGCACGGCGGATGGCCGCAGCGGCGCTATCGTTGGCTGCCTTCACCTTGTCGGCGACAACTTCGTTGGACTGTTTTTGCTGCTCGGCGATGCGAGCGTCCGTGGTCTCGGCCACTTTTGCAATCTGCGCATGCGCGCCTGCCTCGACTCGGGCGATGTTCTGCTCCAGGTCGCGCGATTGCATTCCCAGATATACGTTCCCGGCGAGGGCGACAACCAGGCCCACCGTCAAACTCGCGATGATGAACGTGTGGTCCTTCGACGTCTGCTGTGCCTTTTCAGGCGTGGGGTTTATGGAACTGTCCGACATCTCAATTTCCTCTTTCAGGCTTGTCTCAGCCATGCTTGTCTTAGCCATGTTTGCTGTTCCAGCCGCGAACCGGAAAGATGCACGCGCCATACCAATCGCCCAGGTGATTGATTTAGCGGGAGTTCCGGAAAAGAGAAGGGTGAGGCGGGGATGCGATGCGTAAGGATTACGGTTGCCGCACCGGGAAAGTTTTCCTTTCCCGGTAAATGCGACTCCCGGTAATTGTGTTCGGCGCGGCGCCTGTTGTTTGCTTTTGCTAAAGCTGCGCTACAACAACGTCATCGTGGCTTCGATGACGCCTACGCCCACCAGTTCAAATCGCAACGGTTCGTTGACGGGAACATCCACAATGCCGGCATAGGAGCCCGTAGTCACGATATCGCCAGCCTTGAGTCCTTCGCCTCGGCCGTTGAGGTAGTGCACCAGCCAGGTGAACGACGTCATGGGATGTCCGCTGGGGTGCGAACGCTCCGCATCAAAAATCGTGGCATTGGCCGTGGTGATCTTCGCGTGGAGCTTCTCCAGGGGACGCGTGAAGGCGTCGGCGACCACCGGTCCCACAAAAAGTCCCCAGTTGTTGAAGCAATCCGACAGAATTTCGAGAAAGCTGGCCTCGTTCTTGTTCGCAAAGCGCGTGTTGATCAGTTCCAGGCAGAAGCGGGCTTCCAGTATCGCCGCTCGAATCTCTTCGTCGGTGTAAGCGGTGTCACGCGGCGGAAGGTCGCTCCGCATGACGTAGGCGATCTCCGGCTCGATGGTTGCTTTGCCAGGGAAAGGCGCAGGCGTCGATCGCGTGATTTTCGAAGTCGGGATCGGCGCGAGCATCACGCCGTTGGGTGTCGGAATGCCACATTTCCATCCGCCGACCTTTTCGCCCAACAGTTCAAGCGTGCGCTTCTGAATGGCGATAGAGGCATTCGCGTCCGTCGGACGATAAGCTTCCGGGAGCCGGGGACCCGGAGTGCGGCTTTGGCGGGCTGCTATGAAGTGCCGCGCGGCTTGGTCGATTTGTTCCTGAGTGAACATAGTGGCGTCTTCCATCATATCGCGCGGCGTCTTTGCTCATCGTGAAACTGTGGTGACTTACGGGCTAAGACTCCGGGGTCCACGACTTGGGATTCCCACCTATACAATCCACGACTGGTAGCCCCAGCTGCGGGCTTCGAGCCTGCCGTGTCATCGCCAACCGAATTGACGGTGCCGGAAAAGTCGACAAGCGCCGCTCCATGACGGTCGCGGCTCCATTGAATCGTTGAATTTAATAAACGCGCCAAACCGAGCCGCGAGAGTCATCGGGCGGCTTGCCCCATTACGCCCTCCAACCTATTGGAAGCAAAAGGCATATGTCTCCAAATGGAGCCACGCGCCGGAGCTGCTCATAGATAATTTCAATCCACTCCATAGAGAGATTCTGTTCCCGTGTGGTCGATGGTTGGGGGATACTGAAATCCGGGAGCCAAGATGGGAATCACGTCGGGTCCGGCGACTCCAGGCATATCGTCGGCGAGCCTCGAAAAGTTACACACCAGCGCCGAGTGGCAGCGCATCCAAAGCGAATTTTTCGCGACCGGGAACGCCGCAGCCGTGCAGTCCGGGCTAACCGCGGTCATCGACAAACTGGCCATGGAAGCGTACGGTGCCACGCTGGCTGGTGCATTCCCGAAAGGGCTTGCCATGCTGGCGGTCGGTGGCTTTGGACGCCGGGAACTGTTCCCGTATTCCGACATCGACATCATGATTCTGATCGAGAGCGAAACGCTCGCGGGCGGCATCAAGGATGCGCTTTCGGGCTTTGTGCGCCTTCTCTGGGACGCCGGCTTGCGCCTGAGCCATTCCGTTCACACCGTGAACGAATGCCTGGAAGTGCACGAGCAAAATATCGAACTCAACATCAGCTTGCTCGATCGTCGATTCCTGGTGGGCGATCACGACGTTTTCGCCAAGCTCGAAAGCCGCTTCCCCGCATTTCTCTCCAAGCAAGGCTCGAAGCTCGGCAAACATTTGTGCGAGCTGACGCGGGCCCGGCACACGAAATTCCAGGACACGCTCTTCCATTTAGAGCCAGACGTGAAAGAAACGCCCGGCGGATTGCGTGACCTGCATTTCATCAACTGGCTGGCGCGCCTGCGCCCCGAACAACGCAGCGACACGACGCTCGAAAGCGCTGCGGCTTTTCTTTCGTCACTGCGCTGCTTCCTGCACTATCAAGCCGGGCGCGATCGCAACATTCTAAATTTCGAAGCGCAGGAAAGCGTCACGGAGCAGACCTTTACGCAGGTGAAGACGCCGCCCTTGTGGATGCGCGAATACTTCCGCAACGCGCGAACCATCTTCCGTGAGGCCACGCGCACGTTAGATGCCGTGGGGCGCGAAGACAGTTCTCTGCTGACTAGTTTCCGCGACTGGCGCTCGCGCCTTTCGAACTCCGAATTCAGCGTTTTGCGAGAACGCGTCTTTCTGCGTACCCCGGCGCTGCTTGAAAGCGATCCGGAGATCGTCTTCCGCTTGTTGGAGTTCGTCGCCCGCCACGGCATACCTGCGGCAGCGGAAACCGAACGGCGTCTCGAAGCATCGCGCGCTTCTTTCGCTCACTGGTGCGCTACGCCGCGTCCCTTCTGGAAGCAGTTCAAGACTATTTTGACGCTGCCGCATGCGCCATTGGCTTTGCGTATTTTGCAGGACACCGCCTACATGCAGCTGTTGTTCCCGGAGTGGGAAAGCATTGTGAGTCTGGTGGTGCGTGACTTCTATCATCGCTATACCGTCGACGAACACACGTTGGTTGCGCTCGAGCGAATCGCGGCGTTGCGCGAAGCCGCCGAGGGTCCCCTGACGTCCTTTTCCCACTTGTTGGCGGAGATCGACAATCCCGGCGTTCTTCTGTTTTCGCTGCTCTATCACGACGTAGGCAAGGGCGCGATGAGCGGAGATCACTCGCGTATATCCGCGGAATGGGCTGCGAGCGCTATGGCACGCATGCAAATGCCCGCAGAGGAACAAACCACCGTCGATTTCCTGATCGCCAATCACCTTGTGCTGTCCGAGGTCATGACGACGCGCGATCTTGGGGATCCGGCGACAGCCCGCTCCGTGGCCGATAAAGTCGGAACCATCGAGCGCTTGAAGCTGCTCGCGGTGATGACCTACGCGGATATTTCCGCCGTGAATCCCGGTGCCATGACGCCGTGGCGCCTCGAACAATTGTGGCGCGTCTATCGCGTCACGCAGCAGGAACTCACGCGCGAATTGGAAACCGAGCGCATTCAGGAAATCCCGGCGGAGCTGCCGGAGCAGGCGGATTTCATCAAGGGCTTCCCGGTGCGCTACCTGCGAACCCACTCCGCAGCCGAAGTCCAGACGCATCTCGCGTTGTATCAGGAAAGCCGCCCGACGGGCGTCGCGCTCAAGTTGGAACGCACGGAAGGTTCGTATAAGCTGGCGGTGGTCGCGCGTGACATGCCGTTCCTCTTTGCATCGCTGGCCGGCGCGTTGTCGAGCTTTGGGTTGGATATTTTGAAGGCCGAAGCCTTTTCCAATGCGAAGAGCATCATCCTCGATACGTTCCTCTTCGCCGATCCGAAACGCACGCTCGATCTGAATCCGAGCGAAGCTGATCGCTTGCAGGACATGCTCCGCAAAGTGGCCACCGGCAAGACCGACGTCCGCCGCCTGCTGCGCACACGCCCGCAGGTGGATTCCAAGCGCCGCGGCACGCCGCCGAGCGTGGGTTTCGATTCCGAAGCCTGTGAAACCGCAACTCTCGTGGAAATCAGCGCCGACGATCGGCCGGGTCTGTTGTACAGCTTGGCTACCGTGTTTTCGACATCGTCCTGCAATATCGACGTCGTGTTGATCGACACCAAGGGCAGTCGTGCCATCGACGTGTTCTACATCGCGCAGCAGGGACAAAAGCTGTCGGAAGAAATGCAGAATCTGCTGAAAGAACGTTTGATCGCCGCCTGCTAGTAGCCTGTCGCCTCGAGATCGTTACGATGTCCCCGCCTATACGGTCGGGGGTTGATGTCACTCTTGCGAAAAGGTCCGTTTTCCGCACCGAACCGCGACCGTCAGGGAGCGGACCAAACGACAGCACATTCGTTGCGCTAGTCCGCTAGAACAAATTTGAAGTTTCGTAGGCTACAACGGTTTGGCCGCGGCCGGTAAAACCCCGGGCGTGAGCCCGGGGATACATCCACGACATATGGCACCTTCTGCTAGAGTCAAAACGATCCGCAGAATACTTATGCATTCGCCGGGTGGTGATGCCGCCTGCTTGCGAAGGAGGATAAAGATGAAGGCCACCAAACGAACGTTGACGATCGTCTCCGGCACAGCGCTCGTGGGCATGGCGCTCGCGACCCTGGCCTGGGCACAGGAATCCAAGCCCAGCTGCAACCAATGCCAGGCAACGTACATCAAGAACGACGAGATCCAGGCGTATTTTAAGCGTGTTCCGAAAGGCTTGGGCGTGGCCGATCAGCAGGTGCGCGCCGTGGACGTGGGCCACAGCAACGTCGACATCGGCGTTGTGTTTCGCGGCAAGATCACCACGCCGAACGCCGTAGCCGAACACGATCTGGTCAGCGAGGTCTATCACGTCATCGACGGCGAAGCGACGCTCGTCACGGGTCCCGAGATTACGGATCTCAAGCGACGCCCCGCGGACGATCGCGCCGTGCGGGACTTAAACGGCCCAGGCGGCAATGGCGCGTCGATTCGTAACGGCAAAACGTATCAACTCAAGCCCGGCGATGTTGTGATCATCCCGGCGGGCGTGGGCCACTGGTTTACGAAGATCGACGACCATATCCGTTACTTGATGGTGCGCATTGATCCCGACAAACTCACGCCGCCAAAGGACGAAGCCGCGTCGCAAGCGGATTTGAAGAGCGGCCCGTATAAGCGCTAAGCGCTTCCGGTTAAAATTTCGGAGCGTAGTAGCCGCGGCGCGCTCGCACGATCAGGTCTTTGCGGCCTTTGATGCGAATATCCACGTTGTGATACAGGCCATCCGCTTTGAGCGGTTCCGGCCGGTAAAACAAGTTGTACTGATGCCGTAGTTCACTGGCAATATTTTCGAACGATTGCGCCAGGTCTTGCGCTTTGAAGGGGAAGAACGCGATCCCACCGGTTTCTTCCGAAAAATATTTCAGGACCTTATCGCCATCGGTGGAGGCGTGCGTAATGTTCGTTGAAATCGTGTAAATCACAACGTCCGCTTTGTGCGCCATTTCGAGAGCCTGGTCGCGCGTATAGCGGCTGTCGTTATCCTCGCCATCGCTCAGGACGACGATTGCGCGGCGGAACTTTTCGCGCGGCTCCTCGCCCATCAGCTTTTCGCGGCACGCGAAATAAATCGCGTCGTACAGCGCCGTGCCGCCGCCGGGGCGCAATCCACGAATCGCTTTTCCCAGTGCCTCGGTGCTATCGGTGAGATCCTGCACCAATTCCGCGGAATTGTCGAAGCTCACCAGCATGCCCTTGTCCTGGCCCGGGCGGATGACGGTGTTGACGAACTCGGTGGCGGCTTCCTGCTGGAAGCGGAAGCGATCGCGGATACTATTGCTGGTGTCGATCAGAATGCCAATGCGCAGCGGAAGATCCGTCTCGGCGGTGAATCCCAAAATGCTTTGCGGCTTCTTTGCCTCGGTGATATCGAAGTCGCCCTTGTCTAAATTCGTGACAAAGCGGCCTTTTTTGTCGGAAACCGTGAACAGCATGTTCACGCGCGTCACTTCGAGCGTGATGCGACTGGCCGGATCTTCTTCGAGCGGAAGCTGCTTCGCAGGCGGGGCCTGAGCGACAAGCAAACCGACCGTGAGCGGGATGAAGGCAACGAACTTCATTGGAGCTTCTTCATTATAGACTCGCGAGCCAATCGTTCAAGTACTGCGGCAGCGGAGCCTCTACGGTCACTCGTTCCCCCGTCGCCGGACTCGTGAACACAATGCGCCAGGCGTGCAGAAACACGCGCTCCGCGGCCTGACCACCGTACATGCGATCGCCCGCCACTGGATGGCCGACGCTCGAAAGATGTACGCGAATCTGATGCGTGCGTCCCGTGTGGATGCGGACTTCCAGGAACGTGAACTTTTCAAATCTCTGCCGCACGCGATATTCGGTGAGCGCCGAGCGGCCCGTTCCCGTCCTCGTCGTCATGCGCAGCCGTCGTGTAGGATCGCGTTCAATGGGAGTAAAAATGCGTCCCGTATCGGCTGCAACGTTACCCTGCACCAGCGCAAGATACGTCTTCTCCACCGTGCGCCCGGAAAACTGTGCGGCCAGATCCTGATGCGCGGCATCGGTTCGCGCCACCAGCAAAACGCCGCTCGTGCCTTTGTCGAGACGATGCACAATGCCCGGACGCAACTCGCCGCCCACCTTCGATAGCGACGCGAAATGATGCACCAGCCGATTGACCAACGTCCCCGAATGATTGCCCGCCCCGGCATGCACCACCATGTCGGCGGGCTTGTTGATCGCCAGGACCGATTCGTCTTCGTACAGAATATCGAGCGGTAGATCTTCCGGCTCCGCGTTTAACGGCGGCAATTCGCCGGGCGAGACTTCGATACTTTCTCCGCCGCGCAACTGCATGGATGCCTTGGCCGCCGCGCCATTGACCAGCACGAGGCCGTCCTTGATCCAGCTTTGCAGGCGCGAACGGCTGTACTGTGGCAGTTGATCCAGTAAATAGAGATCCAGGCGTTGGCCTACGTTCTTATCACCTGCGAGAAAAGTATGCGGCATGAAGTGTGCGGTTCGCTTGCGGGTAGTGCTTAACGCGCCGAGAACAAGTAGACCGCTACCTCGGCCATCAGATTCGGCAATATAGTGACGTTCCTGCGCCCGGCCAGGAAAACTCGCCGTTCAATCTTCCAGCCTTCCTTCTGCGCGAGGTGCTCAAAATCCAGCACCGTGAGGAAGTGGATGTTCGGCGAGTCATACCACTCATACGGAAACAATTCCGTGCGCGGCGAACGTCCGCTCGAAAGATGCGACATACGCACGCGCCAGTGCGCGAAATTCGGGAATGCTACAATAGCCCGTTTACTGATGCGCAACATGCTGCGCAGAACTTGCAATGGATGCCGCGTCTGCTGCAGTGTCTGGCTCAGAATCACGTAGTCGAACGCGTGATCCGGATAATCCTCCAGCGCCGGCTCCAGGTCGCCCTGATATACCGACACGCCGCTCGCGATGGCCTTCTGCACATCGGCGCCCACCATTTCCACGCCGCGCCCGTCGACCTGCTTGTTCTCCTTCAACCAGGCAAGCAGTTCGCCCGCGCCGCAGCCCAGATCGAGCACGCGCGTGCCATGCTCCACCAGATCGCCGATGATGGCGTAATCGCTACGCCCGTAAATGTCACGAACGCCCAAGAGTGCTCCTCGTCGTAGGGAACGTCACTTTACGGCCTCCCGAAACGTGCTGGCGAGAAATCCTCGCACCAGTTCCGTCTGTTCGTTCACTTCCACCAGAAACGCATCGTGCCCGTATTGCGACGTCAGGCTGCAATACGCCACATCGCAATTGCGGCTGCGCAAGGCGCTGACCACTTCGAGCGATTGATACGCGGGATAGAGCCAATCCGACGTGAAGCTCATCACAAGGAACCGCGTCTTGATGTTTTCGAATAGCTTGGGCAAAGATCCGCGCTGCGTCAGGTCGTAGCTATCCATGGCGCGCGTGATGTAAATGTACGAGTTCGCGTCAAACCCGCCTTGGCTATCGTGGCGATCCACGAACTGGCTGCCGCGATATTGCAGGTAGCTTTCCACCTCGAATTTGTTTTGCCCCGCGCGCAAGCGGCGGCCAAACTTCTGCCGCATGCTTTCGTCGCTCATATACGTGATGTGCCCCACCATGCGGGCGACGGACAATCCTCGCGCGGGAGGACGCTGGTCGTAGTAGTTCCCATCGTTCCAGTCCGGATCCGCCATGATCGATTGCCGGCCCACTTCGTTGAACGCGATTTGCTGTGCGCTGTGGCGCGAGGTTGTCGCAATCGGCAACGCAGCCCGCACGCTGTCCGGATACGCCACGGCCCACTCCAGCGCCTGCATCCCACCCATCGACCCTCCGGCCACCGCCAGCAATTTGGTGATCCCGAAGCTATCAATCAGTTTCTTTTGCAGCCGGACCATGTCCGTGATCGTAATCGGCGGAAAGGTCATCGCCCAGGGAGCTCCCGTAGCCGGGTTGATCGAGCCGGGACCGGTCGTTCCGCGGCAGCCGCCCAAGACGTTGGAACAGATCACGAAGTAGCGGTCCGTGTCGAAACCCTTGCCGGGGCCGATCATGTTGGCCCACCAGCCGTCGTCGCCCGCCGCGTGCGCGTTCCCCGAGAACGCGTGTTCGATCAGGATTGCGTTGCTCTTGTCTGCGTTCAGCTCGCCATACGTCTCATAGGCGACGTCGACGGGCGCAAGCGTGACGCCGCAGTCGAGATCGAGCGAGTCAAATGTGGCAATCGCGGCCTGGGTGATCATCGGGCGAGAACTTAACTACAGTTTACAGGTTGAGGCGAGGCGGCGGCGATTTCTTCAGCTTATCGCTGGAGCTTCGCGACGAGGCGGAGCTCGGCTTCGTCCCACGGGATCATGTCAACGGATCCGCTTTCGATTTCCGTCAGCCGGCGCTGAATTTCTACGCTCCAAGCCTCTTCGGCGTCGGCATCCACCGCGTCGTCAAGGCTTTCCAGCAGGGAATCCGCCAAGGCGGCGCGGCTTTCCGGAGAAAGAGCGAGCGCATCGCGCAAGAGTTCGGCCGCGTCTTTCGGCATGTCCCGATTATAAATCGTGCCGATCTTGCAGGGGGAGGCCGGGAAATCCCCGTGCAAATTCCGTGCATTTGATGCAGTCCCCGGCCTCACTGTGGTCAAATAGAAGTTACCCCCGGATCTGGAGGCAACGACCTACTTGAACACTGCACTCCTCGCCCTGGAAGACGGCACCGTCTTCGAGGGGATTAGCTTTGGTGCGCCCGTAGAGCGGACCGGCGAAGTCGTTTTTAATACGGCCATCACCGGCTATCAGGAAGTGTTCACGGACCCCTCCTATTCCGGCCAAATCGTCATTCTCACGTATCCTCAAATTGGCAATTACGGCGCCAACGACGGCGACAACGAATCGGCGAAGCCCTACATTGAAGGCTTAGTGGTCCGCGAGTTCTCGCCGCTCTCCAGCAATTGGCGCGCGGATGAGACCGCCCAGAAGTTCCTCACGGATTCCGGCGTGCCCGTGATCTCGGGCATTGACACCCGCCGCCTGGTCCGCCACTTGCGCTCCCGCGGCGTGATGCGCGGAGCACTTGCCGGTGCCGCCCTCGGCGCGAAACTCGACCCCAAGGCGCTGATCGAAAAAGCCAAGAATTCGCCGTCGATGGCCGGGCTGGATCTCGCCACCCGCGTCTCCACGCCCAAGCTCTACACGTGGGATAAGCACGTCGAGATGTGTTCGCCGTCCGATCTGGAACGCAAGCCGGCGGAAATCCGCCACCACGTCGTCGCCTACGACTTTGGCATGAAGCGCAACATTCTGCGCCGCCTGGTGCACTCCGGCTGCCGCCTCACAGTGGTTCCCGCGACCACTTCCGCCGAAGACGTCCTCGCGCGGAAGCCAGACGGGATCTTCCTCTCGAACGGTCCCGGCGATCCGGAGCCCTTGACGCAGCAAGCCGCGCAAGTCCGCAAGCTCGTCGGCAAGGTGCCGATCTTCGGGATCTGCCTGGGTCATCAGGTGCTCGGCCTCGCGCTCGGCGGAAAAACCTACAAGCTCAAGTTTGGACATCGCGGCTCGAATCATCCCGTGATCAACAAGATTACAGGCAAGGTCGAGATCACCTCGCACAACCACGGATTCGCCGTGGATCCCGATTCGCTCAATCTGAACGACCTCGAAGTAACGCACGTGAACCTCAACGACGACACGCTCGAAGGGTTCCGCCATCGCAACTATCCTGTGTTCTGCGTGCAGTATCACCCCGAGGCCGCGCCCGGTCCGCACGATTCGCACTATCTGTTCGACGACTTCGTCACGTTAATGGAGACGGGCAACTGGCCCGTGCGCTCATAACCATGCCTCGCCGCAACGACATTCACCGCATTCTCATCGTAGGCAGCGGACCGATCATCATCGGCCAGGCTTGCGAATTCGACTATTCCGGAGCGCAAGCCTGCAAAGCGCTGCGCGCCGATGGCTACGAAGTCATTCTGATCAATTCGAATCCGGCCACCATCATGACGGATCCGGAACTGGCGGATCGCACCTACGTAGAGCCGCTCACGGTGGAATACGCCACGGAAGTGATCCGGCGCGAGCGCCCCGATGCCTTGCTCTCCACCGTCGGCGGTCAAACTGGCCTGAATCTTGCGGTGGCCTTGGCCGAAGCGGGCGTGCTCGAAAAATATGGCGTGGAGCTCATTGGCGCCAAGATCGATTCCATCAAGAAGGCCGAAGATCGTCTGCTGTTTAAGGACGCGATGAAGAAGATCGGTCTCGATCTTCCGCAATCGCAGCTCATTAATACCATCGAAAAAGGCCTGGAATTTGCCGCGCGCATTGGCTATCCGGTCATTCTGCGCCCCAGCTTTACGATGGGCGGCTCCGGCGG
>CAITIX010000208.1 GCA_903892565.1 uncultured Acidobacteriia bacterium
AATCTACTCTGGCCGTTTTTGTCGGACGATGAAGAAGCGTTGCGCGTCCTGGCCGCCTTCGCGGACAACGTCGTCTGTCGCCACGTGCTGGACGCTTCGGATGTGCCAGCCAATGCGCTGCCGCTCTTGAACGACTGCGTGACGCGCGTCATCCGGGACAGAACCTTCAGGTCGCAGGGCTACCGGGCCGGTGAAGTGTACGGCCAAGACATGCCGGAACTCGTCCGAACTCTTCTGTTTATCGGTGTGAAAGACACCTGCCCGGGCTCAGCACGTTTTGCCAACGGTGATTGGAGCCAGATCGCGATGATTATGCCTCTTGTCACCAAACTTGTAACCGCGACCGGATGGTCGGCCTTTGTCATGGGCAACTTTCTAACCTTGTGCGAGCGTGCTGCCGATGCCTATCCTCTGGATTCCTTCACCGAGCAAACCGGTTCGATTTTGAGCTCCAACGCCAACGCCAAAGGGAGTTGGGTCGGAACTACGTTGCCCGCTCGTACCGCCACGATTATCCAGCGGCTGGCGGATGCCAACTATCCCCTTCAATTGAAGCAGGCTCGGGCTCTGCTTCAATTGCTCGACGCGTTGATTGATCTTGGCGATCGACGAAGCGCTGCCTTGGAACAGACCGAAGCGTTTCGCCGTGTTCAAGGCGAAGCCGCATAGTCGAGGCGTTGTATGCGTTTTGTAATGCCGCATTTCCCATTGGAGTTTGAACTACCTGATGACTGGCTTCGCGTTCATCAATTACCGGCCGAACGCGCCGGAATACACCGGATTTTATTGAGATTCCCGAGACGGCCAGACCGCTCACAACGGTCCACTCGCAGGTTTTTCAGCCTATCTTATGCCCATTTGAAATATTCCATAATGGACCTTATCGGAGAAGGTCCGCTTTTGGCGTTAAGGGGACATTAGCGAACACGCCAAAAGCGCTGCAAAGGCGCTTCAATATTGCACCCATGATGGAGCGGCCGGGAAAATGTGGATTAGCCAATAGATATCGGATGCTTAACGTGGGTAGGCACGTCCCACGTTGTGCCTCTCGGGTGCTTTTTCACTGCATCGGCGAAGCGGGTGAGCTATACGATCGTGCTGCGAATTGTCTCCGTTCCCAAATATGCGACCAGAACGTTCGGATCCGAAAGGACAGCGTCAGGCTTGCCGTCTGCGATTGTGCGCCCGTAATCGAGCACATGAATACGGTCGGCGAGGTCTGCGATCATCTGCATATCGTGTTCGATCCAGACGATAGTCATCTTCAATTCTTGCTTGATGCGGAGAATAAAGCGAGCGAGGTCTTCGCGTTCTTCGCGGTTGAGTCCGGCGGAAGGCTCGTCCAGCAACATCACGGTGGGCTCGAGAGCCAGCGCGCGGGCGAAGCCGACGAGTTTTTGCACGCCGAACGGCAAGGCGCCGACTGGCGCGTGACGAAAGCGCTCCAGTTCGACCAGATCAATGATGCGCTCGATCGCCCCGCGGTGGGCGACCTCGGCGCGCCGCACGCTCGGCAGGAACAGCATCTCCGCCAGCGGATTTGTGCTGATGCGAGCATGGCGGCCGGTGAGGAGGTTTTCCAGCACGCTCATCTGCGCGAACAGTTCGCCATGCTGAAAGGTGCGGGCGACGCCAAGGCGAGCGATATCGTGCGGAGCATGGCCCGCAATATCTCTGCCGCGCAAGCGGATTGCGCCACTGCCGCGATAGATGCCGCTAATGCAGTTGAGCGCGCTGGTCTTGCCAGCACCGTTTGGTCCGATCAGCGCCATCAGCTCGCCTGGCTCCACCGTAAAGGACACATTGTCCAGCACGGTGAGACCGCCGAAGCGCAGGCTCAGGTTTTCGATCGCGAGTTCAGCCATACCACCTCCGCGATCGGCGATATTGCTTGACGTCGCGGT
>CAITIX010000209.1 GCA_903892565.1 uncultured Acidobacteriia bacterium
CCCCCCATTGGCCTGTTTTAAGGCCGCGCCAAAACCGATAGAACGAGTGGGTAACGTGACGCCCCTAGTCGTCGCCCTGAAGAGTGAAATGAGCGAGACCCCAGGCTCAACCCGCTACGACGCGACGCCTCTGTCGAACGAGGCGCAGACCCGTTTTGTCAACGACAACATGCGGCGCGTGTTCCTGCTGATCTACCGCATTGTGGGCAACGTGCCCGATGCGCAGGATCTCACGCAGGAAGCGTTCATTAAAGCGCTGCAGCATCAGGATCAATTGAAGGACCTGGAGAAAGCCGCGCATTGGCTCTCGCGCATCGCCACCAACACGGCCATCGATTTCTTGCGCCGGAATGATCGCGTGAGTTTTTCGGATCTCGAAAACCTGCCGGAAAAAATCACTACCGCGATGGGCGACGATCCGGAACAACGGGTTCTGCGCTCAGAACGCCGGGATCGTTTATCGGCGAGCCTGGAAGTCCTCACCGAACGCGAACGCATGGCGTTGCTGCTGCGCGATGTGGAAGATCTTCCGGCGGAGGAAGTGGCCGAGCAATTGCGATGCTCCAAGGCGACGGTGCGTTCGCACATCGCCAATGCGCGCGTGAAGTTGCGCAAACATTTTGAACGCATGCAGCGTCAAGGAATTTCATAACATGGCACACGTCGCGGAAACCGATCTGGCCTTGTATAGCACGGGGGATCTCGCGTTGTGGCAGCGCATGCTGGTCGGCGTGCATGTTTACGGCTGCAGGCAATGCAGCGAACAACTGGATGCATTTCGTGAGACCCGCGAACAGGTACAGGCGCTGGGAGACGAAATGCCCGCGGGAGTCCGCTGGGACAGGCTTTCTTCCGAAATGGCCGCGAATATTCGCGTGGGCCTGGCTGCGGGAGAATGCGTGGCGCCTCACACGCCGAAATATTCCATCCCCATGGGCTGGCGCGTCACTGCCGCCATCAGTGGTTTTGCAGCTCTCCTCGTGGTCGCCTGGTGGCTGAATATGCCACCCGCACAGACCGCATCGCTAGGACGCGCGATGAAAGCGATCGTCGGCGGACCCGAGTGGAGGGCAAAGCACATGCTCGGCCTGGACGACGCATCGTCGTTAGTGAGGGCTTCGGCGGAAGGCGTGGAATTGCGCGAGAACGGAGCGGCGATGTCGCTGACGCAACGGGGCAGACGTCCGGTAAGCGTCTCGTTGAACACGCAAGGCTCGGCGCGCGCCAGTTATATCGACGTGGACACGGGTCAAGTGACCATCACGAGCGTGTATGCGCAATAGCGTTTTATCGGCGATGCGGTTCGCGTTGTGCGTTACGTCGTGTATCACGTCGTGTATCACGCTGTGTGCACCGCTGGCGCAGGCGCAATTCGGACCTCCGTCCGCACCGCAAGTGACGCTGGCGCATCGCATTGATCTACCGGGCGACGCTCCGGTAGCATTGGTGGGCGATGAATGGGGCGGCTCCGGCGCGACTGTTCGCGGCAGCGCGTATCAGTTGGATGTTCGTGTCTCGCTCTCCCTGCGCAATGCCAGCCAACGCCGGATTCGCGGCATCACGCTGACGGTCACGGCGCAGGAAGCGGCTCCCGGCGGCAAGGCTTCGATTTCGATTCCCAGCCTGGACGTGGCGCCCGGCGAGACATTTCCGGTGCGCGGAGACTTGCATTTATTGCGTCCCGTGGGCGCGGGCACAGGCCCCATGGTGGAAGTGAGCCTGGATGGTTTGCTGTTCGACGATCTCACGTTCTATGGTCCCGATAAGCTGCATTCGCGCCGCAGCATGATGGTGTGGGAACTGGAAGCCCGTCGTGATCGGCAATATTTCCGCGCCGTGCTGGAACAGGGCGGGCACGATGCCCTGCAAAAAGAAATGCTCTCCAGCATGACGCGCGAGGCGGATCGTCCGCAGTACGGCGTGCAGGCGATGCGCGGCCACACCGCGGATGCAACAAATGAACAGGATTTGAAGTTTGCGTTTCTGCATTTCCCGGATGCTCCGGTGGAGCCCATGGACGGCATGGCGCATATTGCGGCCAACGAAGCGCGCGCTCCCAAGGTTGTGGTGCATAATCGCTCGTCGCGCGCGGTGAGATATCTGGAAATTGGTTGGATCGTCAAAGATCAACAGGGCCACGAATTTCTGGCAGCGATGGTTCCGGCCGAGATGCGGATGCCGTCGCGCAGTTCCAGCCAGATTATCGGCGATACGTCTTTGCGCTTCGACCCGCGAACCAGCATTCAGTCCATGACGGGATTCGTTTCGCATGTCGAATTCATGGACGGCAGCATCTGGATCCCCTCGCACGCCGAGCTCGATGAACCGACGTTGCGGCACGTGGTCGCGCCGTCGCCTGAGGAACAGCGCCTGGTGCAGATTTATCGCAAGCGCGGCGTTTCCGCCGTGATGGATGAACTGAAGAAGTTCCAGGACAAGCCGTAGGCGCCAATCGGCGATGCCGTTCTTTCGCGGCCAGCCGGGAAAGGATTCCCGGCGCGGGTTAGGCAACCCGCCGTCCCAGCGATCGTCAACTTCCATTCAAAGCGCGTAACCTTGTCGCTCTTATATTCCGGTCGGTCCGTTAGTGCCGTGGAATCGTCGCCGCGCGGCGCAACCTTGCGACATCGTCCGATAATTGCCGGGTGATCTTATCAGCCACATCGGCGCTCGCGCCCCGGAATTTCGCGCCGTTACTTTCCTGCGTAGTGGACCAGATGACGTCGCCGTCCTTATTCACGATGCGGACCGTCGCCAGCGCCTCGTGCTTCCGCTCTTTTTCGCTGACGGATTCGTGTTCGCCGATGGTCGCGTTCAGATTGCGTCCGGAACTACGGCTTGCTCCTCCGCCTGCGCCGTTGAAGCGCGTGCTGGAACTGGAGCTTTCATTTTCACCGCCGCCCACGTGCGCGTTAATCCCATCGGACGATTGAAACGAGTCCGTATAGATCAAGTCCTCGGCCGCGCCGCGCAAAAACGCATCCGCACGATCGGGATTTTCGGTCACGATGAACAATTTCGATGACTGAAGGCTTCCGATGACTAAGTCGCGCATCTGCAACGCAGTCTCTCCCCCCGTCAGGCGATCCACGAAAATGCGCTTCACTTCGAGCAACTGTCGCGGAAGCTCATCCGGTGTTTCGGCAAGTAAAGTGGTTAGCGAGCGTGACGCCGCCGGTTCGTCCTTCAAAGGCGCCTTCACCGGGGCAACCGGCGAGTTCCCCGATTGTGCCAACAAGGCCGCCACTACTACGGAGGCGAACTGCATCAGCCCTTCCCTGCCTTCCTTGCTTCCTGATCCTGATACTGCACCTTCAGCCCCGTGCGAGCTTCCAGGCTCACCAGCGCGGCGCGGATGGCGTTCTTATCCACGCGGAACAGCATGGCCTGGTGATCTCCTTCGTCGTCACGGAAGCCGACGGTGAGATAGTGCTTGTGCTCTTTGCTCAACAGCAGCATGGGCGAAATCGCGAGGGCAAGCAGCAGCCTGCGATCCACTTTTTGCCCATACTCCAAGAGCTCAATGTGGTCATAGGGCACCCGCAATTGGCCCTTCTTCGTATAAAGTGCAAGATAGTGAGCGTCGGTGAGATCCAGCGCGCCTGCCTCGCCGGCCGTCAGTGTTTCCACCGTGCCACCGAGGTAATCCACGCGATTCTGCGGAGCACACGTCGCGACGTCGGTCGCCAGAATGCTCGGCATCACGATCATGACGGTTGTCGCCCAAGGTTGTTTCACATGAGAGTAGTGGCGCTTACCGGAAAGTTTTCTCCCAGGAATATCCTCTTTCCCGCGCATGGATTAAGACAAAGCAACTAGAATCCACCCTTTTTCTAGTACCGAGGTTGGCAAACCGAATCGCCAACGAATTCGTGCGGAAAGTTCCATTGTTGCGTACCGGACCAAATCGCAGAATAGGCTCAAGGAAATTACAAGAACATGAAAACTTTCTCCCGCGCAAACGCCCTGATCGCCGTCGTCGCCGCCAGCTTCTTGACCTGCAGTGCGGCTTTTGCCAACGGCTTCGCTAACGATCACGGCTCCGAAGTGAAATGGAACTCTTCGATCGAGTGCACCAACGTGCTGGGAGGATCGCATACGGAAAAGCAATCGCAGGACTTCTCCGATTTCTCCTTGGGCTCGGAATCGCACAACACCTCGGATTACGCCAATTCGGACTACACCAGTTCGCACGAGCCGAACTACCCCTGCGATAACCACAGCTCTATTGCCGAAGGAATACACATCTCGTACACGGATTGCTTCCAGAACCCCTGCGGCCGCGTTCCGAACCAAGGCGGCCAAGCTCCGGTGCCTGAACCAGGCACCCTTGCCAGCGTGCTGACCGGCCTGGGTTTGGCAGCGGTGGGCTTGATTCGCCGCCGGCGCTAAATAGTTCTCCCGCGAATACTTACTGCATTAGAAAAAGCCCCAAGCGCGAGCCTGGGGCTTTTTTTCCAACCTGTAAAACGTGAATCCGACGGCTACTGCTTCTTCGCAGCCGGGCGCGGCTCGGATGCCGGAGGCACCAGATCCTTCATACGTAAATAGCTCACCATGCTGCCGTAGATTTCGGCGTTGTGGCCGTAATTCAGAATCAAAAGACCCATGCGGAGATTCTTGGTTTGGCGGCCGTTTTCCTGCGTCACGTCGATCGTTTCCGCGCCGGAAGCGTCGGTCAGGTTGCTATAAACTTCGGAGCAATACGCGAATGAATCCTGAGCCACTTTGAGGATCTCCGCCTTGGACGTCAGCTGTTCGGGATCCTTTCCCGCCCAGGGATTCTTCTCGCCCTTCGCCTGCGCGCACCACAGGAAGCTAAACTTCGCGGCGTGCGCCACTTGCTGGCCAAACGTGCGTACTTCCTTCTGCGATCCAGGACGCATGCCGTAATTTTCCTCCGGCATCTTATCCGCGGTGCGCAGAATATTGTTGAAGTTATTCGTATACATCGTCTTCAAGAACGTAGACATCGGATTCAGAGCCGGCGCTTGCGAAAAGGCCGGCGTGGCCGCGGCGGCCAACAACGCAACGCTCAGCAGACCTTGAAACATATTTCGATTCGACATGGTTCTATGTGATCCCCTTGTGGGCAGCTTCCTTATGGAACCCGCTCAAAAAAAGTGTAACGCACGAAGTCGCGATTCTGGATGAACAATGTTGCTACTTATAGGAAGGTCTTGAATTCCATGACGTCGCCATCTTGTACGACGTATTCTTTGCCTTCTGTGCGAAGCTTGCCGAGTTCGCGTGCGCGCGCGAAGCTGCCGCACGCAACGAGGTCGTCATAAGAAACGGTTTCGGCGGAGATGAAGCTCTTCTCGAAATCGGAGTGGATTACGCCTGCGGCCACCGGAGCTTTGTCCCCGGCCCGGATGGTCCACGCGCGGGTTTCCTTTTCACCCGTGGTCAGGTAGGTGCGCAGGCCCAGCAAATAGTACGCTTCTTTGATCAGATTGCCAGTGCCGGATTCCTCCACGCCCAGGTCCTTCAAGTAGGCTTCGCGTTCATCGGGAGGCAGCGTGCACAGTTCCGATTCGATATCGGCGGAAACCACAACGGCGCGGCAGCCATGATGCTCCGCGGCGAACTGCTTCACTTTCGCGACCCAGGGGTTGTTTTCGGGATGGCCCAGGTCGCCTTCTGCGACATTGCAGGCGAATAACGTGGGCTTGGCCGTGAGCAGGAACAGGCCCTTGAGTGTCGCATTCTCTTCGGGCGTCATCTCCAGCGCGAAGGCGAATTTTCCGGAGCTCAGGTGCGGCTCCAGCCGATCCATCAGTTCGAGCTCGACCTGCGCCTTCTTATCGCCACCCTTGGCCAGCTTCTGCTGTTTCCCGCGGCGCTTCTCGATGCTGTCGAGATCGGCGAGGATCAGCTCTGTGTTGATCACCTCGATATCGCGAATCGGATCCACCGTATCCATGACGTGTTCGATGTCCGCATTTTCAAAACACCGCACCACTTGGATGATGGCGTCCACTTCGCGGATGTGACCCAGGAACTGGTTGCCGAGTCCCGCGCCCTTGCTGGCTCCGCTGACGAGTCCTGCAATGTCGACGAACTCGAACACCGCGGGAATCAGCTTCTGCGAGCCGCTAATCTTCGAGAGCACCTCCAGGCGATCGTCGGGAACGGTGACGATACCCTGATTGGGTTCGATGGTGCAAAAGCGGTAATTCGCCGCCATCGCCTTTCGCGTCTGGGTGACGGCATTGAATAAGGTACTTTTACCGACGTTGGGGAGACCTACGATACCTGCGCTGAGCATGCAAATTCTAGTGTAGCGAAGCGCGGGGAGTATTCTCTATACGGACGGGGTGGCGTTGTTTCTTTCCTGCCCTCTATACTCCTAAAGAGGAGTCTCCTTGTCGCTCGAAGACGATCTTTTAGAACAGCGCGTTCACCGCATCGGTGAGATTGAAGCGCTCGGGTTCCGCGCCTACGGGCAGCGGTTCGATTTTACGCACACCATTCCGCAAATCCTGTCGCAATACCAAGCCCCGCAAAATGAACGCACGGCCGAAGATCTGGATGCCGAAAAGCCGCGCGTGAAGATTGCCGGCCGCATTCAAACCGTGCGCCGCATGGGCAAGGCGGGCTTCATGCATCTTTCGCAATCCGGCGAACGGATGCAGGTGTACATCCGCAAAGACGCGGTCAGCGAACGCGAATACTCCCTCTACAATATTTTGGATTTGGGCGACATCATCGGCGTGGAAGGCTACTTGTTCCGCACGCGCACGGGCGAGCTCAGCGTTCACGTGGAGAAGATCGAGTTCCTGTCGAAGATCCTGCTCAACATGCCGGAGAAGTTTCACGGCCTGGAAGACGTGGAGATCCGCTATCGACAGCGCTATCTGGATTTGATCGCCAACGCGGAGTCGCAAAGGATCTTCGCCGTGCGCGCGAAAATCATTTCGTCGCTGCGCAGGCAGCTGGACGCTCGCGGCTTCATCGAGGTGGAGACGCCGATGATGCAACCTCTGTATGGGGGTGCAGCGGCCAGACCATTCGTCACGCACCACAACACGCTGGATCTCGATCTATACTTGCGCATCGCGCCCGAGTTGTATTTAAAGCGCTTGATCGTAGGCGGCATGGAACGCGTGTATGAGATCAATCGCAACTTCCGTAACGAGGGAGTTTCGACACGCCACAATCCCGAGTTCACGATGCTGGAGTTTTATCAATCGTACACCGATTACAACGGCCTCATGGATTTCACGGCGGAACTGCTGAAGCAAGTCGCGATCGACGCGACAGGCGGCACTACGGTGGAATACGACGGGCGAACCATCGATTTCGCGAACATCCGCAAAATGTCCATGCAGGAAGCCGTAGGCGCGGAGGTGCCTCTACGCGGCCATGCGCTAGTGGAGGCATTCGAGAAACACGTCGAGCCGACATTGTTTGATCCGGTGATCATTTACGATTACCCGGTAGAGGTGTCGCCGCTCTCGAAGATCAAGGCATCGGACCCTGCGTTCGTGGAGCGTTTCGAAATTTATGCGGCTGGCATGGAAATCGGCAACGCATACACAGAGTTGAACGATCCCAACGAGCAGCGGCAGCGCTTCGAAATGCAGCTGGCGCTGAAAGCCGCGGGCGACGAAGAAGCGCACGCCATGGATGAGGATTACATCCGCGCGTTGTCCTACGGCATGCCGCCGACGGGCGGCGAAGGAATCGGGATTGATCGGCTGGCGATGATTTTGACCAATTCGAAATCGATCCGCGACGTGATTCTGTTCCCGCTGCTCCGACCGGAGGGGGAGATCGGGATTGCAGAGCGCTTGAGGAAAATTACGAAGGAGTCAGGAGTCAGGAGTCAGGAGTC
>CAITIX010000210.1 GCA_903892565.1 uncultured Acidobacteriia bacterium
ACGCGGATGTTTTGACGCGGATGTTTTGACGCGGATGTTTTGACGCGGATGTTTTGACGAAATGATGCGAAATTGGCCATTTGCGCGTGTTTCCGGTGAGCGGGGGTACACCAGTTTCCACAGTCCCGGTCGCGATGGTAGGCTGAAGGTGTGACACGCCCGTTGGCCCGCTACATTCCGTCCCGGCGCTATGCCTCGCTGACCTTGTGTGCACTGATTGGCGCGAGCTTTAGTGCGTGGATCGGGATGCATTGGGAGCCCAGCTGGATCGCCGCGGGGTTGTTTGTCGCGTCTGCCGTGGGTCTGGCGATGATCGCGCTACGGCCCGTCGTGGAGATTCATGAAACCCATTTGTTGATTGGGCGGCGCAGCATTCCGTGGGACGAAATCCGGCGCGTGGATCAAACCGGATGGCATTCTCCCTTGGCCCTGCATTTGACGCTTCACAGCGGCGAGCGGCTTCTGCTGTTGTATCCCGGCGATTACGACGCTTGCGGTAGTCTGCTGCGCCACGTCCGGCGTTTTTCGCGACGCGCTCTCCTGGACGGCGTTCCCTATCGGCAATATTGGGGAGAGCCGCCCGTTCCCGTCAAGGCAACGCACGAAACGGTGCAGAAGTATCCCGTTCTTCCGCCCGAAGAGGAAGAGGAGATTGAACGGATGCTGCAGCGTTTGCGCACGGTGGGGCATATCGACTCTCGATCTTCGGACGAGAAATAATTTTCGGAATCTTGTGAACGCGTTTTTGTCGCCAATATTTATTGGGCTGGTGCTGTGAGGTTTCGCCGGCGCCCACTGGTGGCCCTGCTACTGGCCGTGGCTCTTTGGGCGTGGTTTGATCGCGTGCGAGTTCTGACTGAACTCGGCAGCTTTCTGGTGAGGGCCTCGCCTCCGGAAAAAGCGGATATTGCATTGGTGCTGGGGGGAGATCCCTCAGGGAATCGAATTCTGAAGGCGGCGGAGCTCGAAAAGCTGGGCTATGTTCCGCTTGTGTTGGTGAGCGGGCCGGGTGGTGAATACGATCTTCACGAATGCGATCTCGCGATTCCCTTTGCCGTGAAGCGCGGCTATCCTGAGTCCTACTTTGCGCACGGGGAGAACGATGGGCGCTCCACGGTGGAAGAGGCCGCGGCTTTGGTTCCGGAGCTTCGTCGCAGGAACGTCCATAAGATGCTGCTGGTCACGAGCAACTACCACACGCGACGCGCCACTGCGGTGTATCGCCGCGCGGCTCCCGATATTACGGTGGTCGCGGTTGCCGCGCCAGACAGTCACTTCACTTCTGAGGGCTGGTGGCGCGATCGCGAGGGGCGGAAGATATTTCTCACGGAGTGGGAGAAGAACGTCGGGGACTGGTTGGGGCTGTGATGTCGTCGCCATCTCCACATGCGTTTGGAAACGTCGATATTGCAGGCGTAAATGGCGTAAGCTACTCTGGGGAACACCGATGAAGCGAGCGTGCTCTTCTGAGGTCCGCGCCGGTAGAGTTGGAGCACGCGAATGAGTCAGGATTCCGCGTCCCTCTCTGAAGACCAACTGGACGGCCCCGAGGCTCTGCAGGCTGCTGCGGCACGAAAACAGAGGCTCTTCGATTTCGTAATCCTACTGGGTTTGCTGGTTGCGATTCTGATCGTATACGCCCAGGTCGGCTCGTTCGAATTTTCGAATCTGGACGACCCCGCGTTCGTGTACCAGAATCCGCACGTGGCCAATGGATTTACGCGGGCGACGATCCAATGGGCCTTCACGTCGCAGACGGTGGGGCATTGGGTTCCCGTAACCGCGCTTTCACACGTTCTCGCGGTGAACCTGTTCGGCATGGAAAGCGGCATGCACCATCTGCTGAACGTCGCGTTCCATATTTTGACGGCGTTCCTTTTGTTCGCGGTGCTCCGCAGGGCCACGGGCTCGCGCGGACCGAGCGCTTTTGTGGCGTTTGCGTTCGCGCTCCATCCTCTCAACGTGGAAAGCGTGGCATGGGTGACAGAGCGCAAGGAAGTTCTGGCCGGTCTATTTTGGTTTCTCGCGTTGTACCTTTATGTTCGATACGCCGAACATCCCAGCACGGGCCGCTACCTGGAAGTGGCCGCCGCGTTCCTGCTCGCGTTGATGTCCAAGGCCGTCGCGATTAGCTTTCCGCTCGCTGCGCTCTTGTTCGACGTTTGGCCGTTTCGCCGGATCGAACGGCCCGACGTCACCTGGCGGACGTTGATCGCCGAGAAAATCCCTTTGCTGCTGCTGTCGGTGGCTGCCACGTATGTTGCGTACCTGACGCAAGGCGCCTCGGGCGCGATTCAGGCGTTCCCCGCGCCTTTGCGCTTCTACAACGCCTTGATGTCCTACGGGATTTACCTCCGCCAGATATTTTGGCCCACGCGGCTCGCCGTTTTTTATCCGTATCCGCAGGCGATAATCCTGGGATGGGCAGCGGCCTCGATCATTACGCTCCTGTGTGTCTCCGCGCTTGTGGTTTCCGTGCGGCGAAGCCGTCCGTATCTGGCCGTAGGATGGTTCTGGTTCCTTGCAACGATGCTGCCAACGATCGGAATCATACAAGCCGGAAAGCAGGCGCACGCGGATCGTTATATGTATATCCCCATGGTCGGGCTGCTAATCGCGCTGGCGTGGGGCGCCGCAGATGTCTGCGCAAAATGGCCGCGATTGCGTTGGGGGATGGAAATCGCGGGGATGGCAGTTTGCCTGGCCTGTCTTGTAGTGGCTCGAACAGATGCCGCGTATTGGCAAAACAGCGGAACGCTTTTCCAAAGGGCCCTGGAAGTGACGGATTCTAACTTAGTCGCGCTAGAACACCTGGGCCTTTACGAATCGAATACGCAGCGGCTACCCGCGGCCATCGCGCACTATCAGCAGGTGCTCGCGCTGGATCCGAGCAATGGAATCGCCGAGGCGCAGATTGGCGCTGACATGGAAAGACTGGAGGGGTGTGCGCCCGCGATGCCGCACTTTGAGGCCGCCATCCGGCTGGATCCTAACGTCCTGGGGGCCTATTTGAATCTAGGAAATTGCTTGGCGTTGCAAGGGGACAATGCCGGTGCTGTCCGCAATTTCGGGGCCGCCGTACATCTTAATCCGCAGGATGCTAGATCTCTGGAGGGCCTGGCGCTGTCGCTGTCGAAGTTCCCCGATCGTTTGCCCGAGGCGATTCAACAGTTCCAAGCTGCGATTCGTTTGCAGCCCAGAAACGCGAAGCTTCGCGGAGAATTTGGGATGTTGCTGGCGAGGAGTGGACGAGGAGAGGAAGCGATTCGGCAACTGCAGGAGGTTTACGAACTCGAACCGTTTCCGGATTCGGAAATTTCAGCAACGCTCAACAGGCTGCGTGCAGAGAGCAATCGGCCCGCGGGCGGCCACTAACGCGTGGCGTTGCCCACGTATCTGGTAGAAGACCGCAACGTGGGCAACTCCTTACGCAGTGCTGTTGCTTAGTACCAGTTGCGGATGCGGACGTCTACGCCGGAGCCCTTGAGCCCGGCTTCGAAAACCTTCAGGTCAGACATGCCGTAGTGATACGGATAAACGATTTTCGGCTTGAACGCTTTCACGGCTTCCGCCGCTTCTTCCGGGGTCATCGTGTAGGGCAGGTTCATGCAAACGAACGCGACGTCGATGTTCTTGAGAGCGCGCATTTCGGGGATGTTTTCCGTGTCGCCCGAAAGATAAATTCGCAAGCCGCCGTAGGTCACGATGTAACCGTTGCCACGGCCTTTGTCGTGGAACAACTTGCCTTCGGCCGGTCCGCGTTTCAGGTTGTACATGGGCACAGCCTCGAACGTCCAAGCGCCCACGGTTTTCGTATCGCCGTTCTTCATGACGACGCCATCGGCAACATCTTTCTGCGCGGCGCCCGGGATGATGACGATGGTGCCGGCCTTCTTAACCTGCGCCAATTTGGCGACATCGAGGTGATCGCCGTGAATGTCCGTGATGAGGATGACGTCGGCCTTGGCAGCGCTCGCGTAATCGCCCATCGCCGGATCGACCTGAATGACCTGGCCACCGGCTTCAATCGTGAGGCTGGCGTGCTGGATGGGAGTAATCTTCAAAACGCCGGCCTTGGTCTTGAATTCCTCGGCGGCTTTCGCTGCGAAGGCGGGAATCGCCAGTGCGCAGCACATCATAAGAATGGAAAGTTTCATGAGCTTCATTATATCGCTGTCCTATGGCGCGGAAACACGTTTCGACGCGAACGACCCTTAAAAAAGCACGTGAAGGCTACCGTGCCGACGGCACAATGGCGAGATAATATTTGACAGGCATGCGGAAATGGATTCATCGCGCGGGTGCGGGCTGGTTGCTCGCGGCATTGGTGGTTGTCGTGGCGCCCTGTGCGCAGGCGCAAGCCGAATGCGAGCGCGTAACCGTGTGGTCGGCGTGTGACATTTCGTTCGATCTCACCGCGCAAGAGAATACACCGCAGGCGACGCTGCGGGCCGAGTTTCGCTCGCCCCATTACAAAACAATTCTCATTAACGCTTTTCACGCAGGGCCCAAGCTGACACTTCGCGTTGCTCCCACAGAGGCAGGTGCGTGGACCTACAAGCTGACGAGCAGCGTCGCGCGGCTCGATGGAAAATCCGGGCAGTTTACCGCGGCGGCCTCGAACTCGCCGGGCTTCGTGCTGGTTGCGAATGTGCATCATTTCCAGACGGGAAATTTTCAGTTTCCCGATGTTCGTTCGGAAGAAAAGAAGCCCCACTTGTGGATGGGGGCGGCCTTGCCGGAGTTCCTCGCGATGCCGCGCACGGAATTCGATCGCGTATTGGAGCAGCGTGCGAAGGATCGCTTCACGCATTTGCAGATCGTGCTGGATGCCGCAGCGAACCTCGATGAGGCCGCCGAACGCATTCGCGCCATCAACGCGAAAGGTTTGGTCGCGGATCTTGCGTTTGCATCGTTGCCCGCGGAAGCCGCCGAACGGCAGCGCTATGTGGTCGACATTGTCGCGCGCTTCTCAGCGTTCAATATCACTTGGGCCGGGCTCGCGGCGTTCGAGAGCACACCGCATGCGCGCGCGCTGTTAAAGGACGCGGGCACTCTGATCCAGAAGCTTGATCCTTACGCGCATCCGCGCACTACGCTCGCCGCGTCCACGGCGGGTCCGGTGGCCAACGACGGCTGGGCGAATGTTTTGAACTATGGAACAGTGATCCCGGATGTTGGCAGCGTCGAGCATCAGTTCTACGCCATGCCTGCCGTGAATTCGGGCGTTCAATCGCGCGCAGATCTGTGGAACGCGACCATGAATGGACAGTATCCTTCGATGAGCGCACAGGCTGCGGGCGATGGTCCCTATATGAAAGCCTGGTTTGATTTCATGTCGCCGAGCAGATACTGGGAACTGGAGCCGTACTTCGACGTCGACGGTGGACGCGCTATAGCGCTCGACGGCGTCGAGTATCTGGTGTACATCGAGAAGCCGGGCATGGTCACGGTGAACGTGGAAAGTCATAGCTACGACGTCGCGTGGATGAATCCGGCAACCGGCGAAGTGACGAAGGAAAAGAAAGAACACAAGGGCGAGCATTTCATGGGCATGCCCCCGGATCTCTCGCACGATTGGGTGCTGCGCGTTTCGCGCGAAGGTCACAAAGAAGGAATGCTGAAATCCTACCGGTTCGATTCGTTGCCGGTGGTGATGCAAGAGCCCGAAATCGTGCCCGCGAAGATTCCGTTTGAAATCGCAACGCCAGAAGGCGACGAACTCTCAATGTCGAAGCCCGCGAAATTCACCTTGAAAGTGAAGCGCGATACCAAGGCAAATCGCACGCCGCTGGTGGAGTGGACGCTGGAACAACCGGGCGGCTCCGAAGGCTATCGCGTGGTCGGAACGGGCAGGGAAGGGACATTGGTGTTCCCTGCGTCGATTTTGGATAAGACAACTGGTGTTGTCAGCTTGCGCGCGAACATCGTGAACGGGCTGGGGAAGGTTTACACGCTGGATAAGGTGTACAGGTTGGTGCCGTGAGCAAGCTGATTGTGGCGATCGACGTCACGGGTAGTCCTGGCAGCATCGCACTGGTGTCCGAAGCTGGCGTTGTGGACGAAGTCCAACTGGCTTCGCCCGAAGGCTTCGCACAGACGCTGATCGGCGAGGTTGACGCCATGCTCCAGCGCGCCGGTGTGAACGTGCAGGACGTCGCGGCTTTTGCATCGGCTTCAGGACCAGGGTCGTTTACGGGCGTGCGGATCGGTCTGATCGCGGTGAAAGGATTAGCCGAGGCTGCGGGGCGTCCGGCGATCACCGTATCGAACTTGCAAGCATTGGCGTCGTTCGGAGTAGGCGAACGGCGTGCTGTAGCGATCGATGCGCGGCGCGGTGAAATTTACGGGGCGGTGTATAACGCGGCGCTCGAGTGTGTGCAGGAAGAAGTTGTGATCGGCTTGGATGACTGGCTGGGGCAGCAGAGTGAAGATGCCGAGTTTGTGGTGCAGGACTGCCTCACGGACGCGGATCGCACGATTTTAGCGGCGCTGCCGCAAGATCGTACGACGAGCGCTCCGCGTGCGATCGCCGGAGCGCTCGGGAAGATTGCATGGGACCGTTTGCGCCGCGGGTTGGTCCAGGATCCTGCCGAGATCGACGCGAACTACGTCCGGCGCTCCGACGCCGAGATGTTATGGCATGATCCCCATGCCGTAAAATTGGCGATCTAGCTGCGAATTCAGGACTGCGCCAATACAAGTTTGACGAATCGCACGCCTTACGCGTTCACCGCGCCCATGTCGATGCGCTCGAGTTCTCCGGCCGTGAGCACGTGCGCGATATCCACCAGGATTTTCACTTTGCCTTTCATTTTGGCCAAACCCAAGACGTAAGGAACCGCCACGTCCTGGCCGAAGCTCGGCGCATCTGAGATGTCGGCCGCCGTAACGGCCAGCACTTCTGAGACGGCATCGACGATAACGCCCATGAGAATCGTGTTGCCCTGGCCGGTGTTGATTTGCACTACCACGATGCTCGTTCGATGCGTATACTCCGCCGCGTCCATGGCAAACCGCAGCCGGAGATCGACCACGGGAATTACTTTCCCGCGCAAATTGATCAACCCTTTGACGAAGGTCGGCGTCTGCGGTACCGGCGTGATGTCGAGCACGCCCAGGATCTCGCGCACGTTCTGCACCTGGATCGCGAACTCTTCCCGATCCAGTTGGAAGGCAAGATACTTGCCGGCGCGGACATCGGCATTTACGCAGCTTTCGGGCGAGTCAAGAAGGGCGGCAGGCATGATCATCCTTTCGTTCCGGCGAACGAGAACTGGCACGGCTAAATCCCTCGCACCATAGAGGACTTAACGGCGGCAGATTCTCCCGTGTGAGCCGTGCCACGGACGTGCGGACCCGTCGCAGGATATTTAGCCGGCATACCCCCGAGTGACTATCCCCAGGTGACTACGTCCATGGGACTACCTCGGGTGACTACTCCAGGCAAGAGGCACCTCCCAAGGTTTGTCCCGAGAGGCAGGGGGTGAAATTTGATGCGGCGCCATTGGTAGAGATACAATAGTGCGGTATATCGCGGTTCGCATTTGATCCCCAGGAGGATGATTGCAGAGTTGCAAGACGGGTGGCCCAGGTTCCCTGTACACGGCCGGCGCTCGCCAGTGGCCGTACTCTGCTCTTCCGGATGGCGAAAAAGGGTACATGCATTTCCAGGAGATGGGCGTAGAAATCTCCACAAAAGTTCTATTCCTCGACGAAAAGAACGCAGGGCAAGCACGAAGTGAAGGACCCGCGGATTACGCCGCTGGCAAGAATGGCGTACCGGCAAGGTTGGTGTAACGGGACGTGTGCCACAGTTCGGGGGGCACGTGTTGGGTTTGCAAGAAGACTCGTTCGCAAGAAGATTTTAGATCATAGCTTTTGACAAAGCAGGAGCGGCAAAATTGGGGCTTTCCGTAGGAGTTCTTAAAGAAACGTTTCCCGGTGAACGCCGGGTGGCATTGACGCCCAAGGTGATCGATATGCTCACCAAAGTCGGCGCCGAGGTGTGGATTGAGAGCGGATCCGGCGTGGAATCCGGGCATCCCGACGAAGAATACGCGGGTCGCGGCGCGAAGGTCGCCTCGCTGGCGGATGTGCGCAGTAACGTGAATATCCTGCTCACGGTTCGCGCTCCACAGCCGGCGGGCCTGAAGAAGGGGCAAGTCGTCATCGGCTTTTGCGATCCTCTGAGCGAGCCGGATATCGCCACGAAATACGCCGCCGCCGGAGTGACACTCTTCTCCATGGAACTTGTGCCGCGTATCACGCGCGCGCAGAGTATGGACGCGCTTTCGTCCATGGCCTCCATCGCGGGTTATAAGGCCGTCTTGCTCGCCGCGGTGACTTTGCCCCGCTTGTTCCCCATGATGACCACCGCCGCGGGGACCATTCCTCCGGCTCGCGTCCTCGTGATCGGTGCGGGTGTGGCGGGATTACAGGCGATTGCCACAGCCCGTCGTTTGGGTGCTGTCGTCAGTGGTTACGACGTGCGCTCCGCCGTGAAGGAACAGATCGAAAGCCTCGGCGCCAAGTTTGTCAGCATCGATATCGGCGCAGCGGGCGAAGGCCAGGGCGGTTACGCGCGGGCCCTGACCGAAGACGAAATTCGCAGCCAGCGCGAACAGATGGCCAAGGTGATCAAGGAACAAGACGTCGTGATCACCACTGCCGCTGTTCCCGGCCGCAAGGCTCCCATCCTGGTGACGAAGGAAATGGCGCTCGGCATGAGCCCCGGTTCGGTGATCGTCGACATCGCGGCTGAACGCGGCGGCAACTGCGAGCTGACGAAAGCCGGCGAAACGGTCAGCGTAAATGGTGTTTCTATTGTTGGCGCGGTGAATCTCCCGTCGACGGTTCCCGGACACTCGAGCCAAATGTATGCTCGCAACATCGTCACGCTGCTGAAAAACATGATGACCAAGACGGGCGAGTTGAATATTGATATGACCGATGAAATCACGCGGGATTCGATTGTGGTGCGCGACAACGAAGTCGCCAATCCCCGCGTACAGGCGCTGCTGACACCGTCGGCCAAATCGTAAAGGAAATCCCAAGGACGAACAATGAGTACGGAAATCGAAATCAGTCTATATGTGCTTGTGCTGGCCGTGCCGCTCGGTTTGGAGCTGGTGCGCCGCGTCTCTCCGCTGCTGCATACGCCTTTGATGTCGCTCACGAACGCGATTTCGGCCATCTCGGTCGTCGGCGCGATCCTGGTCGTCGGTTCAAAAGGCTCGCCTCGGTTGAGTGAGATCCTCGGCATCATCGCTGTTGCGTTTGCCACCATTAACATCGTCGCCGGATTCCTGATCACGGATCGCATGCTGAAGATGTTCAAGAAGAAAGAGGGCAGCAAGTGAGCGACGTGACAACGGCATTTTGGCAGGTCGCCTACATCGTCGCCGCACTGTGCGTCGTCCTGGCGATCAAGTGGTTGAGTACTCCGGTCACAGCTCGGCGCGGCGTCTTCGCGGGCGAGTTGGGCATGCTGCTGGCGATCATCGGTACGCTATTGCGCACGGGTGCCGTCAATATCGAATGGATCCTGATCGCGATGGTGATCGGCGCCGCGGTTGGTGCGCCGCTGGCGTATTTGATGCCGATGACTTCGGTGCCGCAGTTGACGGCGTTGTCGCACGCCTTCGGCGCGCTGGCGGCCGCGTTGGTCGGCACCGCGGAATACTACAAGGATTTCGCGGAAGGCCATCCCACCGTTGGTTTCAAGATGGTTGCGATCGTAGTCGAAAGCATCCTGGGTTATTTAACGGTCACGGCCAGCGTGATGGCGTTCGGCAAGTTGCAGGAAGTCATTCCGACGCGGCCTATGACATACAAGGGACAGAACATCATCAACTTGTTCTTGTTCGTGGTCGCTGCGGTGCTTGGTGTGTGGATGATCCTGATGCCGACGCCCGTGTGGGTGTTCCCGGCGTTCATTACGTTGTCGCTCTTGTTCGGTGTGCTCTTGATCCTGCCGATCGGCGGTGGCGATATGCCGACCGTCATCGCGTTGCTGAACTCCTACGCCGGCGCGGCCTGCGCTGCGATGGGATTCGCGCTGGAAAATCGTCTGCTGATCATCGCTGGAGCGCTGAACGCGTCCTCGGGCTTCATCCTGTCGGTCATCATGTGCAAAGCGATGAACCGTTCGTTTACGAACGTTCT
>CAITIX010000211.1 GCA_903892565.1 uncultured Acidobacteriia bacterium
CAGCTTTGGGGGAGCGCTCCGGCGTCCCTTCGGGCTTGCGCCCTTCATCATTCGTCATGTTTGACACTCCGGTTGAGGTTAAATTTACCTCAGCCGAGTGTCTCATCTATCCGTGCCGCACCCCAGCGAGATAGGCGAAATAGTGGCGCTTCACGCGTTCGTTTGTGGCGTTGTAGCTGGTCATCGGTAGTCGCCTTCGGTGGAGTCACAGTTCACGTTGGGCATCGTCGTATCTTCTATGCGTGGCTCCGCTTGTGTGAACGTAACGTCCAGGTCGCCGCGTATTGAGTCGATCTTATGCAGATTGACCCGCCGGTAGATCATCCTGTCGCAGTCCGGACAGATGCCCTGAAGCGTGCCAGTGGTATCGCCGAACGCTACGCATTCAGCCATCTTCAAGGCGGGCACCTTCGGCGCGCGGCACGGCAGGCAGAAGATGCGGCCGGGACCGGAGGGCCGCTTTGCACCCGCGCGACGCTCTACAAGATATCGGCGTAGTTCCTGACCTCGGATCAAGGTCGGGCGTTGGCCGTCGATTGGCTCTAGCCCTTGCTTCAGCCAGCTGCGGACCGTGTTCTTGTGAACGCTGAACAGGCGCGCCGCTTCTTCGACCGAATAGCTGCGGTGGATTTTCGCAAGCCGGGGATTGGGGTGGCGGGCCCCCATCTCAGCGCGGGTGCGCGACCGTCAGCGCTTTGAGAAACCGCGCGTCGGCATCCGACGTGTCGCGCGTGGTGCGGGATTCAAGCCATTGCTCAAGGTCAGCCGGACGATACAGGACCCGACGCCCGAGTTTGCAATAGATTGGCCCGTTTCCGTTGAGCCGAAGCTTGGCAAGCGTGCTCGCGGACAGCCCCACGAAGCGGGCGGCGGCCCGAGCGGTGATAACCTTCGGCATTGCTGGAGCAGGCGCAGAGTGTGGAGTTCGCATTGGGTCCCCTTGCATCGAATCCCGAGAACGTCTGGGACAGTGCAGGAGAGATGCGCTTGATTGCGCGCCCGAAAAAGACGCCCGAAATTCGCCCGAAATTTTTATTTCGGGCTTTGCCGGGCTGTCCGGTGAGCGGCGCTAATCTTGTTTCGTATCGTTTTTGGCGTAAGCGGCGGCAGATGTGGATGCATCTTCTTCAGCCAATTCGCCAAACATTCAGCCTCGGCAACAACACTCACCTCAGCTTTGCGATTCTTCAAGCGCAGGGCGTGCTCGGCAACGACCAGATGCATTGGCGTCGGCCGTCCGGGCGCACCAGTTCGAAAGACCGGCGGCGGCGCGTCTTGCTGCTGGGCCTCAATGGCGAAGGGCCAATATTTCGCAACATCTGATTTTAGTATGGTCAACTTAGACCACTCGGCACCGTTGCGCGTTTGAAGACTATCATTGAACCCCTTGTGCCAGTGCTCGGCGTCTGTGTACCCACACGGACTCAAATACAATTCGTCGCTCAAAATCAGGTCCAGAGGCTCATCCGAGAACGGATAGCCGAACTTAAGCGCGGACGAAAATATGCATCCTTCGATTTTTTCCGGTTTTCCATTCCGAACTCCAGTGACACTAACCTCGCCCGAAGCAATGTGTGCCTTCAGCTCTTCGAAGGCAGCATCCCAGATCGATGTGTCGGCTGGATCGAAAGAGCGGCTGCCTCCCTGCGTCGCTATCCATTGCGCTGCGCAGTACAACGGAAAATCTCCCGGGCCGTCTGGTTTAACAGACGGGGGAAGCTGAGCGACAGGTTGGACGTGATGTATTTCTGGCCAGAGCGTCAAGACAGAGCGTCGCCTGAATGCGATGTCAGAGTGCGCATTCCGACGATCGCGAC
This sequence comes from uncultured Acidobacteriia bacterium, assembly GCA_903892565.1. Classification (GTDB taxonomy): domain Bacteria; phylum Acidobacteriota; class Terriglobia; order Bryobacterales; family Bryobacteraceae; genus Palsa-187. Next base: position 1,818 of record CAITIX010000211.1, read on the forward strand.
CAGTCATTCCAGCGCATCGCGACCAGTTTGACGTGGGTGCGTGACGGTGCCGTTGGATGCTGTTTCTGATCTCAG
>CAITIX010000212.1 GCA_903892565.1 uncultured Acidobacteriia bacterium
CAAAGAACGGCGGCTTGATCGTATAGATGTTGCCGCGCACCGTGCAGGAGCGTTCCTGCATGGCTTCGAGCAGCGCCGATTGCGTCTTGGGAGGCGTACGGTTGATTTCGTCGGCCAGCAGCACGTTCGCGAAAATCGGTCCGGGGACGAAGGTCCACGTGCGGCGTCCCGTGCCCGGCTCTTCTTCGATGATGTCCGTTCCGGTGATGTCCGAAGGCATCAAATCCGGCGTGAACTGAATGCGGCGGAACTCCAGTCCCAGCGCCTGGGAAAGCGTTCGCACCAGCAAGGTCTTCGCCGTCCCCGGCAATCCGGTGATCAGGCAGTGGCCGCCTACGAACAGCGCGGTGAGCACTTGATCGATCACTTCATCCTGCCCGACGATCACACGACGCACCTGTTCGAGGATCGCCGCTTGGGCCTTCTGGAACCGCGCAATTCGCTCCTGCAGTCCGGCGGATTCCGAAAAATTCTGTTGAGAAGTAGACATTCGCTAAATATTCTTTCCCGCGCTATTATTCTTTCCCGCTTAATTCGAGCAACAACTTTTGTGCCGGCTTAAAGCCCGGCGCCACTTCCAGAGCTGAAATCACTTCCTCACGCGCATCGCCGATCTTATTTTGCAACATCAGCGCTCGTGCTAATCCAAAGTGAGCGCCCGCCACGTCCACCGGCTTGCCCGAAAGCACCGCCGTATACTCGCGCGATGCGCCCGCTCCGTTGGATAAATCCATATAGATGTCGCCGAGCTTCTGGTGCGCGGCTTCGTCTTCGAGATAAATCAGGTTGAGCCGTTCGAGCGTCGCCGCGGCTTCCTTCTTGTGTCCGGCATCGTTTTGCAAATTCGCCAGCACCTTCAGCAGGTCTGGATCGCGACCGCCGATCTTCGAATACTGCTCCAGCGCTTGTGTCTCTTTTGCCTTGTCGCCCTTTTCCTTCCACGCCACGGAGAGGAATTCATAGGGATTCCCCAGCTCCACGTAATCCGGATACCAAGCCAGCGCCTGCTCGGCCTTAGGAATGACGTCGTCCCACTTCTTGGCCTTGAAGTCTTCGTTGGCCGCGCGAATCGTCTTGGTCCAATCGTCGATGTGATCGACGGTGTTCTTCACTTGCGGTTCCAGCCACGCCATGAACTGCTTGTCGAATTCTTCGGGCTTCACGCCGAGTTCTTTTTCGATCACTTCGGGCGTGGTGCGATTTTCGCCGAAGTCGTGGATCATCGCCAAAATCTTTTCCCAGCCCCACTTCTGCACAATAAACGTGCAGATCTTGCCGCCCTGGAAATACGACACGATCACCTGCGAAGGATACGTGGGATGCACAAACCCGCGATCGATATCCGCCACTGGCAGCAGTTTGTTCTGCTTGATCGCCATGATGGATTCATGATCCAGGCGATCTCCCCAATCGGGCGACGCAGCGGTTTCTTCGTAGACGGCGAGGCCTTCGGTAAACCAGCGCGGCACGCGATGATTCGTCATTTCGAGCACATACACGTGGCTGAGTTCGTGCCACATGGTGCTGGCCCAATGCCACTGGCCGGGCTTGCGTCCGCTGGGAGAATCCATCGCAACGTCGTAGCCGAAGGTCACGCCCAAAATCCCGCCCAGCCCCGGCATGCTGACCGTGCGCACGGCGAAATCCTCGTGGTTGGGATACACCTCCAACTGCACGGGACGCGCGAGCTTGAACTTGTACTTTTTCTCGTAGGTGACCAGCGCGCGCTCGAACTGCTCCTGGAAATAAGGCCGCAACAGATTCGCTTCTTTTTTCGCCAGGCGCAGAATCGTCGTCGGCGTCTTGAACGTGACGTAGTCCTTATAGCTATCCAGCAGGCGCAGCGAGTTCACTGTCTCGGGACTCTGATAACCGCCGTTGTAGCAGATCTCCAGTTGCTGGCGAG
>CAITIX010000213.1 GCA_903892565.1 uncultured Acidobacteriia bacterium
GCTATCGCAGTTCCGCTTCGCGGGCAGTGTCGGGGTGGTCGTCATGGCTTGGCTTGGCCGTTAGGCACTTGGGTCTAGGATTCGGCCTTGCCTGTCTATCACGACAAAGTGACCGTTTCCGTTTTTGGTTATCTGCACAAAAGTCGGCGCGACATTCGGCACCATCCGCGCACCGAGCAGGTGCAGTAGGTCTATGATTTCGGTGTATCGCAGTCCGCCGCCTTGTGTCAGCCGTTGCTCGTCGCCGTTGCAGTGTTTTTTCCAGACGGTTTTCACGAACTGATAGGTGATTCGGTCTGACTCGCACATCATGGCGGCGCAGGCTATTCCGCAGCCATACGCATCCTCTTGTTTGACGTGCCTAACAACCGCATGGAGACCAACCGGCATCGGCGCGTTCGGGTCAATCGGTAATGTGTTTGGCTGTTCCATATTTTCAGTGTGCCGGTGGCTCATGCGGAGCGTTAGGCATCTTTACGCCTGTATTGGTTTCGGTATTCCGTGAAGCCTTCCAGCTTGCTGTCGTCGCCATATATCGCGGCGACTCGCTTGCCTGTGATCCGTTCCACGATGCCATTGATGACTCCAAGCATTCCCACCACGTCAGGATTTCCGCCGACTTGGATTGTCGGATGGTCAGCGAGTTTTTGGTTGCACGGCACTCGCATCGTGATGAGAGCGTTGATTGCGTTCGGGTCAGCCTCGAACGCTTCATTTAGAGTTTGGATGACGATGCCTAACCCGTCCTTGGAGGCAAGGGCGTCTGCCCTTGCATTTTTCATATCGTTATTCATTTGGATGTTTGCTTTGGTTGCGAGGCACGGCTTCCGACGCCCTGCCTCAAGTCTGCGTTAGGGAGCACTAGCTCCACATGGTTCAGCGCCTCATTTCCCCACGTCGCCCAGCCGAGGCGTTGCCGCCGAGCGAATAGTTCCAGATACGGGCCGGGACTCACCGACTCCACCACGTCCTGAAAGGCTTCCGGCTTTGCCGAGTGCGCGCCTCGTGGCCATTCCCACCATCGCGAATCGCATCGGCTGCTCGCTTCCCGTTCTGCCGCCGCCGCGATGATTTCGGCGTCGTGTTCGTCGCCGACCGGCACGAGCGCCTTTATCTTTTCCCACTGTTCCAGCGTCGGGACTTTGGCGCGGTGAGGCAGGCGGGACATCAGCCATCCGCCCATGTCGCTCGTGCCGAGCGCGGCGTCGAGGTCTGCGCGTGTGACGTTCACGAGGTCTGCGGCGTCCGCGATTGCCCGCGTGATTCTCACCGCGCCCTCGCGGTTGCGGCAGAAGAGACAGAACTCCACATTCGACGCGAATTTCCCTCCGAGTCCCGTTCCCCGTCGAGCCTTGCACCAGACAAGCGGATACATCGGCGCGAAGCCCCACGCTTCGGCCACGTTGTAGGATTCGCGGAGGTAGCCCGCCGTCGTCCATAGGTAGAGGTGCGCTTCGGCGGTTGCGAGCGTTGCCACTGGCAGCGCCTTGATGTCGTCGAGCGTCA
>CAITIX010000214.1 GCA_903892565.1 uncultured Acidobacteriia bacterium
ATGCTGAAATCGCAGCCGCCAAAAACGGAAGCTGGGAAAAGCTGGGGGTGTTGCGCGACCCGTTCCATGAGGCCGCTTTCGCCAAGGACGATTTAGCACCCGAGGCCAAGACCGATGCCGAGCGCTGGGCAGTGTATGCCGAGCTAGAGCAAACATCACCCGAGGCCGCGAAACGCTACAAGGCGCGGCACCTTTCCAGACAGTAATCTAACCACCAAATCACATGACACTCGAAACGATATTCTCAACCGATGGCGATAAACTTAGCGATGCTGTTGCCCAGCTTCGCACGCTCGACAAGGCCTCGCACCTGATGCGCATCCCCAGCAAGTTCCCGCAAGGCGTGGCGCTGGTGCTGGGTGTGGATAGACTCAGTGACGAGGAGCAGGAGCGCGCAGAATTGGCAGGGATTGGGCGCGCTGAGTTTCAGAACTATTACAGCAACACCATGCAGGAACGGCAGACCGCTATCATTGAGCGCGATGCTATCCCTGCAATGAAGGCGATTCATTCAAGGTGGGCCGAGCATTACGAGGGCAAGGCCAATGAAGCACGCAAGGCCGAGCAAGCGTTAGCCGACAAGATGGGACTGCCGTTTGCCAACGCTTATGCCTCCCAGCATGAAGCCTTCGCAGCCGAGCACCGGCACAATGCCGTGGCCGTCCGGTATGCCGGTGGCGACCCGCTGCGCTTTATTCGCGGGTGCGGCTGGTCCGAGGATGGCACGCACACCGAGCCGGGGACAGACCGGCCCAGCGTTATCGAACGCATTGCCAAGGCGCTTGCGGCATGATGACCCTAAGGAATCTTTTACCCGTTTGCTTCAAGAGCGGGTAAGGCGTCACGCAATGCGTCCCTATGAGCGCCATTTTATCGCAGCCTTACATTTACATCGTGTCGTGAAACCCACTTGGACTAACCTAGCCTCCGCGCTCAATGTGAGCCGGGTAACGCTTACCTTGTGGCGAAAGAGGTCCGATGCACCTGATAAAGCAGACGCCGAGGAGTGGCGACGCTACATGCGCGCGAATGGCCTAGGATTGGCAGGAAATCGCACGCAAACGAATCCCAGAGACGAGATGAAGGAGCGGATTCGGTGGTGTGAAGCGCACCTTTACGGCATAGAGCGGAGAGCCGCCAAAATAAGCCAGGAATCGGGGGCGCGAGTGTTGAAAATAAGACTTTCAATGCTCCCGAAATGGGAGGCACTTTACGGCATCATCGGCAAGCTATGACCTCGCCCTCGCAGCGTTATGAAATCACCCGCACCCGCTACGGCATCCCGCACGCCGTGCCGATTCGCACCGAGCCGCCGATAGAATCTCCCGCTAGTGTCATCGCCAAGTTCAGCACCGCTCCCGCAGATCATGTGGGGGCGGTGACTGACGGCACGCCTGAGAACACACAGGCTCAATTCCTAGGGCGCGTGTTTTCGCCCTAGGTTTTTCGACATGTGACCGGCTCGCCCTGTTGGCTCGGGGCGGGCCGGTTTCGTTTATGTATGGCGTCTCACTCCTCGCGACAACTGGGGTCCGAATCGTTTAGCCACGCCTCAGAACAAGCGAGGCTAGCGAAATAAGGAACGCGCAATGGATACCACTACTGTAAGCCATGAGCGATATTCACCCCACCTAGCCTTTCTCCTTTCTAGTACGTGGCGACCTATCACGCCCTGCAACGACTGCTGCGGGAATGTAGCAATCCATTCAAGCAGTTCCCCATCATTCTTGCCATTAGCCACGGAGAGAAGCTTCGCTCCCTCGGAAGTGTTGATATCATCAGAAGCATTCATGCTTTCTGATTTGGATGACCCTAGGCGCAGCGTCCAGTGTGGTGCGGGCGGTCTCGGGACGATGGCGTACCGTATGGTCTTACAGGCTACTTTTGGTGGACGTAACGCACATCAAACATGATTGTAGAGGATCCGGAGATATTACGCTCATGCCTGCAGATTAGGTCGTCATCTTCACTCTTAAACCAAAGGATTTCATATTCTATTTTGTCAGTGTTGTCATCGGTCATTCGTAAGTATACCTCGCGCTTCCAAGGGTCGAAACGCCATCTGTAGGTATCGTCACTATCTGATTTATATCCATTTTCCGCAACCGAGGCTTTATGCTCATGAGCGGTTCCATCAGAGCGAAAATCAAAGGTATCGGTCCAATGTGTTGTGCC
>CAITIX010000215.1 GCA_903892565.1 uncultured Acidobacteriia bacterium
GGGCAGGCGTTGGGGGTGTGAATGTATTGGAACCGGAATTGGCATTTGCACGACGTCCGCCAAAACTGGACGGGGCGCTCGGATCCTGCGCCAGTAGAACCGTGCTCATCAACACCGGGATAACCAACACAGGGATAACCAAGGCAGGGATAACCAAAAATCGTAATCTCATTGTTGCAGCGTTGACTCCTCGCCTCTCTTGACGGGATCCCCCGGAGGCAGGGTTACAAAAATCTTCGAATGTTGCAGATCAGTTCTCCCGGAACGGATTGGAGGAGCCAATCGCCCGCCAGCGTCACGTTCACTTCCTACCTGGCTTTCTTTCGCAATTCCTCGGCACGCAATGCGCCCACCGGAGATTCCTCATGCCGAAAGAACACGTACGCTTCGAGCCCCGCGGCCAACTGTTCGCGAACGCGCCTTGCAACTTCGTTCCGATCCGCGAGCGTGTACTCATCCTTGCGCAGGCGCGCGTAGACGAAATCTGCCGTCACCACTTTGGGGACCTCGAACGTATCGGATTCCGCCAGGCACAACGCCACGCCGTGATTCTGCAGCAATTTGTAAACCTCATCCGTCATCCACGACGCGTTGCGAAACTCAAAGGCGTAGCGGATGCCGGACGGGAGCTTGGCAAGAAACGCCTTCAGTAACGCCACGTCCACTTTGAAATTCGGAGGCAACTGAAACAGTACCGGCCCCAGCCTCCCGGCCGCACGCAGCGGATCGATCGCCTGAAAGAAGAGCTCAGTGAATTCGGATTCCTTCAGCCGGTTGAAATGCGTGATTCTCTGGTGCGCCTTGCAGGCGAAGCGAAAGCCCTCGGGCACCGCCGCCATCCAGTTTTCCACCGTCGCGGGCGTGGGCAACTTCCGAAACGTGTAATTGACCTCGACGGCATTCAAGCGCGTGGCGTAGTGCCGCAGGAAATGTTTCGACGAGAGCGTTGGCGGATAGAACTCGGGTTTCCACGCTGCGTATGCGAATCCGGAAGTGCCCGCAAATAGCTGCGCGGTCGTTTGCGTATCGTGTGTCGCCGCCTCAACCCACTTCGCGGGCCGGGGCGCAACAAGCGACTTCGGGCGGACTACGCGATCTTTCAAAACACGTCCCGCCGCGGACGTTCTTTCCCCGCGCTTCCCTTGGTACCCGCGAACACCAGCGTGACGTCCACCGTCTTCGCGTCCTCGTTCACTTTAGTCGACGACGAAGTATTGCCCAGGTTATCGAACAAGCCACCCTCGCGGATCTCTTTCAGGAATGCGTCGGGAGCGGCGGGATCAAACGGCTTGCCCGTGCGATCGCCCCACATCTTACGGATCGCAGGTTCGCCAATCAAGTCAAGTCCTTGAATCGTCAACTTGCCGTATTGGAATTGCGCACCGGATTCCAGCGTCAAGAGCAAATCCACCGTGTGCTGGTCGTCGTGCAGCGTGCGCTCCTGTTTTACCGCTGCGTGCAAATAGCCGATGCCGCGCTGCTTCTGCACGATGCGGTCCTGCGCTTTCATGACAACGTCGAAATCCGCCAGATCTCCGGTGCGCAATGCCGCCGTTTTCTCCAGATCCCGTGCGACGCCTCCGGCAAAACGAATCTGTCCGAGCTTGAACTCCGTCCCCTCGTCGATGGTCACCGTGACGGCCACGGCATCCACTTCCGGTTCGGCGGATTTCTCGGCCACTACTTTCGGAAACGCTACGCGAATAAATCCGCGCGCTTCGTACAGCGGCCGAATGCTCTGATCGAGCAAAGCGCGTACAACGGATTCCTTGAACTCCGTGCCCAGGATCACTTGATAAAACGTCATCGCGAGCTTTGCCGTGACGATCTCTTTGTTCCCGGCGAAGGTCACTTGTGAAATCCTCGGCCGTTCGCCGGGCAACCGAAACACGATCTTCGGATCGCCCTTCAATGTCGCCAGCATGTGCGCTTCTACTTTGACGCCGCCCGCTGCTTCCGTCAGCGCCTTTTCAATCCGCTCCAGAACGGGCCGCGCCGCGGGGATTTCCGCGCCGAAAATCGGCTCCTGCGTGGCGATCACCGCGCGCAAGATTTCATCGGATTTTGGGAGATCTTCAAATTGATAGGGAAACATCTGCGCGACCTCCACCACTTCAAATGTCGCGTCGAAGCCGGTCGCGGTCTTGCTGGGCTGGTAGACGAAGCCCACACTTTCGAACGCTCCGGTCGAGAGCAGTTTCGCGCGCGCGGCCTCGAAATCTTCTTTCTCCACTGCTTGGCCGATCTTCAAGCCGCTGGCAACAACGATGTTTTCGCTCGCGATGCGCCGATTTCCCGTGAACTTCAGCGTCTCCAAAGGATGCCTCGACGGCACGGCTGGATCGATCGCGACCGCCGCCACGGGCTTCGGCGTGGTGGTCTTCTTTTGAGAAACCGATTTCTTCGGCGTTGCCTGTCCGTACACCACAGGCAAGGCCGCGAAGAGAAGGACTGCCCAGATCGTCGCCCGCTGCATACTTCAAATTGTACGCAGCCCGGGCAACATTCGTTTCAGTTCAAATATCTGGGCGCGTTAGCCGTTTTTCTTATCGTCACCGAGAATGGTTGTCAGCGTCACGGTCACTACGCTGACAATCAAGGCTCCCAGAAACGCCGGGATAAATCCATCGACGTAGAAGCCGACGTTGAACCAGTGCCGCGCGATCCACGACGCGAGCATCAACGTCACCCCGTTGATCACCAGCGTAAAGAGGCCGAGCGTCAGGATAATCAACGTACACGAAAGCATCTTGAGCAGTGGACGAATGATGGCATTCACCAGGCCGAGGATGATGGCCATCATTCCAAACACCGCGAAACTCTCGCGCTCCACGCGAATACCCGGCACGATCCAGGCGGCGAGCAACAGAGCGATACAGGTAGCCAGCCAGCGAATCAGTAGTTTCATATTGTTATTTCTTCTGACTCGCCGCCAGCGCTTGATCCAGGTCCCACTGCAAGTCCTCGATATCTTCGAGACCGACCGACAAGCGGATCATGTCGGGCTCGACTCCGGCGGCCTTCTGCTGTTCGGCATTGAGCTGCTGGTGCGTGGTGGAGGAAGGATGAATCACCAGGCTGCGCGCGTCGCCGACGTTCGCCAGATGCGAGAACACCTTCAAGCTGTCGACAAATTTCTTGCCCGCGTCGTGGCCGCCTTTGATCCCGAAGGAGAACACGGCTCCCGGGCCCTTCGGCATGTACTTCTTGGCCAGCGCGTGATACGGACTATCGGCCAGCCCCGGATATTTCACCCATTTCACATCCGCATGACCCTGCAGGAACTTGGCCACGGCGAGGGCGTTCGACACGTGGCGATCCATCCGCAGGCCGAGCGTCTCGACACCTTGCAACAAGAGAAACGCATTGAAGGGACTCAGGCACGGACCCAAATCGCGCAGCGCTTCCACTCGCGCACGAATAATGAACGCAATCGGCCCGAACACATCCGCGATGTTCATCCCGTGATAGGCGGGCGAGGGCTGATTGAGCTGCGGGAACGGACCTTTCTTCCAGTCGAACTTGCCGCCGTCCACGATCATCCCGCCGATGGAGTTGCCGTGACCGCCCATGAACTTCGTGAGCGACTGCACGACGATATCGGCGCCGTGGTCGATCGGGCGGCACAGATACGGCGTGGCGAACGTGTTGTCGATCACCAGAGGAAGATTGTGCTCGTGCGCGATCTTGGCGACCGCTTCAATATCCAGAATGTTGCCGCGCGGATTCGATATTGTTTCCGCATATAGGCAGCGCGTCTTCTTGGTGATGGCTTTGCGGAAGTTTTCGGGATCGTCGGGCTCCACGAATTTGGCCTGATACCCCATGCGCCGGAAGCTCACGTCGAACTGGGTGTAGGTGCCGCCATAGAGCGTGCTCGCCGCAACCACTTCGTCGCCCGCCTCCAGCAGACCGTTGATCGTGATGAACTGCGCGGCTTGACCGCTGGCAACGGCAAGACCTGCGACGCCGTTTTCGAGCGACGCGACGCGCTGCTCCAGCACGTCGGTCGTGGGATTCATGATGCGCGTATAGATGTTGCCGAACTCCTGCAGTCCAAACAATCGCGCCGCGTGGTCCGAATCCTTGAAAACGAAAGAGGTTGTTTGATAAATCGGCACGGCACACGCGCCTGTCGTCGGATCCGACTGATAGCCGTGGTGCAGCGAGCGGGTATTGAAGCCAAGGGTGCGGTCGGTGGAGTCTGCCATAGGGTTTCATTCTAGTACGGCGCTCGATCGGTGGCCAGTGTTTTCCGCCGTGGAAAGACCGCCGTGGAAAGACCATGTTCGTAGTTTGTCAATCTGTCCGGTTTGATTCACACGTGATCTGTCCGGTTTAGCCTACCGCCCCTTTGGCGCTGCGTCGGCTGGCCGACGGGGGCTTTCTTGTTTTGGTTCTTAAGAGAGAAAGAGAACTCGCCGGA
>CAITIX010000216.1 GCA_903892565.1 uncultured Acidobacteriia bacterium
TCCGGCGAGTTCTCTTTCTCTCTTAAGAACCAAAACAAGAAAGCCCCCGTCGGCCAGCCGACGCAGCGCCAAAGGGGCGGTAGGCTAAACCGGACAGATCACGTGTGAATCAAACCGGACAGATTGACAAACTACGAACATATGCCCGCGGATTTATTGCCGCGGATTTATGCCCGCGGATTAACGGAACGCCTGGGCGGGGGGAATCCGGAAAGTTCAGGGGTGATCCGCTCTTTGGCGGCCCAGCGGGTGACGGGCGGGAGCTGCTGTGTGTTCGAGTGTTGCCAAGACTTTAGAGGCAGATTCCTCGTGTCGTGGATGACCTGCTGGGCTCGCTCGAAATGACGAAGGAATCAGGACACTTTTGCAAAGAAGACGTTGTCGTTCTGTCCGCTCCCTGACGGTCGCGGTTCGGTGCTGAACACGATCAATACAGCGGCATTTCGAAAAACGGGCACCGAACCCCGACTGGAAAGGAGGGGCCTCAGTAACGATGGAGTAACGATCTTGTTGAGACAGGTTGCTAGTAGACAGTCGTCGCAGCCGGCAGATCCCCCGGCGGCAGGGACGAGATGACGGGAAACGCTTCCGCATTCAGCGACAGACTGATGATGGGAATCGAAGAAGTGATCTCAAGCGAGCCCGTGAATGTTGTCAGCGAAGGGAACAGCGCGGATGGGTTACCCGCGATGTTCTTCGCGTCATGCGCAAGGGGGGCGAGGGTAAGCGTGGTCGTCTGCAATCGCGCGCCGGTGTTGCTGATAATCGAGAACGTGATTAACGCAGATTGCGTAGTGGATGGGTTCGCGTAGGCGACGCCTGTTGCGGTCTGTGCGAACGTAACGAATTTCGTGGTTGCGCCGGGTTCCGCGTTGACGCCTGCTTCAGAAGTTGCGACTCCACTGGTGTAGAAACGGTACAGCAAGCTCGCCTGGATCGGCCCGGCGCACGAAGATTGCGCCCAGCCTTGGGAAACCGCGGCAGTCAGGCTGGCCTGTGTCTGATCGTGCAGAGATCCGCCGGGAGGAAGGATATCGGTGCGTGAGGAACTCGATCCCTGGCTGAATGGGACAGACAAGAGGCCGCCGGCATCGGAATAAAACTTTGTCGTACAGGTGATGCTTGTTGCCGAGTAGTTGATGAGCGTCAACGTGCTCTGGAAGCCCCCGGCAAAGGCGAGATCGGAGAAGTAGTAGGTCGCGGGACCACCGCCTCCGCCGAATCCGCCGGGGAGATCGCCGGGAGGTAGCGAGGAGATGACGGGGAATGCTTCGGCGTTCAGCGACAGACTGATGATGGGGATCGTCGAAGTGATCTTCAGAGATCCGGAGAAGGTTGTTAGAGCAGGAAAAAGGGCCGTCGCTGAGCCAGAGATGTTCTTTGCATCATGGGCGAGCGGCCCGAGCGATATGGTGGTGGTCACGAGTTGTACACCCGCGGTATTGAAGACCGTAAACGTAATGTTGGCGGTCTGCGTGGTGGACGGATTGGCGTAGGCGACGCCGGTGGCGGTTTGCGCAAAGGTGACGAAAGAGGTGGTGGGCGCTGTTTCCGCATTCACGCCGGCCTCGGAAGCAGCGACTCCGTTTGTATAGTAACGATACAGGAGGCTGGCCTGGATGGGGCCACTGCAGGCGGATTGGGCCCAGCCTTGCGTGACAACAGCGGCCAGGCTGGCGATGGTCTGGTCGTGAACGGAGTTCCCCGGGGGAAGAACATCGGTGCGTGACGAAATAGGCCCTTGAGCGAACGGTACAGTCAGCGGCCCGCCGGAATCGGAATAAAAAGTTGTGGTGCAAGTGACGTTCTGCGGGGACTCGTTAATCAGCGTTAACGTCGTCTGGAAACCGCCGGCGAAGACCAGATCGGAATAGTAGTAGTTATTCGCGCCGCCAGTGATGTTGAGCGTCGCGAGATTGACGTAGCTTGTATCGCCGGCCAAATCGGTGAGCGCCATAACGCCGTGGTATTGTCCGGCGGGGAGCGATCCGGGAGAGGCTGTAAGCGTGAACGTGGTTCCGCTGGGGCCGAGGGTCGTGCTGGTTGGATTGACGGAGAGCCAGTTGCCCTGGTCGCTTCCAGCGGAGGCGACGACAGCCACAGGGGAGCCAGTGCTGCTGAAGGGCGCGAGCGCCCGTGGTGCGGGCAGTGCTCCGCCGATCGTGTAGTTGAACGTGGTTGTATCGTCAGGGGCCGATTCCACGATCAACGTGACAGGGTACGCCTGAGCGTTTACCGAACCACTCGCCGTAAGGTTGATAAAGGCGCTGTATGTGCCAGGCGTGAGTCCACTCGGTTGTACGGAGACGTTGAGGTTCGCCGGCGCAGTGGCGCTGAGCGGTGATACCGATAGCCAAGTGCCTGCGCTCACGGCGGCGGTGAAGGGCAACGATCCGGTGGTGGTGCTGACGTTCAGAATCTGGCCGGGGCCGGGAGCATTCGCGACCGCGGCAAAAACCATGGACGACGGACTCAACAGCAAGCTGTTCTGCCCCACCGTGAGCGTGACCTGGATGGTTTGGGTGCTGTTGGCCTCCGCAAGGCGGGCAAATGGAAAGATTACGGAGGACGTGGAGACAACGACGTTTGCCGTATAGGTGCCCGCTGGAAATCCGAGGATCACCTGGCTGATCGAAACTGTGGTTTGGCCGGGACTGCCGGGGCTTGCGGATCCGGAAGTGGGACCAACGCTGATCCAATTCGCAGGCGCGTTTTTGGAGGTGAGAGTGGTGGACACGCCCCAGGAGATTGTTCCGGAATTACTGGTGATCGTGAGAACTTGCGGCGGAGGGACTCGTCCCGAAGGCGAGGAGAAATTCAAGGAAAGCGGAGAGACGGGGGGCTGGTTCGCGGAGACTACATTCAAGGTGATGGGCAACGTTATGATTTGGTTTTGGCAGAGATTCGCTCCAGGTGTGGAGCAACTCAGCACAGCCGTGTAATGATAGACGCCGACAGCCAGTTTTCCGGCAGTTGGCAAGCTAACGCCGACTGTAATGGGTTGACCCGCAGCGACCAGTCCCTCGGTAGGAGTGAACGTAACAGATTGCGTAGGCTCGGACGCAATCCATGCCAATGTGCCGTATGAACTACTGAGGGTTACATTCTGATTTGCCGGTGCCGCACCTCCCGCAGTCATCGTGAATGCGAGAGAAGGTGGGGAAATCGTGAGTGTGGTTGTGATTTGGCCGTGGCACAGCGATACCAGGCAAAACCCCCACAGGATTCCGAGCGCGGACCGCAATGCCCGAGAGCGATTCAGCTTCATCTGACTCCCTTGTACCAAAACAAATCTTCGCTCACAACATGGGCTCACAACATGCGCTCACAAGACGAGCTAACGCTGCAGCTTCTTTCGAATCCTTTTCTTTGCGTCGCTGTCGGTGGCGTATTGCAGCGCTTTGTTGTACGCGTCCTGTCCTGCGGAACGATTGCCTTCGGCCGTTCTCACGTCGCCCAGGCTTTCATATACGGACGAGCTTTCTGGCTCGAGCCGCGCAGCTTCCGTCAATTGTTCGAGCGCGGCTGCGCGATTGCCGAGTTTATTCTCGAGCTCTCCGAGCGCCACGCGAGCTGCGGCATAGTCGGGCTTCTGCTGGATCAGGATGCGGAACTCGGTGGCGGCATCGGCATCCCGGCCTTGCCGATCCAGTGCTTTCGCGAGTGCCAGGCGGGAGAGCGTGTAGTTCGGATCTTGCTGTAGAATGTCGTGCCACATCCGCAGTGCTTCTTCCTGGCGCTTCGGAAGCGTGTCGAGCAGGACGGCGTAATTGTGGCGCGCGAGCTGCGACGACGAATCTTTCGCCAACGCCATTTTGTAGAAGGCTTCGGCGTCGGCCGGCTTATTCTGGAAGAACTTCAGATAGCCGAGGGCGGTGTACGTCTGCGCGTCCTCGCGGAGTGCGAGCGCTCGGCGA
>CAITIX010000217.1 GCA_903892565.1 uncultured Acidobacteriia bacterium
GATCTTCTTCGCCATCGCCTTCAACAGCACGTCGTGTAACTTCATCATCCGCTCCGTTTCCGCCGCGGAGTCCTGCTGTGAGGTGTCCAACCTCCAGCTTCCCCCGCCGCTTTTTCAAAAGCGGACAGTTCATGTGTGAATTAGACCGGACAGATCACATACTAGCGACAGGACCAAAAATAGGGTGTTGTGTTGGTCCGGATTCCGTGCTACGCTCAATTAGCTTTAGAAAGCCTAGTAACATCGCATTGAACTTCAACGAATCGCCGTTTCCTCGCTAGAACGTCCTCAATCGATCACCCCTGGATTTCCAACGCTAGAAAAGAGAACTTCATGAAAGAAACAGGAACCGTAAAGTGGTTCAACGCCGGAAAAGGATTCGGGTTTATTGCGCGCGAGAATGGCGAAGATGTCTTCGTACATTTTTCCGCGATTGAAGCGAGTGGTTACCGTTCGTTGGACGAAGGCGCCAAGGTCACGTTCGTTGTGACCAAGGGACCGAAGGGCCTCCAGGCCGAACAGGTCAGCCTCGCTTAATTTCGATTGAACTTTCGCGCCGGACATTTGGAAGCGAATCGCTCGTAGCGAACGCCTCCATCTGTCCGGCGCTGTGCATTCTTTATCTCGCGTGCGGCTGATCCAGCCCCGCGCCCATTCCCCCGGCGCTCTCCGCTAGGGTTCGTTTAGGAGAGAGGCCATGTCCAAATCATCTGGCGATACCGCCCGTTTTAACCGTCTTCGCAAGCACAAGATCATGATGCGCGCCCGTATGCGCGACTTGCGCACTGCGATTGCCACGCGCGCGGCAGCCGCCGAAGCGCTCAAACCCAAATCGTAAGACCGAACGTTGCAGTTGGCGAGATTGTCGCCTGATGGCGATGCTCATCCCTCGGCGATCGTCACTGCTTGGCAAAAGTCATTGCTTGGCGAAGGTCAGGGGGATTAGTGTGTCTGCGCGTTCCAAACGATCCAAGTCGCGGCATGTCGCCGCGATCTGTTCGAACTGTGACGCGGAGATCGGAATCCCCGGGACCACGCCGCGGATGCGCCGCGCTTCTTCGTTGAAATCCCAAATGAATTCGCGTCCGGTGCCTTGGCGCGTGTAGCTCTTGCCATCCTTGGTAAAGATCGTAATGCGGGGACCGAAGAGCGGCATCTGGTGCGACGGAATGATCGTCACGCGCTTCATGAGTTCGAGGACCTCCGGCGGATCGGCTTTGCCCACAGTAGACGCATCCGACAACATCGGAAAGCCGCGTTTCACCACGCCCCAAGCTGTGTAGTAGCGAGTGCTGCCGGGCTTCGGATCCCCCGTCGCCTCCCGGCGTGTCGGAAATGCCGGACTCGGATAAAGCGTCTCCATCCAGTTGACCACGGCCTCCACGCGATCGACGTCCTCATAACGGATGTTGTGCTCCTCGCACAGCTTCGCCGTCACGTCGATGTGCGCGATGTTGTAGCCTGACACCGAATAGATGCGATAGAGCGTCTCCAGAAACATCCAATCCTTGCCGAGGTTCGCCGTGATCTTGTCGAGACTGGATTGCCGATCGCCCGTGAAGCTATACGTAAGCTGGCCTGTGTTGTTGCCCATGTACGCGAAGTAGAAACCAGCCGGTCCCTCGAGCGCTGTTTCGCCGCCCTTGTGACCTTGCTTGGCAAGAGCGACGGCTAGCATGGCATTGCGCACGGCGGCGCCCTCGCGCAATCCGGCACTCTCCAGATTTCCGCCCGCTAAATTTACGCACAGGCCGATGGCGTCGTGGATCTGGTCTTCATTGAAACGCAGGATTTTTGCGGCGGCCACGGCAGCGCCGAAAATCCCAAACACGGGCCCCGCGTGAAAGCCGCGCGCCATGATCGTAGGAATGAAATCGGACGCCATGCGCTCCATCACTTCATAAGCGGCGGCCACGCCGGTGATAAAGTCGCGTCCGGATGCTCCCGCGCTCTCCGCGCCGACGAACGCCGCGGGAATAATGCTGGTGCTGGGATGCGTGAGCATGCGGAAGGTGTCCCATTTACCGCCTGCGAGCGTCATTTCGGAATTCGCGAACGCGGCTCCGCCCTTCGTCACCTTTGCGCCGTTCACCATGATGGTGGAGCCGTTGCGCACGCCGGATTCTTCCTCGGTGATCAGTGCGATGGCCTCTTTGCCTGCGGGCAACTGCGAGCCCACTAATAAAGACGAGAGTGCGTGCAGCGTCACGCCCTTCGCGCGATCGACAACCGCCGGAGGGAGGTCTTCGTAGCGCAGGCCCGCGACCCAGCGAGCAAATTGCCGGCTGAGCGTGGGCGATGCCGCGGCGCGGCGCGTATCCTGCGCGCGCAACGTTGTCGAAGAGAAGGAGGCAGAAGTCGCGAGGCAGGACAGGGCGAGGCCGGAGTTCTGCAGGAATCGGCGGCGATCGGAAGCTCGTTGCGGTGGAGTCATGCTCTGCACACTATCCCACGAATGCAGGCCGCTTGCAGGAGAATATAGGGATGGCAAAACGTGATAAGGGCGGGACGCTGGCGCGCAGAGGATTCGTTCAAAAGGCCGCAGGTTTAGGTGCAGCGGCTCTCGGCGGCTTGGGCACCACCGCTGCCGACGCAGCGACGACCAAGCGCCACTGGGATCTTTCGGCGGATGTTGTCGTTATTGGTTCCGGTGCAGCGGGCCTGCCGGCGTCGATTTCGGCAGCCGAACAAGGCGCAGCGGTCCTGGTCGTCGAGCAGAATTACGATATCGGCGGGCACGGCATTCAGAGCGGCGGAAACATTGCGCTTGGCGGCGGCACCAGTCTTCAGAAAAAATACGGCATTGAGGATTCGCCGGATCTCATGTTCAACGATCTGGCCGCGTGGCACGACTATCGCTTCAGTGATCGCGAAATCCTGCGGGCGTTTTGCGACGAGAGTCCCGCGACGTTTGAGTTTCTGCTGGCGCACGGCGTGAAGTTCCCGGATGCTTCTCCTATAGGCTCCGACGGTGGTCCGCAGAATGTGCGTCGGGCTCAGGTCGTCATCTGGAATGGCGGCGCCAGTACGTTTGCGCCGAATGCGGGAAACGGGACGTCGCTCATGCGGCCGCTGGAAGCGAGCGCGCGAAAACTGGGAGTGAAGATCCTCTTGCAGCACAGCATGACCGGACTGATTCGCGAGCAGCAGTTCACGGGCAAAGTTTTGGGCATCACGGCCACGCACGATGGCAAGACGCTGAACATTCAAGCAAAGCGCGGCGTGGTTCTGAGCACCGGAGGCCACACGAGCAACGTGAATTTCCGCCGCATGTTTGATCCTCGTTTGACGGAGGAATATCAAGTTGTGGGCGAGCCCTATTCGAAGCAGACGGCCGACGGTGAAATTGCGGCGATGCAAGTAGGCGCGTCATTGTGGGGCGCGGCGTGCCAGACGGTGGAGACGCAGGCCCGTTCCCACATTTTCGAGAAGCCGTATTGCATCGGCAATCAGTACGGCTATCCGCATGGCGGCGGCCGTCGCGAAGAAAATTTGAAGGATAGTCCTATCAAGGGGCTTTCGCACGCGATCGGATTGCAGGTGATCGATTATCAAAATCTGATTCAAGTGAATCAAGTGGGGCGGCGTTTTGTGAACGAGCTAGCCACGGGATTCGATTGGTGGAATCCATGCCTGGAAGTGAACGGCGGCAAGGGCGAAGGTGGCGGACCGATCTGGGCGATCTTCGACGCCGATGGCGCGAAGCGCGAGAAATGGACGTGCGAGCCCCCGTATGTGGATCCTAACGGGTGGTTCTTCAGCGCGAATACGCTGCAGGAGCTCGCGGGCCGCATCGTCAGCAAGTATCAAAAAACGCCGATTTCGGGCGCGGTTTTGGAAGAAACGGTAGCCCGCTACAACTCGTTTGTCGACGCGGGCAAGGATGCGGATTTTGGGAAGACGTCGCCCAAGTACAAGATCCAGACGGCTCCTTTTTATGCCGCGTGGTCCACGCCCTGTATCCACGATTGCCTTTCGGGTTTGCGGGTCAACGGCAAGGCGCAGGTGATCGATCTGTGGGGCAACGTGATTCCGTCGCTCTATTGCGCGGGTGAATCGGCGGGCGGATTCAATCAGCACGGCTTGGCGAAATCGCTCACCTTTGGCCGTGTTGCCGGACGCGAAGCCGCGAAGACCGCATGAGCCGATAAGATAGTAATTCATGCCGAAAATTCTGGTCACCGGAGGCGCCGGCTACATCGGCTCCATTACGATCCACCATTTGATGCGTCGCGGATTTGAGGTCGTCGTGGTGGACGACCTTTCGCGTGGGCACCGCGAAAATGTAAATCCTTCGCAATTGACGGTTGCAAGGCTGCAGGATACGGACGCCGTGACGAAGGTGCTCGCCGGTGTGGATGCCGTGGTTCATTTTGCGGCGTACATCGCCGTGGGCGAATCCGTCCGCAAGCCGGAGCTCTATTTCTCGAATAATGTCGGCGGCACGGTTTCGCTATTTGAAGCGATGGCGCGCGCGGGCGTGAACAAGCTTGTGTTTTCGTCGACCGCTGCTGTCTACGGAAATCCAGAACGCGTGCCGATCCCGGAAGACGCCCGCTTCGATCCTGTGAGTCCTTACGGAGAATCCAAGGCAATGGTGGAGAAGATCCTGGAAAGCCTGGATCGCAACCACAGCATCGCGGGCTCGGCCTTCCGCTACGTCGCGCTGCGCTATTTCAACGCCTGCGGCGCGGAGCCCGATGCAGGGCTCGGAGAACGTCACGAACCCGAGACGCATCTGATCCCGCTGTTGTTTCGCGCGGCTGTAAGCGGCAAGCCGATTCAAATTTTCGGCAGCGACTATCCCACGCCGGACGGCACGTGCACGCGCGATTACATCCACGTCGGCGATCTAGCCGCCGCGCACGTCGCAGCGCTCGATCATTTGTTGGCAGGTGGAGCATCCCACTGTTTCAACGTCGGCACCGGCAAGGGCTACACGGTGATGGAAGTGTTGCGAGCTACCGAACAGGTGACGGGCCTGAAGGTTCCCTTCGAGATGGCCCTTCGGCGTGATGGCGACGCCGCGGAACTGGTGGCCGATGCCGCCAAGCTCCGCAGTACGCTGGCGTGGAAGCCGGAGCGCAGCGATCTGCACGCGATCCTCACGGATGCTTGGAACTATTTCCAAAAGCATCCGGCGTAAGCGACTAAGGGGTAGAACCCCGGGCGTGAGGCCGGGGATACATCAACCCTTTACTGCGCCTGTAAGTGTATCCCCGCACTGACGCGCGGGGTTTTACCATTTCCCGGGCCTTGCGATAACTATGAAAATCGCTAGCGGGCCGCGTGGGGGAGCATTTGCTGCTCGAACTTTGCGAAGCGATGTTCCAAATCCGCTTGCAGTCGAGCCTTGGGATTTTTATCGAGAAACGCCGTGCATTTGGTGTCCGACAGATTGACGCAGTCGGCGACCGCTTGGCGATACGTATGATCGCGCCACAGGCTGGCGCCTTCAACGAACGCCCATTCGAGTGAGTTGCGGACCATCTGCTTGAGGTCGGCGTATGTGAGGCTGTAGCCGCTGACGGCGCGAGCGTATTCGGCGGTGAGGTGGCTGCGCGAGACGCCTTCGTCGTCGGTGGAAAGCGCGACAGGAACGCCGGCGCGGCGATACAGCGGCAAGGGGTGGTCCTGGCCGCGGACGCCCAAAATTAAATCGTTACTGGTGAGATTGATTTCGACGAGCACTTGCTTGCGCGCCAGTTCGCGCAGAAGAGCAGGGGAGTCGGATTCATATCCGACGTCGACTCCGTGGCCGATGCGCTCGGCGTGTCCCAATTCCACGGCCTCGCGAATGTGGAATCGCAGGGCTTCGGGCGGCACCAGGCCGGGCGCGAGCTCTCCGGCATGTAGCGTCACGTGCGCCTTGGGATACAGAAGTTTCAGATAATCCAGCATCTGCATTTGCAGGTGATAGTCGCGCAGCGCGGTGGCTCCGTCTTCGGCTTGCACGAAGTTGATGCCCACGATGCGAGGGTCGGACGAGGCGAGCATCAGGCCCGCCATGATTTGCGCGAAGACGTGCTCTTTCTGAAACTCGCGCAGGACCTGATAGACATAGCGCACGGTGACGTTGCAGCCGGGGGCGTCTGCCTTTGAAGCACAGCCCAGGCCCGCGATGCGGTCTTGTTCCAGCTGATCCACGTTGGTTTTTAAACGCGCGACATACTGATCGATTCCGGCAGCGAGTAATTTATCGCGCGTGCCCGCGAAATCGCCATCGAAGCCGACCTGTGTCCCGAGGGGACTGAGAGAGCCGCCGTTGACGACCATCAATTCCAGATAGGATTCGTTCTGGTCCGCCGCGCGGCGGATCACTTCGGCTAGAAGATCCTTGCGGTGTTCGATCTTCCAGGGTCCGAAGCGGTTGAAGGTGGCGAAGAAGTGATCGTGCCCGGCGCTGGTGGCCACGTCGTGTCCGGAGACGAAGTCGCGCATCGATAGGCTGTCGATGATTTCGCTGCGCAGGATGGGATCGGTCAACGCAGTTCTCGCGGGGATCGCGGATTTGCCGCAGGGCGTTGCGCTTTCGGCATCGGCAGGCGGAGCGATGATTCCGAAGTTCGAGGGGTTCACGCACAGTCCGTCTTCGGCGGCGGCGTTTATATAGGACTCCGCGTAAACGGCTCCCGTGAAGTGGTTGTGGAGATCCGCGCCCTTGGGCATCCGCTGCAGGAAGCTGTAGAGATCGAGCGGATTCTTCTTGGCTGCGGCGAGCGCGCTCTCCATCTGCTGGGCGCTCTTATTCGGTTTTGGCGCGGCTGCGAACAAGCCGGCAGTGGCCAGAAGAAATAGCGCAGAAGCGCGGGAGATGGTTTTCGGTGCGAGCATGCAGAGGAGTCCTTCTTATTAGTATTGTCGAGACTCGTGGCATGAAGCACGGGCGGGCCGGCGACGTGCGAGGAAAGTTTTCAAAGAACTAGTTTTTAAGGGGCGCCCCCGAGCCGGTTTTTGGTCTCTCGGCAGAGACGCCATGATGACTCGTTGACGTCGAGACCGTTTGTTGCAACGAACGGTGCGCCGTCTGGATTCGCTCTCCCAGACGAGAGGGCACGTTGAGTACGGCCAGACTTCCATCACTCGCACACCCGCCCCGACTTGACCGGTGTTGCCGGGCTAGGTGGGTTCTGCCCTCCGATGGATGAGCACATGAACTCCTTCTCTGGTTCAAACATAAGGGGTGGTTTGTGTGGCGGGGGCGGGTGAAAGTGGGAAGTGTTTGAGGGGAGAGGGAAAAGGGGTCAGGAGACACGAGTGAGGCGCGCCAGAATGATGACGTGTTGTGGGCGTTGTTTGGCCGGACGAGCCCCGTTTTCCGAGAAGAGGCGCTACTGCCCTATTGTTTCCGCAATGTGTTTAGGTAAGCCTGCCAGCGACGATCAAGATCGTTCATCGCCTTTTGATTTCGCTCCGCGAGCTCGATGAGGGCGCCGATTTGGCGGTCATGGGCTTCGAGCACGGAGTCGTGCGCGGTAACGGCACCGGCCAACGTTTCGACAATGCCCGTAAGGCGATCCAGTCTCTCGTCCGTCGTCATGCAAAAACAGTATACCCGAGGTCGGAATATTCTCACGCGAAAATTGAACGCCCGGATATCGGGGTGGTTAGCCGAAAAGCAGATCCCTCGGCTGGCGCTCGGGATGACAAAAGAGGGGTTGGGGTGAAAAGGTCGGCTTTGTGGGGATGTCGGTGTTGAACCGCTTGGCTTTTCTGAATCGTTGGGGTCCCGGCTCGGGTCCGATTTGGCCTATATCGGGTCCGTTGGGGCGGGGGCATTTGACAAACGTGTTGCGGTTTCGGTACTCTAGAAAAGTTTGGCGAGTTTGATCTTCTGCTCCTGCGCTACCACTCCTCTGTTGGGGAGTCCGGCTGGGAGCCGGTCCCGCTGCTGCGGCGCTTTTCAGTGCCGTGAGTATGGACTAGTCCGAAGTCTATAAACCCTCGCGTTTTTGGGAATGGGGCAGCGATCTGTGGTTCGGATCCTGGCGCATTTCTTGAGGTAGATTCAACCAGTTTGTTAGTTTTGGTTTTCTTGGGCTGGGTTTTGCCTGCTTGAGGACGCCGTTTGAGAGAGCGTAGCGCAAGCTACGCAAATAAGCATGTGCGGTGAAAACTGCGCATAAAAGAGGAAGCTGTGCCGACTTTCAATCAATTGGTGCGCAAGGGACGCCGTCCCACGCGCTATAAGACAGCGAGTCCCGCGTTGCAGAAATGCCCGCAACGCCGTGGCGTTTGCACCCGCGTGTATACCACTACGCCGAAGAAGCCGAACTCCGCGTTGCGTAAAGTGGCCCGTGTGCGGTTGACCAACCAAGTTGAAGTGACGACCTACATCCCTGGCGTGGGCCACAACCTGCAGGAGCACTCGATTGTGCTGATCCGCGGCGGCCGCGTAAAAGATCTTCCTGGCGTCCGCTACCACGTGGTGCGCGGTACGCTCGACACGGCCGGTGTGACCGGACGTTTGCAAAGCCGTTCCAAATACGGTGCAAAGCGCCCCAAGGGACCCAAGGGCGGGGCGAAGTAAAGGAGGCCGGACCTAATATATGTCGCGTAGACGCAGACCTGAATCCCGCGAGATCCTTCCGGACCCGTTGTACGGTTCGACGCTCGCCGAAAAATTCGTGAATTCCATGATGTGGGACGGCAAGAAGGCCGTTTCGCAGAAGATCTTCTACGAAGCCATGGACAAGATCAAAGATCGTTCGCAGGACGATCCGCTGAAGTTGTTCAAGAAGGCCGTGGAAAATTGCAAGCCGCTGGTGGAAGTGAAGACGCGGCGCGTCGGTGGTGCCAACTATCAGGTGCCGGTCGAAGTGCCGAACAATCGCCGCACGAGCCTGGCGATCCGCTGGATCCTTTCGAACGCGCGTTCGCGTCCGGAAAAGACGATGCCGGAAAAGCTGGCGAATGAGTTGAACGATGCTGCCAACATGCGTGGCGGCGCGATTAAAAAGAAAGATGACGTCCATCGTATGGCGGAAGCTAACAAAGCTTTTGCGCATTACCGCTGGTAAAGGATAAAATCCTAGCCTCGGGCTCATCGGCCCCGCTGGAGAAAAAATAAAATGGCGCGTACCGTAGCACTGGACAACATGCGGAACATCGGCATCATGGCTCACATTGATGCCGGTAAAACGACGACCACCGAGCGTGTGCTCTATTACACCGGCCGTACGTACAAGATTGGCGAAGTCCATGAAGGTACCGCGGTGATGGATTGGATGGAGCAGGAGCAGGAGCGCGGCATCACGATTACATCGGCTGCCACGACCTGCGAATGGCGCGATTACACCATCAATATCATCGATACGCCCGGCCACGTGGATTTCACGGCGGAAGTCGAGCGTAGTTTGCGTGTGCTCGATGGTGCGGTGGCGGTGTTCGACGCTGTTGCCGGTGTGCAGCCGCAATCGGAAACGGTTTGGCGCCAGGCGGATAAGTACCGCGTCCCGCGTATTTGCTTCATGAATAAGATGGACCGCGTCGGCGCGGATTTTTATCGTTCCGTCGAGACGCTGGTTGATCGCCTGAAGTGCCGTCCGGTGCCGATTCAGTTGCCGATTGGCGCAGAAGATAATTTTAAAGGCGTTGTGGATCTCGTCAAGATGAACGCTCGCGTGTGGCGCGACGATTCGTTGGGCGCGCAGTACGACGATGTTGAGATCCCGGCCGAGTTGCTGGATGAGGCGAAGGAATATCGCGAGAAGCTGATTGAAGCGGTCTCGGAATCCGACGACGCTTTGTTCAACAAGTTCGTCGAAGGCATTGCGATCACGGAAGCCGAACTGATGGGTGGCATCCGCAAGGCGACCATCACGCAGAAGATCTTCCCCGTCATCTGCGGCACGGCGTTCAAGAACAAGGGCGTCCAGAACATGCTGGATGCGGTGGTAGATTACCTCCCTTCGCCGCTCGATGTTCCTCCGATGGAAGGCACGGACGTCGACGACAAAGAAAAGAAGGTGATTCGCAAGCCGGACGACAATGAGCCGTTTTCGGCCCTGGTCTTCAAGATCATGACCGATCCGTTTGTCGGCCAATTGGCGTTCATCCGGGTATATTCGGGCAAGCTGAATGCGGGCGAATCCGTTTATAACGTTGCCAAGGGCCGCAAGGAGCGCATTGGCCGCTTGGTGAAGATGCACGCCAATAAGCGTGAAGACATCACGGAAGTCCTGGCTGGCGATATTTGCGCGGCCGTCGGATTGAAGTCGGTGATTACGGGCGACACGATTTGCGACGAAAAGGATCCGGTCATTCTGGAGTCGATCGACTTCCCGGCGCCGGTCATCCAGCTCGCCATTGAGCCGAAGACGAAGGCGGATCAGGAAAAGCTCGGCATGGCGATTGCCAAGCTGGCGCAGGAAGATCCGACGTTGAAGGTTTCGACGGATCCGGATACGGGGCAGACAATCCTTGCCGGTATGGGCGAGTTGCACCTGGAAATCATTGTGGATCGCATGCAGCGCGAATTCAGCGTGGGCGCGAACGTCGGCAAGCCCATGGTGGCCTATCGCGAAACGATTCGCCAGCAGGCGGAATTCGATTACACGCATAAGAAGCAGACCGGTGGTAGCGGTCAGTATGCCCGCGTGAAGCTCCGCATCGAGCCGAATCCGGGTAAGGAATTCGAGTTCGAGAACGACGTCACGGGCGGCAACATCCCGAAAGAATTTATTCCTGCGATTCAGAAGGGCGTTGTGGAAGCCCTGGAGCATGGAATTCTGGCGGGCTATCCGATGTCCGATGTCAAAGTCACGGTGTTCGACGGCGCTTATCACGATGTCGATTCGTCGGAAATGGCGTTCAAGATCTGCAGCTCGATTTGCGTGAAGGAATGCGCGCGCAAAGCGAAGCCGGTGTTGCTCGAGCCGGTGATGCGCGTGGAAGTCACGGTGCCCGACGATTACATGGGTCCGGTAAACGGCGATTTGATTTCACGCCGCGGACGCTTGGAAGGTACGGAAGCCATGGGTTCGACGACCATCATCAAGGCGATGGTGCCGCTTTCGGAAATGTTCGGTTATGCGACGGAATTGCGGTCTCGTACGCAAGGCCGCGGAGCGTTCAGCATGCACTTTGGTCAATATGAAGAAGTGCCGCGCAGTATCGCGGAAGAAATTGTGAGTAAGGCGCAAGGCAAGGTTACTTCGTAGTCGGTTTTTGTGGTCGGTTTTTATGGGAACGGATTCGAATCCGTTTAGTGGTTTTCAGGCTGGTTGTTATCTAAAGCTCTAGTAGGGATCGGAATAGGGAGACACAGATGGCGAAGGAAAAATTTGATCGCAGTAAGCCGCACTGCAACGTAGGGACGATTGGGCACATCGATCACGGGAAGACGACGTTGACGGCGGCGATCACGAAGACTTTGGCGAAGCACAATCCGAAGGTATCGTTCCGGTCGTTTGATTCGATCGACAACGCTCCGGAAGAAAAGGCGCGCGGAATCACGATTGCGGCGGCGCACGTGGAATATGAGACGGCGAATCGTCACTACGCGCACGTGGATTGCCCGGGTCACGCCGACTACATCAAGAACATGATCACGGGAGCGGCGCAGATGGACGGCGCGATTCTCGTGGTGGCTGCCACCGATGGTCCGATGCCTCAAACCCGCGAGCACATTCTTCTCGCGCGTCAGGTGGGTGTGCCGTACATTGTGGTCGCTCTGAATAAGACCGACATGGTGGACGATCCGGAACTGCTGGAACTGGTCGAACTGGAAGTGCGCGAGCTGTTGACCAGCTACGGCTTCCCGGGCAACGATCTGCCGGTGGTGAAGGTTAGTGCGCTGGGCGCGTTGAACGGCGAAGAGAAGTGGGAAAAGACGGTCGACGAGCTGATGGAAGCGGTGGACAAGTACATTCCGCAACCGCAGCGCGAAACGGAAAAGCCGTTCCTGATGCCGATCGAAGACATTTTCTCGATTCAAGGCCGCGGCACGGTGGTCACGGGCCGTATCGAAACGGGTATTTGCAAAGTCGGCGAAGAAATGGAAATCGTTGGATTCCGCGATACACGCAAGACGGTTGTGACGGGCGTGGAAATGTTCAAGAAGTTGTTGGACTCGGGCATGGCGGGCGACAACGTCGGACTGCTGCTGCGCGGTATTGAAAAGAACGACGTGGAGCGCGGGCAGGTGGTCGCGAAGCCGGGTTCGATCAAGCCGCACAAGAAGTTCAAGGGCGAAGTTTACATTCTGAGCAAGGATGAAGGCGGGCGTCATACGCCGTTCTTCAAGGGCTATCGTCCACAGTTCTACTTCCGCACGACGGACGTGACGGGCGTGGCGCAATTGCCGGAAGGCATGGAAATGGTGATGCCGGGCGATAACGTTCAGCTGGTGGTGGAACTGATTACGCCGATCGCCATGGACAAGGGCTTGCGGTTTGCGATCCGCGAGGGCGGTCGCACGGTGGGCGCCGGTACGGTTAGCGAGATCCTGGAATAAGAAGTCAGGAGACAGGAGTCAGGAGACAGAATTTCTGACATCGAGCCTGTCGGCGGCTTCTATATGAATCTGGTTTAGGAAATTGAGGTAGTTGATATGGCGCGCGAACAAATTACATTCCAGTGCACCGAGTGCAAGCGGAAGAACTACACGAGCATGAAGAACAAGAAGACGACAACGGAGCGTCTCGAAATGAAAAAATTCTGCCCGTTCTGCCGCAAGCATTTTCCGCACAAAGAAATTAAGTAGTATCGGGTGCCGCTCGCGGAAGGTTCGGGAGCGGCCATTCGGCTTTGTTGATTTTCGGTTACACTGATAAGGCTGGCTCTTGGCCTTGGGCCGCTGGCCGTTCACGTAGGGGCATAGGCTAACGGTAAACCAGCGGTCTCCAAAACCGCCTTTGGGGGTTCAAATCCCTCTGCCCCTGCCAACTCCCTTGTGGGATGTTCCGGTAGAATGTTTGGTCTTGAGAGAAATTAGGCAGCGAAGGTTTAGGCTTCATATATGAGCGAAGACGCAAGCGTCGTAAAAACGGGAGCGGCCGGATGGCCGGCCCAAACGAAAGAATATATCGAGGACCTGCGTCTCGAAATGCGTCGCGTCACGTGGCCGAGCTGGCCGCAAGTTCGCGCGACGACTGCCGTCGTGATCTTTGCCGTGTTTGCGTTTGCGGCGTACTTTGCCGTGGTCGACACGATTGTCGGGCGTGGAATTCAGAAGCTGTTCGATACGTTCACCAAGTGATTGGGTCATAGCCATGCCAGAAGATCTCCTTCCAGACCAGATTGCCGCGGAGCAAAACGAGGGCGGCGCGAGCGAGCCGGCCGCGCAGGCCGAAGCCGCTTCGAACGAATCCATATCGAACGACGCTGCGGTTCACGACGCCGAGCCGGCTGCGGAAGAAGCCGCCGAAGCCGCGCCGATGCACTGGTACATCATCCATGCGTACTCTGGATTTGAAAACAAGGTGGCCGAATCGCTGAAGACGCGCGCGGAAGCGTTCGGATTCGCCGACAAAATCGGGCAGATCCTGATCCCCATTGAAGAAGTGGTGGAATTGCGCAACGGCAAGAAAGTCACCAGCAAGCGTTTGCTCTATCCGGGCTACGTGATGGTGCAAATGGAAATGAACGACGAGCTGTGGCATGCGGTAAAAGCCACGCCGCGTGTGACGGGATTTGTCGGCGGCGGCGATAAGCCGGTGCCGCTTTCGGCCGATGAAGTGAACTCGGTGCTCTATGGGCAGCAGGATTCGGGCAAGCGTGTGCGTCCGAAGCTCACGTTCGAAAAGAACGAAACGGTGCGCATCGTGGATGGGCCGTTCAGCAGCTTTTCGGGCAAGGTGGACGAGATTCATCCGGAGCGCAATACGTTGCGCGTCATGGTGACGATTTTCGGCCGCTCGACTCCGGTGGAGCTCGACTTCTTGCAGGTAGAAAAAGTTCAGTAGAATTTGCGGCGTTTGATCGCCCAGGAATAGGAATTCGCAATGGCAAAGAAAGTTACCGGATACGTGAAGTTGCAGATCCCCGCAGGCAAGGCCACTCCGGCGCCTCCGGTGGGTACGGCGCTTGGACCGCAGGGCGTCAACATCATGGAATTCTGCAAGGCGTTCAACGCGAAGACGTCGGCGAAGGATCAGGAAGGCCTGATCATCCCGGTGGTCATCACGATCTTCTCGGATCGTTCGTTCACGTTCATCACGAAGACTCCGCCGGTGCCGGTGCTGATCAAGCGCGCCGTGAACATTGCGAAGGGTTCGGCGGAACCGAACAAGAATCGCGTCGGCAAGATCACCATCAAGCAGGTGGAAGAGATCGCCAAGATCAAGATGCCCGATCTGAACTGCTTCACGGTGGAATCCGCCATGAACTCGGTGAAGGGCACGGCGCGCTCGATGGGGGTGGACGTCGTTTAGTTCAGACTACCGTCTGAGGTTTGATTTGAAAGAGGGGACAGGGAAACCTGTCCCCTCTTTCTTGTCCCCTCTTTCTATTTTGCGGCGACTAGTAGGCTGTCGCGGTGAGTCCGTTACAATGTCCCCTCCTTCACAGTCGGGGGTCGGTGCGAGTGTTGGGCGGGGTGCCAGTGTTCAGCACCGACCCGCGGC
>CAITIX010000218.1 GCA_903892565.1 uncultured Acidobacteriia bacterium
GGCAATGATCCAATGATCTCCCTCAATTCTTTCTCGCTCAGTTTGCGGACTTGCGTTTCGACGGCTGCGGATGGTGCCATACCTTCGGGGAACAGGCTGACAGCTCCGGCACATTCGCCCCCAATCCGTTCCAGCATCGCAAAGTCATTGCGTTCGCTGATGCCCAGAATGGCGGCAATCTTCTTTCGCGGCCCCTCTTCCGGCAGGATACCGGCGAAAAAGGGTCGGGCCTGTTTCCCTCGAAACGCTTCCATTTGCAAAGGGAGGGTTCGGGACAGGGGTGCGGCATCCGTCCTCTGAAGCCATTCCGGTTTGTAGCGGAACTCGATGAGGCCGCTGTCGTTCTGCGACAAGGCTCCGACCTCTTCACGGTTCAGATAGACCGTCAGACGCCTCATGATTTGTCGCCTCCGGATTCACGAGCGTCTGGGCTGCCTGTCTGGAGTGCCAGCCCCAATGCCTGTAGGACCTGGATGATCTTTCCGATCTGGCAGGTTGGCTTGCCCTTTTCCAGATCGACGATAAAGCGGAGGCCCGTACCACAGGTCATAGCCAGTTGTGTCTGCGTGACTTTCAACTGCTTACGACTCGTTCGGATGGCTACACCAAGCTGTGCTGTGTTTTTGATGTTCATTGTTACCGCTCGGGAATATCTCATGCGGATGCGCTTGTGTCAACCCGAGATTTTACCGTTCGGTAAATTGACGTGGCTAATCATTCTTGTCTGGCGTGTATTCTCCCGATGGGGAACTTTTTGGGCCTGGTCAAAGAAATGATTTGGTCTCCCGTTCCAAACGCCGTGATAAACATAATCAAGCCATGGACAAATTTCACGCTACTTCAACCACCCGCGCCGGGTGAGTTCCGCGAGGATAATGTCCACGGCGGCGTCCACACTGCAAGTGGCGGTGTCGATGTGCAAATCGGGCTTTTCGGGGCGTTCATAGGGCGCGGAGATGCCGGTAAAAGAGGTGATCTCACCGGCGCGTGCCTTGCGGTAGAGTCCCTTGGGATCGCGTTCCTCGCAGACGACCAGGGGCGCATCCACGAAGATCTCCAGAAAGCGTTCGTCGCTCACGACGGCGCGCGCCTGCTCGCGATCATGCCGGTAGGGCGAGATGAAGGACGTCAGGACGATCACGCCGGCATCGTTGAACAAGCGGCAGACTTCGGCAACGCGCCGGATATTTTCGGTGCGGTCTTCCGCGGAGAAGGCCAGGTCACGGTTCAAGCCGTGCCGCACGTTGTCGCCGTCGAGCACGAACGCCACGTGTCCGTGATCCACCAGCCGTTTCTCCAATGCACGGGCGATGGAAGATTTTCCGGAGCCGCTGAGGCCGGTCATCCAGAGCGTGGCCGGCTTGTGCCGCAACAGCGCTTCGCGTTGTGCGGTCGGGACCAGGCTGAATTCGCGGGTGATATTGCGGCTGGCTGGCGCGGCTTCATCGCGTTGCACGATGCGGTCCATCAGCATCCCCACGCCGGCCGTGGCGTTCGTCAAAGGGTCGATGAAGATGAGTGCACCTGTGGCGCGGTTGTGATCGTAGGGATCCCAGAACAGCGGCTTGAAGGTTTCCAGCGTGATGCGGCCGATGTCATTCAAGCCGAGTTGCGGCACTTCCACGCGGCGAAGGGTGTCGGGATCCACACGGTAATGCAGCTGCGCGATGGCGCCGCGCACAGACTGCGTGGTGTGCTTGATGAGGTAGGTCATGCCGGGACGCAGCGGCGTTTCCTGCATCCAGACGACCATGGCTTCGGTCGTACGCGTGGTGCGAGGCATGTTCGCGGGGTGACAGAGCATGTCGCCACGGCCGATGTCGATCTCATCTTCAAGTTGCAAGGTCACCGACTGCCCGGCAAAAGCCAGCGGCTGTTCGCCGTCGAACGTGGTGATGGCCTTGACGCGGGTGCGGCGGCCGGAAGAGGTTACGGCGATCGCATCGCCCGGACGCACTACGCCGGAGGCCACGGTGCCGCAAAAGCCGCGAAAGTCGAGGGTGGGGCGATTGACCAGTTGCACCGGAAAACGCAAGTCCACCAGATTGCGATCGCCGGTGGTTTCCACACGTTCGAGGTGCGTTAACAGCGTGGGTCCATCGTACCAGGGCATGTGGGCGCTGCGATCCACCACGTTGTCGCCGCGCAGTGCGCTGATCGGAATGTAGAGAATGTTGGGGAACCGCAGGCGCTCAGTGAACTGCGTATACTCCTGACGGATGCGCTCGAACACGTCTTGCGAATAGTCCACGAGGTCCATCTTGTTGACGCAGACGACCACATGCGGGAGGCCGAGCAGCGAGGCGATGAAACCGTGGCGACGCGACTGGGTGAGCACGCCGTTGCGGGCGTCGATCAAAATAATGGCGAGGCTGGACGTGGAGGCGCCGGTGGCCATGTTGCGGGTGTATTGCTCGTGGCCGGGGGTGTCGGCAATGATGAAGCGGCGTCGCGGCGTGGAAAAGTAGCGGTAGGCCACGTCGATGGTAATGCCTTGTTCGCGTTCGGACTTGAGTCCGTCGGTGAGCAGCGCCAGGTCGACTTCTTCGCGGTTGAGACGCGCGGAGTCCTTGGTCAACGCGGCGAGTTGATCGTCGTAAAGGCTCTTACTGTCTTGCAGCAGACGGCCGATCAGCGTGGATTTGCCGTCATCCACGCTGCCGGCAGTCGAGAATCGCAGGAGATCGGACTCCTGGCTCTGCTTCAGGAACGCTTGTACGGTGGTTGTGTTCACGGGTGGGTGGAAGGTGATAGGTGTTAGGTGGGAGGTGTTAGGTGTTAGATTGTTCAACTGTGGGATGCGATGCATTTGCGTCGCATTTTCCCCATGTACTTTGTCGGGAACTTCGTCGGGAGCTTTGTCGACGAAGCTCCCGAC
>CAITIX010000219.1 GCA_903892565.1 uncultured Acidobacteriia bacterium
CCGGCGAGTTCTCTTTCTCTCTTAAGAACCAAAACAAGAAAGCCCCCGTCGGCCAGCCGACGCAGCGCCAAAGGGGCGGTAGGCTAAACCGGACAGATCACGTGTGAATCAAACCGGACAGATTGACAAACTACGAACACTGGACAGCCTTGCAGTGGAAGCTTCTTCAAACTGCGGCAGAAATATGGCGAGACAATTCCGCGGGGTTCACGAAGAAATGCTCTCTCATGCGAGGCCTTATACGAATCATCGATAGGCACATCGAAGGAACGCATTCTCCGCGACCACTGACCGCTCCAAGTCAGCTGACCATATTTGGTCGACCCGGAGCGCTCCTGCGGATCTAAAGTGCGCGGGAACCCCTGTTTTATGGGCCCAGTCGGGACCCGGGGCATTGGTCCAAGAGATGCACTTCATCAGGGACGGAGCAGATGCAATGAACCCGCAGTCTCTAACAAACACGCCCAGCGCTGCCGCCTTGCCTCTGATCGTAGACGACACGTGGACGTTCTTAGCGCCGTTGCAGGCGATGGTCGAGTGGGTCGGAGATTTGGGATTCTTCTCCTGGCGTGTGATGAAGGCGATGGTCAAGCCGCCTTACGAGACTGCAGAGTTCTTTCGCCAGTTGGACGCGATCGGTGCCAAATCCCTCCCTCTGGCCGCTCTTGCAGGAGCGGCCACGGGTATCGTTCTATCGCTGCAAACACGCGATAGCCTCACGCGCTTTGGGGCGAAGTCCCTATTGCCGGCGGTGATCGTCTTCTCGATGGTGAAGGAGACCGGCCCCATTATCACCGGCCTAGTTGCCAGCGGACGCATCGGCGCAGGCATCGGCGCGGAACTGGGCTCCATGCGCGTCACCGAACAGATCGATGCCATGGAAGCCTCGGCGGTCGATCCGAATCATTTTCTAGTGGCAACGCGCGTACTGGCGTGCATTGTCGCGATGCCGTTACTGACCGTTGCCGCGGACTTCTGCGGGGTCATCATGGGCTGGGTTGCGACAACTCTCGCCCAACCCGTTTCGTTCAGACTATTTCTGTTTAACGGATTTCACGGCGTTACGTTCAACGACATTCTTCCACCCACGTTCAAAACTGCAATTTTTGGATTGATTATCGGACTCGTGTCCTGCTTTCAGGGAATGCGAACGCGTGGGGGCACAGAGGGAGTGGGTCGATCCGCCACAAACTCCGTGGTGTTGTCGTCCTTACTCATCATTGTGGCCGACGTCCTGTTGGTGCAGTTAATCCTGGAGTTCTTCTAATGGATGTGAAGACCAAATCCGAATCGCCGATCGTCGTTCGCGGCTTGAAGAAAGCGTTCGGGAAAGTCGTGGTTTTAGATGGCATCACGTTTGAGCTTGTGTCCGGACAAGTCACGTGCGTACTAGGCAGAAGCGGCACGGGCAAGAGCGTATTGCTCAAACTGTTAATTGGCCTGCAAAAACCCGACGCGGGCACGATTCAACTCGCAGGTCACGACATTTTGACCGCGCCGTTGACGGAGTTGAACGACGCGCGAAAGAAAGTTGGATTTTTATTCCAACAGTCAGCCTTGTATGATTCCATGACGATCGGCGAGAATGTGGCTTTTCCGCTTCGCCGGCACGGCAAGCTCTCCGACAACGATCTCCGCGAGCGCATCCACAAGCTATTGGAAAGCGTCGACATGGATCGCGATCTCGACAAAATGCCATCGGACTTGTCCGGCGGAATGCGCAAACGCGTAGGCTTGGCACGCGCCCTCGCGCTGGAACCGGCGATCGTTATGTTTGATGAACCCACTGCCGGATTGGACCCTATTACGGCCGCAGAGATCGCGAAACTCATTGTCGGCCTGCGGGACCGGCACATCACATCGATCGTGGTCACCCACGATATTCACACGGCGAGAACGATCGCGGATCGATTGATCGTGCTCGATGGCGGGAAGTCTCTGTTTGACGGAACGTTTGCGGAACTGCAGCAATGCAAACTTCCATTCATCGCCCAGTTCATGAAAGATGCGGCGTAAAGGAAAATATGTCTCGAAGCTTTCGCTTAGGTTTATTCATACTCACGACGCTTGCAATCCTTTCGGTTTGCGTGTTTCTTGTGGGGCGCCAGCAATCCACATTCGGATCGAACTATCGCCTGCGAGCCGAATTTGCCAATGTCTCGGGACTGAGCGAGGGCGCGGATGTTCGCGTCGGAGGAACCCGCGAAGGCACGGTACGTTCCATTCAGCTCCCCAAAACGCCCGATGGGAAAGTCACGTTGACGATGGATCTTGCCAAGGCGACGCAGACGATCGTCCGGCAGGACTCGGTTGCATCGATACTGTCCGAAGGTCTTCTCGGAGATAAATATGTAGAGGTCTTTTTCGGAACGGCTGAGGGGGCAAGACTCAAAGGCGGCGAGACGATTGAGAGCGAGCCTCCGTTCGAGATGGCGGATCTTTATCGCAAGGCCAGCCAGCTGTTAGACACGGGCCAAGGGGCGCTCGAAAGCATGCAGGGAGCAACAGACAATATCGAACTGATCACCGGCAAAATTAATTCCGGGAAAGGAACCATGGGAAAGCTGGTCAACGATACGACGCTGTATAAACAAGCCGCAGCGAGCGTCGCCGCCATGCATGACGACGCGGAAGCCTTGAAACACAACTTTCTGTTGCGAGGCTTTTTCAAGGACCGTGGATACAGCAATTCGGCGGAGATCACACAGAATCAAATTCCCCAACTTCCAAGCGGACGGGCGCTGAAGAGCTTCACCTTCGACCCCAAGAGTTTATTCGATAAGTCCGACTCCGCCAAGCTGAAGAATGAAAAGAGTCTCAATGCGGCGGGACAATTTCTCCACGGCGAAGCTTTCGACACGGCGGTGATCTCCGTGAGCACCGGCGATACAGGCGATTCGGAGAAGCAACACGCACTGAGTGAGGCGCGAGGCTACGTTCTACGCAAGTACCTTGTCGATACTTTTCCGATGGATGATACACATCTGAAGACTCTGGCCATGGGCAAAAACCACGCGGCTGGTCCGGACGGCACCGTCGAGATCCTGATCTATAGCGCTCCGAAGAAACCAGGCAAAGCGCCGCAGATCGTCCGCTAATCCTGTCCAGTGCCCGTCGACTGCTCTCTTCTTGTTCACCTCCGCAGGTGCGCGTCATCACCGCCTGGCGTTACGCTGAAATATTCGAAGGGATGAAGAGGAGGAGCAACCATGCTGCGGACACCCAAAGAACGCATTCCTTATTCGGCAATCGTCGACCGACCGCCCTTGATACTGCCTCAATCCGCCAGAATGGTGGTTTGGCCGCTGGTCAACATTGAGCATTGGGACATCCGACGGCCGATGCCAAGAACCGTGCTCCCACCGCCCATGGGAATCCCTCTGATGCCTGACATTCCGAATTGGGCTTGGCACGAATATGGAATGCGCGTCGGTTTTTGGCGCTTGCACGATTGCCTGCGTCAATTCAAAATTATTCCCACGCTCGCGATCAATGGCTCCGTATGCACGGAATATCCGAGGGTCACCAGAGCGGCGCTCGATGCCGGATGGGAATTTATGGGACACGGCTATATTCAGGGTCCGATGCACGGCCTGGAGGATCAGCGTGGGGCGATTCGGAAAACCATAGAAGCCGTGCGCGCCGTCACCGGAAAAGCGCCGCGCGGTTGGGAGAGCCCAGGGTTGACGGAGACATTCGAAACCGTCGACATCCTCTCCGAAGAAGGAATCGAATACGTCGCCGACTGGATCCTGGATGAACAGCCTTGCCGGATCGCCACGACGGCGGGCTCTATTGTCTCCATGCCTTACTCCGTCGATATTAACGATGTCAGTATGATGGCGGTGCAGCAGCACCCGTCCGCGGAATGGCTCGCTCGCGGTATCCGGCAATTCGACCGCTTGTATCGAGACAGCGCGACCAGTGCGCGGGTGATGACGATCAGCTTGCACCCCTATCTGTCGGGCGTTCCTCACCGCATAGGCTACGTTGAGGAACTCTTCCAATATATTCTGGGCAGGCCGGACATCCTCTTTTGGACCGGGGAGCAAATTCTTGACTGGTATAACGGGACTGGTGCTTGACGCTCCCAGGCGCCGTTCATACTTCGCCTAAACGGTCCACGCATCGGCCAGAGCGCGCTCGAAATTTCCGCCGAGAATGAGTTCGATGTTGCGATTGGAATAGTTGCGACTCACTAAGCCCTCGGTGAGGTCGTAAATCTTCTTCGCATAGTTGAGTCCATCAAGGTCGTATCTTTTGGACTGCTGGACCGGAGCATCCCGCCCGTCCAGATCCACGTCACTGCCAATACCGGCATGCTCCACGCCGACCAGTTTGGCGAGGTGATCGATGTGGTCGAGCACATGATCCATGGTGACTCGCCCTGCTGTCGGATGGACAAACGGGCGGACCATCGTAATGCCGAGAACGCCGCCTTTGGCCGCCATGCGCTGGATCGCCTCATCCGTCTTGCAGCGGGCACTACCCGGAACCAAAGCGCGACAGTTCGAGTGAGTCATGAGGACCGGTTTTCGCGACGCTTCGATCGCGTCCATGGTGGTCCGGTCGCCACAATGCGAGATGTCCACCGTCATGCCGACGTCATTCATGCGCCCGACGATTGACGCGCCATATGCGCTGAGACCCTCGTCGTGCGCGTCGGACGATCCGCCGCCAATCCGATTGCCGTTATAGGTAAGCTGCGAGACGCGCTGCCCCAGATCGTAGAAACGGTTGACGTCATCCAACGTGCGGAAATGTGCTGAATTCTGCTGGCCAATGAGAATACCGATCTTCCCCAGCGCTTTTACCTGCTGGAATTGGCCGACGTTTTCGATGCGATGGAACTGCTCACTGTGCGCCTTGATGAACGCGTTCCATCCGACGATGTCCCGAAAGGATTCCTCGTAGATATCCCCGTCGGTGTACCCGACGGCGGGATGAAACACGTTGATTCCCGAATCTCTCAGGCGAAAAAAATCCGCCTGCTGGAACCGTACCGCACCAACCTCCCAAGACAACTGTTTCCGGTAGTTCAGCGTCAACAGGCCTAGCATGTCGATCACCGTGGAGCCGCGAACCAGATCCAGGGTGCGAACCGAATAGTCCGCCGCGTTCTGGGCAAAGAGAGCAAATCGGCCGCGGTTGATCATGGGCGCACCCAGGGAAAGCGCCGCGCCCGCTAAAACTGAGCGACGGGAGATCATGCCGATGAAGGGTCAGTCTAGCACACGCGGGACTTGCATCGTCCGGCTCTCGCCGTCAACGCTGGTTTCTGCACATCGGCTGCATAAGTCCTAACGACAACATTAACGACAGCCACGACACATCGGCGCTTGATACAATTGCATAGATTCACCAAGGAAAACAATGATCACCGTAATTGACACCACAAACAACCCGAAGACTCCCATCGCAGCCGGTACCGTGCAGCATGCCCTCACGTCATCGAACCATAAGACGAGAGTTGAAGTTGCAAGATACGAAATTGAAGCCGGCAAGACGCACCACGTCGCGCCCAGCGATCGCACTCAGGTGGTTTACGTAGAGCACGGGGACGCGGAAATCACCCTCACTGCGGCGGGCAAATCCGCTACGCACAAAGCCCAACGGGGATGCGGCGTGTATCTGGAGCCAAAAGAGGAAGCCTCCATCAAGGCAGGTGGGACTCCGGTCATGCTGCTGAGCGTGACCGTGCCTAAGCACACAGGCAAGGCCATTGATGCCGCGGGCGGCGCGCCCACCGGCTACTTCTTCGACGAAGTGAAATTGCAAACGCTGGTGGACGAGAAACGAATTCGTACGCGCACGTTCTGGGTCAACAAAGAGACGGGCCTGTCCGGCGCATGGGACCTGCAACTCGGCCGCATGCTCTACGGGCCGAAGGGACATTCCCCGCGGCACGTGCACCACGCGTCCAAGACCAGCCCTGTAAAGCCGGAACATTTCTACTTCATCGAAACGGGCACGGGCGAGGTAAAGCACGATGGTGGCAGTATTCCAGTGGGTCCTGGCAGCATGGTTCTGATCCCAGAGGGAGAATGGCACCAATTGCTCGCCTCCGATTCAGGCTTCAACTACATTGAATTCCAAGCGCCCTTCGATTTCGTCACGACCATGGATCACGATCCACTGGGCAAGAACTGGTATATCCAGGGTACGGACGACGGCACGGGCAATCCGGTGCTTTGGGTACAAAGCTAGTTCCGAGAAATCTGCCGCAACCTGAAGGGTCTGCGCGCGTGAAGAAGACGACAGTCGCGGTGGCTTTGTTGCCTGGTTGCGATTCATGCACAAGCAATGCAGCAGCCGCACGGTAGTCCGCCCAACGCTTTTCCTCCCGAAACTTCCTGAAGCACCTTCAGTGAAGCTTGGTGAATTCACGCGCGCAATGGAACGCCGAATGACAATCTAACGGAGAAATCGCGTAGCGCGCGAGTGCATTAGACAGGCTTCCCGCCCTTTTCCGCGCGAGCTTCCTGTACGATTCGTGAAAAGCGGCGAGCCAGCTCGCGAATCCAGTCACGTTCGCGTTTTTGTATGGCTTGTGGCTGAATCAAATTGTGCCCTATCCCCAGCGCGGCAGCACCAGCATGAATAAAGTCGCCAGCAGTACCTTGTGAGATACCCCCTGCGGCGATCAATCGCACGTCGGGAAAAGGACCACGCAGCGCCTTTATATAAGCGGGTCCGCCAACCTGCGCACATGGAAAGATCTTCACGAAATCGGAGCCCGCTTTCCAAGCCGTGATGACCTCAGTGGGCGTAAGAGCTCCGGGAAACACGACGGCACCCTTTTGACGAGCAAACGCCACGACCTCAAGATCCAGACCCGTGCTGGTCAGGAAGCGCGCCCCGGCATCCAGGCAATGCTGCGCGGTGGCGACGTCGAGGACGGTGCCGGCGCCGACGATCATCTGCGGATGCGCTCGCACGAGTTCCGCGATCACGTCCATGGCACCAGGAATCGTCATTGTGACTTCGACGATCGGAATGCCGGCGTTCGATACAGCCTCGGCGGCAAAGAGAGCATCCTCCGGCGAAGACAAGCGAACCGCGGGAATGATGCCAATCTCTTCAATACGCGCGCAAATGGATTCTCGATTCATCGTCCGGAAGTCTCCTGTCGTCGATTCAACATGATGGTCGTTTTCACGCTTCCCCCGGATGTTCGCGATCGGGCTCCGGCAGCAAATCGCCATCGCCCGCAACCCACACGTAGAGCGCAGGCAGCAGGAAGATACTCATGACGAGCACGGCCATAAGTCCGCCGACAATGACGATCGCAAACGGACGCTGGGAATCGGAACCGATACCGTGGGACGTCGCTGCGGGAACCAAGCCGAGCGAAGCAACAAGCATCGTCATCAGAATCGGACGAAAACGTTGTACCGCGCCTTCGTGAACCGCATCCATCACGGAGTGGCCGCGTGCGCGCAGTTGATTGATGTATTCCAGCATGATGACACCGGTCATCACAGAAACCCCAAACAGCGCGAGGAATCCGATTCCGGACGACACGCTGAAGTTGGTCCCTGTCACATAGAGCGCGAGGATTCCGCCGATGGGCGCCATCGCCACGGTGACGAGAATTAAGCCGGCCCACTTCATCGATCCAAACATCGAATACAGGATCATGAAGATCACCAGCAGTGTCAAGGGAATGATCAGCATGAGCCGTTTCTGCGCTCGCTGCTGACTGGCGTATTCACCGGCCCAATCGATGTGATAGCCCACCGGCAGTTTCACTTGCTGCCCGACCTTCTTCATCGCCTCTTCGACGGCGCTACCCAGATCGCGTCCGCGCACGCCGTACTTGATGGCGATGTAGCGCTGATTGCCTTCGCGGTAGACCTCTGACGCACCGTCCGCCACTTGAATCTGGCACAGTTGCGCCAGCGCGACGCGCTCGCCGGAGGGCGCAAGCAAGCGGATGTTCTCGATCGCTTCCTTGGTATCGCGGAAGTTCGAAAGATATCGCACTGTCAAGTCGTAACGCTGTTCGCCCTGCAACACCTGGGTGACGGCGTTGCCGCCGACGGCGGTTTGAATCGCGTCTTGCACATCCGCGACGTTGATTTGATAACGCGCAGCGGCAGAGCGATCCACCGTGACGTTGAGATTCGGCTGCCCCAGCACGCGGAACAATCCAAGATCCTGAACGCCGGGGACCGTACGCATTACGGAAACAATCTGATCGCCTTTTTCTTCGAGCGTCTTGAGATCGTCGCCATACATCTTGATCGCCAGTTC
Organism: uncultured Acidobacteriia bacterium; assembly: GCA_903892565.1. Taxonomy (GTDB): domain Bacteria; phylum Acidobacteriota; class Terriglobia; order Bryobacterales; family Bryobacteraceae; genus Palsa-187. The sequence continues at coordinate 8,257 of CAITIX010000219.1, forward strand.
GCCCTTTACGCCGCTCACCGCTTCTTCCATGTTGTCGGATATGGGCTGCGAGAAATTCCAGATCACGCCGGGAATTTTATCTAGTTCGCGACCCATCGCCGCGATCAACTCTTCCTTGTTCTGGTGAAAACCGGGGCGCCACTCTTCCTTCTGCTTCAAGCCGACGAAGTATTCGGTATTGAAGAAGCCGGTGGTGTCCATGCCATCATCCGGTCTGCCAGCCTGGCTGGTGGTCATCGTCACTTCGGGGAACGAGGCCAGGATCACGCGTACTTGATTCGCCAGGCGAATGCCTTCCGTGGGCCCCGTGCTCGGCGCAAGAGTTCCGCGGACCCAGATGGCCCCTTCGTCCAAATGAGGCAGGAACTCGGAGCCGATGCCGCCGGCAAGAATGATGGTCCCGACCAAAGTGGCAACCGCAGCAATAACCGTGACCCAACGCCAGCGGACGGAAATTCCGAGGGCCCAGCCGTACGCCTTCGTCAGCCACTCCATTAAAGGGTTGTGCCATTCCTTGGTGCCCTTGGGGAAAACCAAACTCGCGAGCACCGGGCCGATGAAGAGCGAGTAGAGCAAGGCGCCGAGCAACGCGAACGCCACGGTCCAGGCCATCGGCTTGAACAAGCGTCCCTCCACGGCTTGCAGAGTGAAGATCGGCACGTAAGCCACGATGATAATCAGGATCGAATAGAGCACCGGCCGTTGCACTTCGAACGCTGCTCGACTAATCTTCTGCGCCACCGTCTCGGTCTTCTCGGGATCCGGATGCGAAAGAAGGCGCACGATATTTTCCACCATGACAATCGCGCCTTCGACAATCATTCCGAAGTCGAGCGCTCCGAGAGACAGCAAATTCGCCGGAATATGTCTTGCGCCCAAACAAATTGCCGCAAAGAGGAGCGAGAACGGAATCGTCAGGGTTACGATCAGCGCACCGCGCAGGTTGCCCAGAAACAGCAACAGAATGATCGAGACTAAAATAATTCCTTCGACCAGATTGTGCATCACCGTATGCGTGGTTAGCGCCAGCAGCTCGCTGCGATCGAGGAACGGCATGATCTTTACGCCGGGCGGCAGGATCTGATCATTCAGCTCCTTCGTCTTCGCGTGGATGGCATCCAGCGTGACGTCGGAATCGGCGCCTTTCCGCAGCAGGACCATGCCTTCCACAACATCGTCGTTATCGAGGATCTTCCCGTCGGCGCGATGGATCGCCCTGCCGAATTGCCCAAGCCGCACTCTCGCTCCCTGTGCGACCACGGCGATATCCTTCACCTTGAGCGCCGTGCCATTTTTAGCCGTGATGACAGTGTTTTCGATGTCGTGGATCGTTTTCACCTGCCCAACGGAACGAACATTGATCTGCTGCAATCCTTGTTCGATAAAACTACCGCCGCCGTTGGCATTGTTGTTGGTGAGCTGTTGCTCCACTTGGCCAATACTGAGGCCGTAGGCAATGAGCTTATTCGGATCGACGCGTACTTGATACTCACGCGTGGGGCCTCCAAAGCTCGCGACGTCCACGACGTTCGGAACGGATTTGAATTGCTTTTCGATCACCCAATCTTCGAGCGACTTCAAATCCATTACGTCAAAGTCCGGATTGCTACTGCGCAGCGTAAAGAAGTAGATCTGACCCACGGGGCTAAAGTCCGTGCCCATCTGCGGCGTTAGTCCCGGGGGCAGCGTGACCTGAGCCAATCGCTCCAGCACCTTCTCGCGATTCCAATCGTTCTCCGATTCGTCATCGAAGATCAGCATGAGGCTGGAGAGCCCGAAAAGCGTCGTGGATCGCAGGTGCTCCAGATGCGGGATGCCGTTCATTTCAATTTCAATCGGTATCGTTACTTGCTGCTCCACTTGCTCTGCAGAGATACCGGGCCACTGCGTAATAATTTGGACGTAATTATTCGCGACGTCAGGATACGCTTCCACCGGAAGGTTCCGGAACGAGATCACACCCCAAACAAAGAGCAGCGCAGCGATCGCCAGCACGAGCAGGCGGTTTCCTAACGCAAAATCGACAAGACGGCGAATCATGATGATCCCTTTCGCTACTGCTCTGAAGTGCTTTGGAACACGAGTGCACGCGAAACCACTTGATCGCCAGGCTGAATGCCGCTCGCAATCTCCTGCATCCCGCCGGGGAGCATCGCACCCGCCACCACTTCGATGCGCCGGAACGCCCCGCCGCTTGCCGGGACGTAGACCCAATCCCGATCATGCAGATGGAGAACCGCTTGCGCCGGGACCGTGGCGCGGCGCGCCGTCGCCGGGCCGTGAAACACCGCCGTGACGAACATCCCAAGCCGCAACATTCCCGAATTGTCCACTTCGAGCCGTACCTTTGCCGTACGCAGCGTCGGATCAATCGCCGGAAGAATATTGCTGACGCGCGCTTTCAATACGCGTCCTGGATAAGCCGTCAGGCGTACATCCGCGTACTCACCGACGCGCACTTGCGCCATGTTGTTTTCGGGCACGTCGCAGATAATCCAGACTTTGCTCATGTCGGAAATCGTGAACGGATTCGGAGGCGTCAGCGCTTGCACGCCCGCCTGGTTGGCGACTTGCTGATCGGTGATGGTACCGGACGTCGGAGCAAACACATCGATGATGCCCGTCGGATGATCGGGATCGGAACCCAGCAACCGCAGCCGCGCCGTCGCCGTCTCCACATCGACCTTTGCGTTTTCAATGGCAATAAGGGCGCCGAGGTCCGCGTTATTCGCGACTTCGACAGAGCTCTGCGGAACCGCTCCGTGATCGAAGAGGAGTTTCGCGCGATCCAATTGGATCTTCGTCAGCCTCTCGTTCTCCATCGCGAGCTGCTGATTCTTCGCCGCCTTGCGATAGTCCGAGTACGCGCCCGCCACGTCCGAACTCTGCACCTTGAACAGAAGCTGCCCCTTCTTTACTTCGTCGCCGAGCCGGGCATCGACCTCAATCACACGCCCCGTTGCGAGGGACGGCACGGGCACTTGACGCGACACGTCGGGAGTCACGGTACCGGTGACGTTGAGTTCTTCGCTCGCCGCATGTTCGCCCGCGGCCACCAGCGGAAACTGTTCGGGATGATCCACCTTGAAGTTGTTGGCGTCGAGGTCACGCACCACGGCGGCAGGCGCAGGGCCAGTACCAGCGCCACCTTCCGTCGGGGCGGCCTTCTTATCGCAACTCGTCGCTAGCAGAGCAACTCCGATGCACATCGTGATCTGAAGGATCCGCACGCGAGTCATGCTCACCGAACTCTTCATCGCAAAATCCCTCATCGCAAAATCCCCGCACATTGCAAAAATTCGATTCATTGCAAAATCTCCCGGCCGATGGCCATGTTCATCTGGGCCGCGGCTGTTAAGTAGGATCCGATCAAGTTCAAGTACGCCAGCCGTGTGTCGCGATACGATTTTTCGGCATCGAGAAAATCCAGGAGCGACGCCCCCCCGTTTTGATACGCAAACGTGACACGATCGCGTACATCCGTCGCCAGTGGCAGATACTTGTTTTTGTAGGGCTTCAATAAATTCAAACTCTGCACCATCACCCAGTACGCCGAATCCACGTCGCTGAAGATTTGAGATTGATTGGCTTCCACCAAACGTTCATTGCGCGCGATGTCGATTTGCGTGCGCGCCTTCTCGCCTTGATTGCGATCGAAAAGCCGCAGAGGAATGCTGACGCTGCCGCCCATCGTCTCATTCGCAAACGAATTTGCAAACGAGGGATTATGGGAATACCACACACTGAACGTGGGATCCGTGGAACCGTTGGCTACCGCAAGCTGATGCGCCACCTTCGCCAAAGCAACACTCTGCATCGCGGCTTTCAGATCGGGCCGGGCTTCCATCGCCAGATTTCGATAGTCTTCGAGCGGCTTAAGTTCGTCAGCAAAGTCGAACGTACCCGTTACATCGAATTTGTCGATCGGAGTGCGGTCGTTCAAAAGCATCAGTAATTGGATTTTCGCGGTGCGCAGATTCACTGTCGCCGATTCAAAATCGGCTTCGAACTGCACGCGCTGTAGCTCCATGCGGTTCAGATCCACTTGCGCCAGGTCGCCTGCGTGAAAGCGCTCGCGCTGCACGCCGAGCTCTTTATCCCAGTACGCCAAGTTTTCCTGGGCATTTTGCATGACGGCTTTCGCCTGCAAAACCTGCACGAACGCCCCGCGCAGATTGAACACCAAATTCCGTTCCTGATCCAGGTACGTCGATTCGGCCACGGCCGTCGAAGCCTTGGCCTGATCGCGCCGCAACTCGCGTTTCTCTTGCCGTTCGTGCAGATAGCTGATACCGGGCGTTTCCACAATACCGCTCAATGGCCGCCAAGCGTCGCCGCGATTCAGCTGCAACCCATCGGCGGAAAGACTGAACTGCGGATTCGGCCGCAAATACGCCGTAATCTCCGCCGCTCTGGATTCTTCGATATTGGCTTGCGATGCCTTCAACACCGGATTCGCCTGCGCGAACCGATCCTTCACCTGCTGCCAAGTCATGGGTGTCTGCGCACCCGCTCGCGACACCAGCAGCGCGCCGAACAGCGGAAATAGAAACCGTACAGACAGGGACCGTCTCTTCATCCGAACACCTTCTCAGCCTCAATGAGGCAGAACTTTCCTGGCGTGATGAACGCCGAGTTATGGGAGTCAGGTTAAATCGAGAAGGCAGGCGGAGCCCGGCCCAGCGTGCCCCAACGAACGGGGCATCGGGTCACGGAGGTTTCCGGGAGGATGACGAGCAGGGCACACAGAACTAGAACCAGGACGAAAGGTGTAACCGGCCGGATGTGCTCCGTCTCTTCCAGTTGCGTCGCGAGCAGTAGGCCCGTCGAACCGCTCCGGCTTGCCACCACAGGACGGCTCGGAATCCCACTAAAATCCTGCAGTTTCGCTCGCGCGTAATCGTCGGAAATGGAGATACAGGGAAACAACACCATCCCCGCCATGAAAACGGTGACCAGTCGCAAGACTCTCGCACAACGGCTGCGGACACAAGCGCTCCGGCGTTCCGTCCACGCATGGCGAACGAGGGCCCCCAGGCATAACGAGGCCCAGGCGATATTCAGAAATGTATCTACGTGATTCACGCGTCAACGGTATAGACGGCGAATGGTCTACACCCTCTATTAGTATCCATCAATCGCAGGGGTATAAGCGCCAGTGGCAAACTAGGCCAGTAAACGCCGCGTGAGCGGCGTTACGGCGGGAAGAAACTAGACCGCCGGGAAACTGGTTCCAGCAGACATCCTGACGTGTTTGTGGAACACCGGAGAGGTGTACAC
>CAITIX010000220.1 GCA_903892565.1 uncultured Acidobacteriia bacterium
ACGCTCGCCCTCCCGCCAAGCACGAGCCGTTCGCAATCAACGGGAGGGCGAGCGTCCTCGCGAGCCGCTGCCCTGCAAACCATCGTTCTTCACATGTACCCGCCGCGCCGCAGCGTTTCGAGTCCGCCGCCATCTTCCTTGTCCTGATCGCGGCCTGACCGCTCCGCAATATTGACGAACTTGCCGGTTTTGAGTTCCGTGACAATGTCAGCGACATTCTTGGCCGTGGATTCCACCGGCTTAGTGCAGGGGAAGCAACCCAGCGAGCGATACCGGCGGCCTGTTCCCGAATCGAAATAGAGGGAAGTGATCGGGATATTCTCCCGCTGGATGTATTCCCAGATGTCCAATTCCGTCCAGTCCAACAGCGGATGCACGCGAATATGCGTACTCGGCGCAAAGTCGGTTTTGTATTGATTCCAAAGCTCCGGCGGTTGATCACTGGCGTTCCAATCGTTATCCCGGTCGCGCGGCGAGAAGGTTCGTTCCTTGGACCGGCTCCCCTCTTCATCTGCCCGCACGCCCACAATCACGCCGGTGAAGGCTTCGCCGTGGGCCTCCTCGACATAGCGATCCGCCGTATGATCAAAGCGCAGGCGCGGCCATTCGCCGGAGAGGGTGCATTTCAGCGCTTCCGATTTCAGCGTTTTGCAGCATTCAATCCGGGATAAACGTCCGTCCGGGAATGTGCGTTTCTCCGCCAGCGCGCGGACATTCTGTCCCACGATCATGTTCAACCGCCATTGACGGACGATCTCGTCGCGATAGCGGATCATCTCCGGGATCTTGTGACCCGTGTCAATGTGCAGCAGCGGAAACGGTACATGACCGAAGAACGCCTTGCGCGTCAGCCACAACAGCACTGTGCTGTCCTTGCCGATCGACCAGAGCATGACCAGGCTCTTGAATTCGCGATAGGCCTCGCGCAGAATGTGCACACTCTGGGCTTCGAGGCGGTCCAGGGTGGTCAAGCGCGGTTCAATGGTTTCGGTTACTTGCATGATTAATACACTCCTTAGATTGCAGACTCACATCCGCCTTAGGCTATTCTCCGTTGCGGAAGATGCAGACCGCACTCTTTGTGCTCCGGGTTTTCCCACCACCACCGTCCGGCACGCGGATCATCGCCGGGTTGGACGGCACGCGTACAGCACGCACAACCGATCGACGTGTAGTTGCGATCTATCAGTCGGTTGTAGGGCAAGCGATGTTGGCGCGTGTACTCAAGCACCTGCTGGTTCGTCCAATGGGCCAGCGGGTTGATCTTGATGATCCCTCCATGCGCGTCATCGCGGGTGACGAGATCCAGATCCCGTCGGGATTCTGCTTCATCCCGGCGCAGCCCCGTAATCCAGGCGCGTAATCCGGTCAACGCCCGGTTGAGCGGTTCCACTTTCCGCACATGGCAGCACTGGCGTCGCGCTTCCAAGCTCTCCTTAAATGAATACACACCATTCTCACGCACCAGTTGTTCCACACCCGTGCGGTCGGGGAAATACCACTCGATCCGCATCTTAAAGCGACGCTCCGCCGCTTCGGCGCATTCAAATGTTTCCTCGGGCAGACGGCCGGTATCGATCGAAAAGACACGAAAATCAGGCTGAATGCGCTGCATCATGTGGATGAGCACGGTATGCTCGAGACTGGCGGCCAGGGCGATATCCGGATTGAATTCCGTTAGCGCCCACCGCAACACGTCCTCCGGTTCACCGGTGCCACGATAACCCAAATTGTCAACC
>CAITIX010000221.1 GCA_903892565.1 uncultured Acidobacteriia bacterium
GCTTCTGCCTTTGCACCATCCCACCTCCCCTGTCATCCCGAGCGCAGTCGAGGGATCTGCTGTTTCTCCCGCCATCTCGCGCGCTCGCCCAAACGCGAAAAGGCCGTGGCTTTCGCCGAGGCCTTGGAGCAAATCTGAAACTCGTTCTTACCGTGCGATGCACCGGCGCAGTGCGAGCAATCCGAGCAGTGCGCTGCCGACGAGGAGGACGCTCGTGGGCTCGGGAGCGGTCGTGATTTCGAAGAAGTCCGCGGTCGGGCCGGAGCCCCAGGTCCAGATGTAGGTCCCGGGCGTGATGCCGAGTCCGGCGATGGTCGTGTTGTCGAAGGTATCTGAAGTGGAAAGGGGGGAACCGGAGGCGTATGCGGCGGGCACCCAAAGTCCGGCAGTGGAGCCGTCCAGACCCACAGCGTCGCCGATAGAAGACGAGGCGCCAACACTCGATCCGGTGCCAAACCCGAAGGGGCCCGTAAATCCAAAAAAGAAAGCTATCCCTCCCCCACTGAAACTTATTATTCCAGGAACCGGAAAGACACCCGCACTAGAGACGCCGAACCCGGAAGAAAGCAGCGCAGAGGTGTTGATTGTCCCGCTGCCCGAAATCACTACATTGCTTCCTACCTGCTGGACGGTGGCTATGAAACCGGCGTGCGCCGGTGGCGCGGTCAGAGCGAGTCCAGCCAGCGCCGCAATTCCCAGCATCGCCGAGCGACTCAATGACATTTTAGTGAACACTATGCCTCCCCGCCCTTTTTGGAATTGGCTCCCGTATTTCCGGAATAGCCGACCGAAATAGGTTCCAGTTTAGCCGACGCCCCCCCCCCCTCGGTCAAGTGAATTGTTCCGTCGTGAAATTGGCGAGGAGGTAATGGAAGTACCGGACGAAAGGAGATGGGAGTCAGGAGGCAGAATAAATATGGTGCTGCGGACTCTTTTTGATGAAAAGCAGATCCTTCGACTTCGCTCAGGATGACAGGGTGGGAGTTGGGTCGGAAGGTAGCGGCGTGGTGGGATTTCGGGAGAACAGCAGATCCCTCGTCGCTTCGCTCGCTCGGGATGACCTGCCGGCTGTTGGGTCTATTCATACTGAGGACGTCCTCGCGGGTTACACTTCCTACAAAAAGCCCGGTCATCCCGAGTAGCGGAGCGACCGAGGGATCTGCTGTTCGCAAAAGAACGTTCCGTAGCACCAATTTTATTCTGACTCCTGTCTCCTGACTTCTGTCTCCTTTTCCTCAGCGGCTTGCTTCGTTATTCACGGCTGCGGCGGGAGATTCGGGGCGCGTTAGATAGAGTGTGAACGGAGTCACTTCGAACGGCATCTTCTCGCGCGGCGAAAGCAGCGACAGTGGACGCGTCTTGATCAACTCCACGTGATTGTCCCAAGGATTGAGCTTCACGCGCGAGCCCAAGGGCAGCGCGGCGATCTGCTCCAGTTTGCTGTCCTCCAAGGCAGGAGCGGAATCGGCGAATTGCTGCAAGCGCTGGAGCGATTGCGGATCTGCGATTTGATCGCCGAGGTTGGCATGCAGCAAATGCGTTAATACTTCCGAGCGCATCGCGAGAGCTTTGAGAAATAGCCCCGCATTCGAGGTGTCTTTATACGGAGACGCCTGAATCATTTCAATGGTCTTTTTTCCGGCCGCCGTCATTTCTTCCTGCGTGCGCTGGAAGCGCAGGAGCTGCAATAACTGCGGATCGGTCACCATCGTTTGATCGTTGAAGGCATACTGCGTTTGTGCGCGATGTCCCAGCGCGATGTGCGCGAGTTGATCGGCCAGCACAAGCGCGAGGCTCGCTTCGTCCGGCAAAACGTCCACCAGGCCGCGGCTGATGATGATGGTGTGGCCGACGACGAACGTTTCGGTGGGCGTGGTGAGCAGCAGGCGGCAGCGCACATCGACACCGAGCTTGGCGGAAATCACCAAGTTGTTCACGACGGTGTTGAGCACGTCATCCACAGGACCCGGAGGCGCGAGCAACCCACCTTTTTCGAGGCGCGCGATGATATTCTCTTCGGACTGACGTTCCCACGAACGCTGACTTTCAAGCGGCGAGGCGTCTTTCGAAACTTCGTCGTCTTTGACGGAGAAAGAGCCCTCGACAAGAATGCTGGTGAGCTCATTGAGCTTTGCGCCCGGCATGGCGGCGTAATCCCAAATGCGGGATTGCGCTTTGAAGCGCGTGCCAAGGCCATGATCCCCGCCTTCTTCTTCCACATAAATTTGCGCAGGAGCCCACAGGCCGCCGCCGACACTCACACGCCAGGTATCGAAATGAAAGTAGAGCTCGGGGACGGCGCCCTTGGGCGTGGGCACGGGTACGTAGGTTCCGCTGAAGCGCACGATGGCGTCTTCGCGATCTTCCACCCACATGCGTCCGACGAACTTACCGGGTTCAAAGCGATTGACCGGCGTGACGTCGAACACGAAGCAGCGGACATCGCCCAGGAATTCGCGGCGCACGTAATCGAAGCGATATGTTTGACGATCGAACTTGCGGAGATCGAGGACCGACATTTGCGCAAAGCCGCGAGGCAAAAAGGACAAAGGAGCGGAGCGCCCCTGCGGACGTCCTTTTTTCGCCGCCATTTTCGCAGCGTTCGTGTCGGTGCCGGAAATGAGAGGCTCGTAGCTGACGTTTTCGCCCAGGCGGAAGCGCCCGAGGAAGTAGTGATCCTTCAAGGGCATCTCTGTCCCGGGAGTTTCCTGAATATATGTTTCCATTAAGGGCGTGCGCTGGCTGAGCGCTTCCAGAGTTTGGCGCTCGCGGTCCACGATGCGGTCCAGGAGCTTTTCGACAGCCGCATTCGGCGCGGCGGTGTTATTAGCGCCGCGAGCAGAGTTCGTTCCGACGACGGCGTTATCGGCGGGGTTCGGCGCAGTGCCGGGTCGTGGAGCGGCCGTCGTCCCAGCGGGCGCAGGGGGATCTCCCGCGCGGGCACTCCGCAGGCCACCGGCAAACAGAATACCGATGACGGCAGTCGCAAACATTGTAACCGTTTGTTTCGTCATAGTGTGAACCTTCGTTTTATGATTTGAGAGCGCTAATAGGCGACTTGAAATGCGACGTGGACGACAGCAGTGGAATCCACCGCCTGTCCGCCCTGCGTCGCGGGTCGAAAACGAATCGACTGCGCGGCCGCCACCGCGTTTTCGTCCAGGCCATGGCCCAGCGTGCGTAAGACGCGCAATACGCGGGCCGGGCCCGTGGCCGGAAACAGAATTTCGATGAGCACTTCGCCTTCGATGTGCAAACGGCGAGCTTCGTCGGTGTATACCGGATTGAGTTTTTCGAGAATCTCGACACGGGTGTCGCCTTTGGCGTGCGCTTTCACCGAGGCTACGGGCGCAGCGGCCACCAGCGCGTCTCCAAATCCGGAAGCGCGTGTAGAATTCGTGGGCGCGATCTTACCGGCGATGCGATCGAGAGTGGTGGTGCCGAATCCTCCGGTGGTCGTGATGCGCGCCGTGGCCGTCGTCTGAGTCACGGTACTGGTCGAGCCGAAAGATCCGGTGGAAAGTTGGGCTCGGGAAGAAGGACCGGCACGCTCGGCGATTGCGGATGAAGAGAATCCGCCTGTCGTCGACAGAGACGTTTTCGGAGCGACGGGTGCGGCACTGGACCTTTCGACGACAGCAAAGCTGTCCGTCTTGAGCGGTGGCGCGGGAAGAACGGGCAGATGCGCTGTCGTGAGCGGCGGAGTCACGGGAACGTCGATCGCAGCGGCGGGAAGCTCCAGCGTGGCAATGGGATTTTGCCGCAGAACGTTTGGCGGCGGCGATGCAAACGCCCGGGCGGTTTTCGCAGGAGCAGGAGCCCGTGGATTTTCCATGGCGGGTAGCGCGGACAGCGACTGCTTGGCGCGCAGCGCTTTCGGAAGCTCGGGCCGATAGGGGCGAAGCTCCAAGGGAGTGGGGGCAATCAGGGTAACCGAACGCGACCGCGTGAACACGGACGGGACGGACTCAAAATGCAGCGCTGCCAAGATCGCAACGGCGGCGAGATGCACCGAGACGCTCAGCGCAACGGAGCTCCAGCGTGATTTGGGCGGCGGGTCGTGCGGGTACAACTCCAACGGGTTGGGCAGAGTAGTGTCCATGAAGACGAACAACGATTCAGATGTAGGCTCTATGCCGAGGTGACTTTATCGCCACGAAGACGTGGCTTATCGGCAAGACATAGGCGAGCTTTAGTCGTGTTTAATGCGGAAGAGGAAAAAGTGGAACTTGCGGATGGCGTCTTAATCCGAGAACGGCAGGACGCGCGTGATCATCCACCACAGGAACGCGCCCGATGCAGCGACACCCGTGAGCAACACGGCAAGTGATACTACGGGATTCGCATTGGGGTCACGATTGCCGATGGGCACGGGCGAAAATCCAAACCACGCCTGGCGTCCACAGCAATCGTGGCAGCGGCAGATCGCCGCGCCGAACGAACGCAGAAGCGTTTCTATCGGCCCGCGTCGGCGCGAGCGATGCACGCGCACCGAACCACATTTGGGACAGTGACGAACTCTACCTTCTGTTGCGGTCATAAAACCTCCCATCGCATGTGCCGGAGAAAGAGCGTTCCGTGCGCGCGGTCCGTGCCGGGCTCACGCCGATATACCAGCCTGAGCGGCGTAATTCCCGGTGTAGGCACCGAGAAGACGCAGGACGCTTCGCGCCATTGATCCGAAGACTGCAGAGATCCGGCAAGATCACTAGCGGCCTTTGCACTTTGCAATTCCCATCGAATGCCGGTGGGCATGGACAAATCCCGCGTCAAGTATTCGAAGCGCAAACGAAACTTCCCCGCGCGCAGCGGCAGGCGCTGCTCGAGCAAAAGAGTTTGTTCGGCCGCATTCGCTTGAAAGCGCTGTCCCCGGAATCGAAATTCGACGAGCGAGGGCTTCCACTCGGTGTGCATTTCGTAGGTGTCCTGAGGAGCGAAGCGCCAGTCGAATCCCGTTTGGCGCGGCATGGAAGCGAAATCGCCGTTGGTCAAAACAACACCGCGCGATGGATTGAGCGCCGTGAAGTCCGCATAGGCATTCCACACTTGCACGGCTTCGTTGGGGCGGCGCGCATCGAGCAGGCGATTTACGAAATCGTCGAGCCGGGCGAGGTCCTGAGTACGATTTATTTCTGGATGCAAAGCCCGTGGATAAGAAGCTAGCCGCAGCGCAACAATTGTGGCGTCCTCCCAGCGATTTCCGACGATAAGGTCGTTGAGGTAAGCTCTCTCGATTTGCCTGCGAAACGTTTCAGCTTGTTCCGCTGTGGGTGGGCGATCCGTGGGTGGGGGATCCGATGTCGGCGCGGTCAGTTGCTCCAGGAGCGCAGAGGGCGAAGGCTCCATGTTCCGGGCTAATTCGAGCAGCGGGCGCAGATCGCCGAGATTGATGGCCGCGGGATCGGCTAACTGCGGAGCCCGTAGCGCGGCGCGGCGTTCGGCTCTCCAAAAGCATTCCGTATCGTCGTGGCGAAAGCAGAAATTGGCCAGCGCCCAAGCCGTGGCATATTGATGATCCACGCGAAAAGCGGTTTCGAACGCCTGGCGCGCGGCTGAGAAATTGTCAGAATGATTTTGAATGCGGACGCGTTCTTCGGCCAATCCTAATGCGATCCACGCCGACGACGCTAATGGATCGGCATCCGTTGCTTCTCGCAGGATGCTTTGCGCGTTGGCGGACTGCAGGGCCGCAAGCCGTTCGCGATACTCCGTATTGCCGACGGAAACGGCTTTCGCAACGGACGATGGAGTGTCCCCGCGAAACTCGAGTTCGGCGGCAGCAAGGCGCAGAAGACAGAATGCGGCCGGGACGAGAAGTCCCAGCCGCAGAGCCGTCGAGATCCAGGCATGCGCGTGCGTCACTGCACTGCGCCTGTCCGTCTCGCACTTTGCCTTACCGTCACCGATCATCTGATCTCCGAACACTTCGCAATATGTTTAACGGCTGACCGCGGGCTGCGCGGAGCCACCAGAAAGCGTTCCAGTGGCGGCCAATCCACCGACCACAGCCGCAGCCGCCACGCCGCCGATGACCGCGATGGTCGTCCCGGAAATCGCCAGCCCGGAC
>CAITIX010000222.1 GCA_903892565.1 uncultured Acidobacteriia bacterium
CCACAAACACAGAATGTCTGCTGGAACCAGTTTCCCCGGCGGTCTACTTTCTCTCCGCCGTAACGCCGCTCACGCGGCGTCTACTGGTCTAGTTTGTCAGCGGCGTATGAACAGAAAAACCAGAAGCCGCTCGCCCCAGAAGTAAAAAATTAGGCTCACAAAAAGCAGGAACGCATTGCTAAGGCGAAAGCTCAACGCCGATGGGCGGCCCAAGTGCACGGACAGAAAGAAGACGCCGTGGTACACCAGCAACACCAATGGCAGAAATAGGAACAGAAAAGAAATCGAGCTGAAAACCATTCTTCTTGGTATAGCACGGCACTCCAAAGGCGGCGTGGGAACAGACCGCGTACGACCGATCCAACACGCAGTGCCCTCGCGCGTCTGAAATTTCAAACTAGCAATTTCCACCTGGATTTAGATTGGGTTGACGACCTCAATCCCGCAATACCACTATCAAACTGGTTCTGCATGGGATGTTTGTAGAGTCGAGGGAAGGCGCTGGACGGGAGCCTACCGCCAGCCGGTGGTTTCCCTTCCCCGCCCGCAGCGCACATACTTTTTAAAATGTTCGACTTAAGCTACTGAATTTAAACTGTCGGATCTACGCCGTCGGAGCCCACTTCGGTTACTTGCCGGGGCTGGATTTCTCAGCCTTGCCCGGCAATGCGTACACCACCAAGGCTTCGGCTCCAGGAGGAGAAGGATCGTCAATGGCGCTGGCGCCACCCGCCATGATCGCCACGTACTGCGTCCCGTTCTTGCCTTGATAGGTGATCGGAATTGCGTGGGCGCTCATGTCGAGCTTGGTTTCCCACAGCTGCTTGCCGGTGCGCGAATCGAAGGCACGAAAGCGATGGTCATTGGTGGCGGCGATGAACACGAGTCCGCCGGCCGTCGCCATAGGCCCACCCATGTTGAGGCGTCCCGTGTTGCGCTTGCCTTCGGGCAATTCATCCGTGACGCCGAGCGGCACGGACCACGCGAAATCGCCGGTCTTGGCGTTCACCGCGATCAAGCGTCCCCATGGCGGTTTTTGGCAGGGCCATCCGTGCTCGCCCGCACCTTGAATATTGCCCGAGCGTGGATTGCCCTCGGCCCACTGGAAACGCGACGTCGGCCCGACAATGCTGTTGCGGTCGTACTGCGTGGCCGATCCCGCGGGCTTCTTTTCAATCCAGCCGATGCTGGCTTCGTCCATGGAGTTGACGAACACGTAGCCCAGCTTCGGATCGGCTGCAACGCCTCCCCAATTCACGCCACCAATCGACCCCGGGAAAAGAATCGTCGATTTCGGAGGCGCCCCAGCATCGCGAAACATATACGGCGTATAGGGACCTTCGTTGGAGAGTCCTCCGCTGCGCTCGGCCAAGGCACGGCAGAATTTGGCGTGCTCCTCGCTGGTCTCGGCTGCAGTAACGATATCTTCGGGCTTGTAGCTATTGCGCGAGAGCGCAGGAGGCTTCACGGGGATAGGCTGCGTGGGAGAGCTCTGCTCGCCGGGAGTCTTGCTTTGCGGCGTCGGCTTCTCTTCAATCCCGAATACCGGCTTGCCGGTGACGCGATCCAGAATGTACATCCAACCGGTTTTCGCGGTCTGCACGAGTAGAGGGACTTTCTTGCCGTTGATGACGACGTCGAGCAGCGCGGGCGCAGGCGGCAGATCGTAATCCCAAATATCGTGATGCACGGCTTGGAAGTGCCACTTCATCTTGCCGGTTTCGGCGTCGATCGCCACTACCGAATTCGCGTACAGATTGTCTCCGTGCCGATCGCCACCCCAGTAGTTCGTATTGGGACCACCAAAGGTGGTGTAGACGATGCCGCGCTCGGCATCCACCGAAAGCGAAAAGCCCCAATTATTCACGCCGGAGCGATCCTTCCAGCTATCGCCTTCCCAAGTCTCGTGTCCGGGTTCGCCGGGGAGAGGCACGGAATGAAAGTCCCACTTCTTGGCGCCGGTTCGCGCATCGAACGCGCGCGTGTTGCCCGCCTCTCCGGTAGGTGTCGATTCGCCGGTATTGGCGCCGACCACCAAAACATTTTTGTAAACGATCGGCGGCGAATCGTAGGGCACGCCCATGTTGACTTCGCCTTCATCGCCGAAGCCGGGATCCAGCTTGCCGGACTTCGCGTTCAAGCCGATCAGCCTGCGACCCATCGTAAACAGAATGCGCGGAGGATTGTTCGCGTCGCCCGGCCAATACGCAACGCCGCGACGGGAGAGATTACCCGCGCCGGTCGATTCATAGGACCACAACTGCTTGCCGGTTTCCGGCTCCAGCGCGACGATGGCCGTCGCGGTAGGCACGTACATCACGCCCTGAACGACGATGGGCGTTACTTCCGAGCCGCCCGTGATGCTTCCCGAGTTCTTCTGCGTGCCGATCTTGAACGACCACGCGCGGTTCAACTGCGCGACGTTCTTGGTATTGATCTGCGTAAGCGGCGAGTAGCGCGTGGAGCCGAGGTCGCGATTGAACATCGGCCATTGCCCAGCCGCATCCGCTTCCTGCTTAGTCTGCGAGAACGCGAACGGCGCCGCAATGATCCAGAGCGCCAGCGCGCCGCAGTGCATTCTCTTCAGGATCAGCATTGCGATTCTACCGGGGCAGGCAGGGAGTGGGATCCCAGCCGGTGGCGTTGGGGAGCTGCTTCCAGGTGTATGTGCGGATGAACGGCTGCGGCAGGTTTGCCGGATCGTCCACCATTTGCGTCATCACCAGATAATTGTCGCCGTGCTCCACGATGCGGTTGAAATATTCGGTAAGAACCGCCTTGTCGCTGTACGGAATTCCGTTCTTGCGGATGTAACCGGGCAGCATGTTCGTGGTGGTCACGCGCAGAGTGCCGGTGGTGGGAGCTCCGGCAGCTTGGCCGCGCACGAGCGCGGGGACGTAGGCATCGCCGGTGAAGATCAGCACGTTTCCGGGCGTCTGCCAGACGGCTTCCGAATATCCCTGCCAGCTTGCAGCACCTTTATCCGCGGGAGCTTTCGAGAAGTGCACCATGCGGGTTTGCGTCCCGGTGTCGAAATCCATTTTCAAAGTCGCGGGATCGCTCCAGGTGATGTGCATCAGGCCGGGCCTTTGCGTGATGCCGACTGCGCCGTAAGCGCGGCAGGCTTTACCTTCCGCTTCGTCTTTTGCGGGATCCCAGGCCATGGCGGCTTTACGAGCGTCCGCCGTAATCTGGACCCACGCGAGATCGCCCTTTTGCGGCGTGACGCGGAAGCGCCATTCGTCCACGATGCGGCTTTCCCAATATCCTGTAAGGTCGATCGGCGCGACGTCCTTGGCCGTGCGCGGGGCCGGTCGGCCTTCCTGCGCGAAGCCCGGAGCCGCAGTGGCGACGAGGAGCCCCGCCGCGATCGTCATATGAAGTGCTGTGTGCAATGCCGTACGATTCATGTTCAATATTCCCCGGCTATTTCTTTGCTGCGGGCGGATTCATGAGGCTCTTGTAGACGGCCTCCACAAATTGATCCGGCGTCCATTTCGGATTCCGTCCGAAGCGGGGATCCCAATCCTCGGTGGGCTTCGATGCCTTGATCTGTGCCAGCGTCTTGTCTTTCTTGATGCCGTCCTGCACGCGATCGCGAATCATGGTCACCATGTCGCGATAGTAGGCAAGATCGGCGGTATCGCCGACGCGGCCGTGGCCGGGAACGACGAACGTTCCGCCCTCCGAACGAAATTCGGGAGCCACGATTTCCAGCATGCGATTCAGCGCGGCGAGTTCTCCCTGCACGCTGCCGCCCTTGGCGATATCGATGGGCGGGTAGCTGGCGAAGGTGAAGATATCGCCGGTGGCGATCACGTCCGACGTGCGGAAATGCACGATGCTATCGCCATCGGTGATCGCGTTGGGGATGTGATACATCACCACGCCTTCGCCATTGAAGTAATGGCTCAGCTTCATGACGCCGCCATAGTAGGACTCAGTGGGCAAGCCACGGGTCGGCATCTTTTCATCCGTCAGGCGTTGCAATACATTTTCATGCGCCAGAATCGCCGCGCCTTCGGTGACGTCCCCCAGGTCGCCAGTGACATTGCCACCGGTAAATGTTCTTCCCGCCGCCGAGAGCTTGATGTTCCCACCGGTATGCTCGCCGAGGGCGCTGGTGTTCAGGATGAAGCGGATTGGCTTCGGAGGGCGAAAGCTGGTGAGCACGGTGCCGGAGCCGCCATGTGAAAACGCAGTGACCGGTTGGCGGAACTTGTTCAGTTCTGCGGTCAGGCCGTTCACCGCTTGCAGGACTTTATCCGCGTTCGCAGTGGAGCCGGAATCCACCATCAGGACGCCTTCGTCGCCGGCGGAGAGAACGATGTTCGCGCCCGCGCCGCCAATCATGTAAACATTGCCGCGAACCTGCAACGTCTCGATGTTGCCATCGGCCGAATCCACGATGGCAGGCGCCGTTGCATTCGATTGCTGCGCTTCCGCCGATACCACGCAGGTGAGGACCGCGCAACCTGCGACAGCCAGACCGGTAGCGGCGAGGAGCGCGCTTTTGCGGCCGACGCGATTCAAATTCTTTTTCACGCTGAGAATCTTCCTTGTGGCAATCATCTACTTTTTCGCCGCCGCGGGTGCCGCGTTGGCTTCCTTCAATATTTTCTTCGCCAATTCAGGATGCATGGCCGCCGCGCCGCCGCCCGCCGCCGCCTGCGGAACGTGATACTTTTCGCCCCACTCGGTGAGGAACGGATTCTGTCCCGGCAGATAGTGCGGAACCACGCCCGCCGGACGATCCACTTCTTCAATCACGGTGCAGGGATACGGAGGAATGCGCAAGGCCGGAATCAGGCGATATTCGCTGGCGCGGATCATGGGTTCGCTGAGATAGAGAGGATCAGTGGCAATGGTGGTCCAGGTGAGGATATCGCCGCGCCGCATCCAGTATTGCGTCAGCGTCGCTTCGTCGCTCGAAGGAACGCCGTTGCGGCGATAGTAGTCTTCTTTGAGATGCGTCGTCGTGATCTTCAGCTGATCGCCGATAAATTCGGCGGTGGAGAATCCGCCAAACGTGTGCGGCGAGTATTTCGACGGGCGCGCGCGGCCATCCATGTAATAGGGGTTATCGATGGAGCGCAGCCATTCCGCGTGAAACGCCACGATCTCGCGCGAATCCGGATCCACTTCCTTCCAGATCCGGACTTGCGAAGGTCCTCGCGAAATATACATCGCCCCATGAGGGCGGCATTGCCATTCGGGCAGCGTATAGAGCGATGCGTTCCAGGCTTGCGCGCGCAACATCCCCGAGTGACTCATCGGGATGCCGATGAATTCGCCCACGTAGGGATTGCCGGCGTTGTCTTCATCCAAGACCGGAGCCCATTCGCCGGAAAACTCCATTTGCGCGAACGCAGGAACGCCCAGCAGGGCCGTGAGAGCAGCGGCGAGTAACGCGCGCCTCGATTTTTTTAAGATTCCCATATTCTTTCTGTACACCTTATGTTTCCAGTATCGGGATGTTTCCAATATCGGGCTGTTTCCAATGTCGGCTTACGCAGCCGCGCCCGTGGCATGCAGGGCCACGCGAGCCGTCCGCTCTTCCTTAAACGGATCGTCGCTCGCCTTACATTCATTGTTCCAAATCATGAGCGCGCGGCGGTCCATCGTATAAGGATCCCACTTTGGATTTCCCTTAGCGTTGGGATTTCCGGTCCTGGCAAATGCCACCCAGGACGCGCTCATCTTGTCTTCCAATGCGTAACGGTCCTTGCCCGTGCCGCACATCGATTCGCAGATATCCGCATTGCGGAAGATGAACGGAATTTCCAGCGTGTGATACGAACCCAGAACGCCGCCGCGCACGGGAGAATACCACTGGAAGTAATATTTATAAACCGGCGCCTGGCGTTCGGCGATGGCGCGACGATCTGCTTCCGCGTCCGTGCCGGTGCGGAAGTTCGAAAGATCGGTCCCCATCAGAGTCCACAACTGCA
>CAITIX010000223.1 GCA_903892565.1 uncultured Acidobacteriia bacterium
CAAGAAAAATACGACGCGAGGGTCCTCGCCGAGATTGATACGTTTCGAGATCAGAAGGACGTCCACGATCTGCCGGAGATCTTCCATTACTGGTCGAACTCGAAGATCCGGCCGAAGCTGGAAGCCTTTGGTCTCAGCTGTTCGCGCGACATGTTCCAGCGTTACTTGTGGCGGCAGTGCGAGCGCGAGACAAGCCGGACGCTGCGCTTCGTCAGTATTGGGGCGGGGAATTGCGACCTGGAGATTACGCTCGCGCAACTGTTGAAGTCGGCTGGTTGCACGAATTTCGTGCTCGATTGCCTGGATTTGAACGAGACCATGTTAGAACGCGGCCGACTCGCCGCACGCGAAGCCGGAGTGGAGGCGCAGATCGGCTTTCAGCAGGGCGATTTCAATCGTTGGGAGCCCGCGCACGAATACGATGCCGTGCTGGCGTCGCAATCGCTGCATCACGTGGTGAACCTGGAAGGCTTGTTTCGTCAGGTGCGGGCGTCGCTCGCGCCGCAGGGACAGTTCATTGTTTCCGACATGATTGGTCGCAACGGGCACCAGCGATGGCCGGAGGCCATGGAGATTCTGCAAGAGTTTTGGAAGGAGCTCCCGGAATCGTACCGCTACAACCGCATGTTGCGGCGTCACGAAGAGAGCTACATGGATTGGGATTGCTCCAAGCAGGGCTTTGAAGGTATTCGCGCGCAGGATGTTCTGCCGCTGTTGCTGAGCAACTTTCGTTTCGAATTTTTCTTTGCGTACGGCAACCTCATCGATCCGTTTGTGGATCGCGCGTTCGGGCATCATTTCGATCCGTCGCGCGCTTGGGATCGCGATTTCATTGATCGCGTCCACCAGCGTGACGAAGAGGCCATGCTCGCAGGGATCATCAAGCCGGTACACATGGAAGCCGTGCTGCGGAAAGATCCCCCTGAGGCACTGCATTGCCAACAGCCTTTCACTCCGGCGTTCTGCATGCGGTATCCCGACTCGTCGATCGTGGCGCAGGCGTTGGAGAACCAGGTCGAACAGCTCGTCCAAGAGAAAGCGAATCTGGAGCGGGCGAACGCCGAACTCGCGCGAGCACGGGCTGAGCTCGAATTGAACTTGTCCACAGTGCAGCACGAAAAAGCAGTGCTCGCGCACGACAAAGCTGTGATCGAGCAGCGCGCGGCCACGCTTGCGCTGCAGGTGCGGATGGCTTCGGAATCGCGCTGGTTGAAAGTCGGCCACCGGATCGGCGTAGGGCCGAGATTTCAGTAGCGGCGTTGCCGCCTAGAGCATCCCGAGTAGATTGGCGGCGTTGAAATCCAGGATCTTGGTGGCGTCTTCCTTCTTCAATCCCGATTGTTCGACATAGGCGATGGCGTGCTTGTAGAGCTCGCCCGCTTCATACGGAAAATCGCTGCCGAGCACGATGCGATCCGCGCCGAGTGTGTCCACCGCCGCGCGTAGCGCGGGCGCATGCCCGTGGCCGACCGAGTCATACCACATGCGCTTGGCCGCGATGCTGGGCTTTTCGGGGAACTTCGGATCTTCCCAGCCGTACTGATTGTCCCAACGCTGCAAGGTCATCGGCAGAGCGCCGCCCAGGTGGCAGTTGACGATTTTCATCTTCGGGAATTTCAGCGCGATGCCGGATTCCATCAGGTGCAACACGGACATCGTGTCTTCGAGCGGAGCGCCGATCATCCACGTCATGTGATGATCTGCGATGAGCGGCGAATAAATATTGCAGCCCACGGGATGGATGAACAGGACCAGCCCACGGCGGTTGATCTCTTCGTACACCGGGAAGAATGCCGGATCGGCGGGCGAACGTCCTGAGGGGAACGTGCCGATGGTGGCGCCCACAAATCCAAGCTGCGTAATCGCGCGGTCTAGTTCCTTCAACGATTCGTCGATGTGCGGCAGCGGCAGCGCGGCGAATGCAGCAAAGCGCTTGGGCCAGCGGCGGACCGTGTCGGCATAGAGGTCGTTGGCGGCGCGCGCGGCGGCCACGGCGTTGTTCTTGTCTTCGAAGTGCGGAGCCTGCGGGCAGATGGAAAGAATCTGCTTTGTGACCTTGACGGCGTCCATCTGCTCGAAGCGCTTTTCCATCTCGGCTTCGTTCGGACCCGCGCCCTTCTTGCGTTGGACGCTGGTGTCCTTCACGCCGAAGCGCTCCATCATGTCGAGATATTCGTCGGTCCAGACGTGCGCGTGGATGTCGATGCGGTTGCCCTTCTTGGCACCAGATTGCGCAGCCAGGGGACCGGACGCCAGCGCCAGTCCAGCTGCCGTCGTCTTGAGTAAGTCGCGCCGGCGGATTTCGCCGGGCAGGATGATATCGCTCATGGGTTCGCCTCGAGGTTGTTCGGGATCAGCGCTCATTGACGACGATCCCACGTGTCTCAAAACATTATCGCAGGAGAATGTGCGAACAGAGAAGATGACATTGCCACCACGGGCGGAGCTATTGAATGGATGGTGCGGTTTGGCGTACGCGTGCGAACCACGCGCCCATCGCAGTGGGAGCGCTCGACGTTTTGGATTGCAAGCGATATACTTTCACGCCTCGCGACGTAAAGAGCGGCTCGAACCCTGTGTCGGAGTTCACGGCGAGCTGAAACGCATCGCGGCCTTGCGCCAGAAGATCGCGGTGGAAATCGGTGTCTGTGCTTAAAACGTAATCCAGTTTGTGTTCCTGCATGAACGCGGGAGCGCTGCTGAAGAACACGTGCAGGCGCTTGTCATTGTCTCCATCCATCAGCCAATGGAGCGCCGTAGGCATCGCGATTCCTCTCCGTCCGGTGTGCAGGTAGACAAGAGGATCGTCGTAAGTCAGAAGCTGGGCATTTTCCGGCGTGTTCTTGCGGATCCACTCATAGCCCGGTTCGCGGGACGCATCGGTCTTTTGATAGTCCGAGTAAATGGCTGGGATCGTGTTCATAGTTCCATCGAAGTTGCGATAAGGGACGATGCACGCAAGCGCGGCGACTGCCGCGAGCATCACGGCGGATACGGCGCGTTGCCCAAACTCGGGACGTTTCAAGCCCGCCCGGCAATCTGAGTATAGATGCGTGAGCTCCGTGAGGAATCCCGCGGCGATGGCGGGCCAGATGGGTATCAGGTAGCGCTCGTTGGGCGGCCAATTCCACGGCAAGAGCAACACGAAGGCGAACAGCGCAAACGTTGCGATGTGATACTGGCCGGATTGCTTCACCAAGCGGCGAAGTCCACTGATGGAGGCAACGGCCATAACCCAGCCAAACATGCGTCCCGGAGTATCGGAGGGTAGCGCCGCGAACAGCAAATGCGCCATGTTGGAAAAGATGGAATCGATGTTGACCTGCAGAAAGCGAGGCAGGTCGCTCCACTGCACACTGGCGGCGTAGAAGCGGACGTAGTCGACGTAGTACAAAGTCACGGGATCGGAACCACGATATCCATGCGTATGCGTCCACAGAACCCAGCCAACCACGGCGAGTCCGAAGGGCGCCGCATAGGCCGCTGCGTTGCTCCATTGCTTTTTCCAGGCGAAGACGGCGAGACCGCTTGCGAGCAGCGCGATCCCTTGCGTGCGCGTGAGAAACGCCAGGCCTCCGGCGATGCCCGCGAAAATTAGGAGTTTGTAGTTGAGTTCGGCGGTCCCGCGTTCTAAGTACAAAAGGGCGATGAGTGAGAGCACGCCGAACGTCATTTCAGACATCGTCATGGTGCTGGCGAGCACCATGTGCGGGCTGAGCGCGGTGACGGCGCAAATGGCCGCAGTCGAGAGCGGCGAGAGTCCCCAGCGTCTCAGGACGACGAAAAGCAGCGCCACGTAGATCGGCAGCATCGCGTAGCACAGCGCCGCGAGCTTCGAGAGATTGCCCGGAAATTGCGGATCAATTCTCCAGATGAGCGACATCAGGAACGGAAACACGGGCGGATATTTCGTTTGATATGGAGCGTCGGGCAGCGAGGGAATGCGGTAGTCGTGGCCTTCGGCGAGCGATTTGGCGGACTCCAGATACACCGCATCGTCGTGATAGGCGCCCATCTGCGGCACGGCGCGAAAGTGCCACGCGATCCATGCACTGGGCAGCAGGGCCGCCGCCGTGACACAGATAGCAAGTGCAGACGCAGTCTTCGGGTTCAGGCGTTTCCATCTCACGCCTGCTTCATCGGCATTTTGCGGCGTTTAGATTAGCCGCCGGGGCTAGACTAGTTCGCCCGGTTCGTAGGTCCACGTGCCGGCCCGGTGAGCTTCCCACAGCGAGAGCGCTTGCAGGCAAAAGACGGTGGAAACGGGGTTTACGAACGGCAGCAACTCGCCCTGCTTGCGTCCGAACCAGAAGCCGCCATCGATGCGCGGATCCGTCGAACTCGCTTGATAGGACGCCGCGCGGCGCGCTTCCTCGGTCGCCGCTTCCTGATCGAGAGGCAAGCCATGGTGGCGATGCGCAATCAAGCGCACGCGCAGCAGCTGCGCACACACGTCGGAGCGCTCGAAGAGGGGAGAGATGTCGCGCAGATAGTGAGCGACGCGCTCGATGCCCGTGGTTAGCGCCGCGCGGCATTCGGGACGATCGCCGACGGAGAGGAGCGCTTCCAGAAAATAGGAATAGGCGTGCAGGCGGTCCATCACTTTTTCCGGCTCATCGACGCCGGGCAAAAAACTTTCATGCGTTGCGAGCGCGGAGGCCAGCGCAGCTTCGAACATGCGCATAGCGTGTTGGTCTCCGAATGCGCGGCCGATGTCATGCCAGGCCAGAGCGGATTTCAATTGATAACATCCGGGGCTGCGAGACCAGCGTTTCGGCTCGTAGTCCAGAGGTTGCTTCTCGGGCAGAGTGATGATCGGATGGAACGCGCCCTCGCCCAGAAAATCGAAGGCAAGAGACAACGCGGCATCTTTCGCGCGATCCGCGAGTTCCTGTTCTTGCGTGGTCTTCCACGCCGCGAGCAATCCTCGAACGATGATGCCGATGTCGAAGAAGTAGGCGAGGTTCGAATCCGGCTCGAAGGGAATGGTCGCGTGTTGCGCGGACCAAGCTTGGCGCGTGAGGTAGTGGGCGGCGGCCAGTCCAGATTCGGTCGTCGCGTCGCTCGCCAATTCGGGAATATGAAAAAGCGCGCTGACAAAGTAGCCCGTAATCTCAGTGGAAACGGCGAGATTCTTTTCTACGTCGGCGCGGTAGTAGCGGGCGACTCCGCCGCCGGGCTCCTGAATCCCGGAGCGCAGCAGCCATGTGCGGGCCCTTTGGAACATGAAAACGAATCTCCAATTGTAAGATAGTCTGGCCGCGCTTGCGGCACTTCAAAAGCGCCTCTACTGCAAGAGCTTGAGGAAGCGCTCCTGCAGTGCCTCCGCTGTTTTTTTATCCGGTGCCACAACCAGAACGGTATCGTCGCCCGCGATGGTGCCCGTTACCTCCGGCCATTCCGCGCGATCCAACGCAGCGGCGAGCGCATTCGCATTCGCGGGAGGCGTCTTTAAAACTAATACATTTTGCGCCAGGCGCACATCGAGCAAAAGTTCGCGCGCCAGCGTTTCCACGTCATGCCCCGGTGCTTGCGGCGTTTCGCTGGACACCTGCGCATATCCGGCGGGAGTCTTCACCAGCCCGAGATCGTGGATATCGCGCGATAGCGTGACCTGCGTGGCCGCGATTTTGAGGGAGTGCAACGCATCGGCCAAGTCCTGCTGCGTGTGGATCTGGCGCTGCCGGATCAGCTTCAAGATTTGGCTTTGGCGATAGGCCTTGTTCATGAGAATAAGATCACAGTAAGAGTTGATCCAGGCGCGTGCGCGCTTCGATCAGCGCCTTCGCCACGTGTACAGGTCCCGTGCCGCCGCGAATTTCGCGCGTCCTCATGCCTTCGGAAGGTTTCAGCATGGCGGCCATCTGCGGCGTGAATTCCGGCGCAAATGCCGCGAGTGTTTCCGGAGTCCAATCAGAAGGCTTCTTGCCTGCGCGAACACTTTCGAGGACCAGGCGTCCGGCAATCTGATGCGCGCGATGAAACGGCGTGCCGTTGCGTGCGAGCGCTTCGGCGAGATCCGTGGCGACGGTCCAGCTTTCTTCGGCAGCGGCCGCGGGACGCTCCGGACGGAGCTTCGCGGACGTCACAACCGCGCACGCCATTTCGAGCGATCCGCTGAGCTGATGCGCGGCGTCGAAGATCGGCTCCTTGTCCTCCTGCATGTCGCGATTGTAGGTGGTGGGCAGGCCTTTCATCGTCACGAAGAGCGAACTGAGGTCGCCAAACACGCGGCCGCATTTGCCGCGAATGAGTTCCAGTGAATCGGGATTTTTCTTTTGCGGCATCAGGCTGGAGCCGCTGGTGACGCCGTCGCCTAACTCCAGCCATCCGAATTCTTCGCTCGAGTAAAGAATCCAGTCTTCGGCCAAGCGCGAAAGATGCAGCATCGTGGTGGATGCGGCATACAGAAAGTCCAACGCGAAGTCGCGATCGGCGGATACATCCATGCTGTTGTGCGTGACGCTGGCGAATTCCAGATCGCGCGCAATCGCCTCGCGATCAAAGGGAAATCCACTGCCAGCGAGAGCTCCACTGCCGAGCGGCAGG
>CAITIX010000224.1 GCA_903892565.1 uncultured Acidobacteriia bacterium
GAACAAGCCGGGCTTGGCGGAATCCGCTCCGCTGTACGCTCCTTTTTCGTGGCCGAAGAGTTC
This sequence comes from uncultured Acidobacteriia bacterium, assembly GCA_903892565.1. GTDB lineage: Bacteria > Acidobacteriota > Terriglobia > Bryobacterales > Bryobacteraceae > Palsa-187. Next base: position 64 of record CAITIX010000224.1, read on the forward strand.
GCTTTCAATCAAATGCTCGGGTAAGGCGGCACAACTAAAATCGACCCACGCGCGATGCGATCGCAGCGAGAGCTGATGAATCGCACGCGCCACCAGTTCCTTGCCCGTGCCGCTTTCGCCGGTGATCAGAATTGTGGCCCGCGAGCGTGCCGCGCGTTCCACCAGATCCATCAGCGAACGCATGGGCGCGCTCGCGACAATCGCCGTCATACCGAGGAATACATGTTGCTCGTGTGGCATCTACATCTATACCTTCGCCGGATTTCCAACTTTGCGCGCTCAGGCATTGGCCTTAGTCCATGGCGCAAACGTACTCTCTTTCCGGAGACAAACTGTCGCATGCGCGCAAGCCGATGCGCCAGTTTGGCACAAGCGGCTCTCGCGCCTTTCTTCTATGTGCCTGTGAACAAGGGCTTTAAAAATTGCCGATATGGCAATTCATATGCAAATCACAAGCGTGGTATGAGTACTGCCGACAAACGACTGCCCAACAGAGCGCTAGGGCTGATCGCCATGGTTGTATTCGGCGGAGCCATGGCTCTCGGTCTCGCCATAACCGGCTGGGAAACCACGGATCTCGTAAAGTTCGTTGGTTTCGCGACGGTTGCGTTGCTCGCGGTTGCTACGCAGCTGAGCATTCCGAGCAAGGCCGGGAACCTGCCGCCCACCTTCGTGTTCGTGCTGATCGGCGCACTGGAGATATCCGGTTCGGAGACGGTGATCCTCGCCGTGATGATGGCACTCTGCCAATCGTTGTGGCATCCTCCGAAAAACCAGAAGCGCTCGCCGATGGCGTTCCACATCGCGGCGACGGCACTATCGGCCAGCGTCATGGTCGGGATCTACGATTCGTCCTTGGGCCTGCCGGGCTCCGCGGCGCTGCTGACGCGTTTCGCCCTCGCCACCGGCGTCTTCTGTCTACTGCAAGCGACGTTGGTCGCCTGCGCGGTTTCCTTCAGCGAGAACATCGCCTTCGACCACACCTGGCGCAACTATTTCTTTGGCACGGTGCCGCTGTACTTGGGCGGCGCAACCGTTGCGGTTCTCGTTGCGGTCACCATGCGCATCGTCGGCTGGCAGACGATTCTGGTCAGCGCCCCCATCATCTACCTGGTCTATAAGGCGTACCACTTGCACGTCTCGCGTCTGGAAAATCAGAAGAAGTACGCCGAGGATGTTTCGGCGCTGCACCTGCGCACCATTCAAGCACTTGCGCTGGCCATCGAGGCGAAGGATCAAACCACGCACAGCCATTTGGCGCGCGTGCAGATTTACGCTCGTGAGATTGGGCGCGATTTGAAATTGAGCCACTCCGAGCAGGAGGCGCTGTTGGCCGCTTCCCTGCTCCACGACATTGGCAAGCTCGCGGTGCCGGAAAGCATCATCTCGAAGCCCGGCCGCCTCACGCCGGAAGAATTCGAGAAGATGAAAATTCATCCGACCGTGGGCGCGGAGATTCTCGAACACGTACAGTTTCCTTATCCCGTTGTGCCCATTGTCCGCGCGCACCACGAGCGCTGGGATGGCGCGGGCTATCCGGCTGGATTGAAGGGCGAAGAAATTCCCATCGGCGCGCGCATCATCTCGGCAGTGGATTGCCTGGATGCGCTGGCTTCCGATCGTCAATACCGGCGCGCGTTGCCGCTGGACGAAGCAATGAAGGTCGTCGAAAAAGATTCCGGCAAGGCGTTCGACCCGCAGGTGGTGGAAGTCCTCAAGCGGCGCTACATCGAACTGGAACAATTGGCCAAGGCCGAGGGTGGCGGCGAAGGCGTCAAGCTGTCGACCGAAGTGAAAGTGGATCGCGGCGACGCGCCCGCGGCCGGATTCGAAGCTCTCGCGGCTTCTCCGCCGGTTACGCAGACTTCGAGCCTCGACACATTGGGAAACATCGCCAGCGCGCGACATGACGTGCAGTCTTTGATCGATCTCTCGCGGCAACTGGGTAGTTCGTTGAGCCCGGACGACACCATGTCGATGCTGGCGCTGCGACTACGCCGCATGGTGCCCTACCACTGCCTCGTGATTTGGTTCCGGCGCGGCGACACGCTGCAGCCCGCATTCGTCCATGGCGACGAATCGCGCTTGTTCTCCTCGCTGCAGATTCCCGTGGGTTTGGGGCTCTCGGGGTGGGTCGCGGAAAATCATAAGCCCATCGTCAACGGCAATCCCGCGGTCGAATCCGGATATCTGGGCGACAGCTCGCGTGCATCTTCCTTGCGCTCGGCCTTGGCCATTCCGCTGGAGGGCTTAAGCGGCGTGATTGGTGTGCTGGCCCTTTATCATGCGGATCGCGATGCGTTCTCCAAAGAGCATCTGCGTTTGCTGCAGGCGGTAAGCGCCAAAGTTGCGATGTCGCTCGAGGACTCCATGCGTGCTTCGACCCACGTAGGCGCACCCGTTGAGGATTTCGCAAAAGGTGTACTCAACGCCCGCGAGCTCTTTCAAAAGCTCGACTTTGACCTAGCCCGCGCCGGCCAAGAGAACGCGCCCGTTACGGTTGTGGTTATGAACATCGAGGGATCGGAACAGATCGACGCCGGGTACGGGCAGATTGAAGCGGGCCGCGCGCTCCGCACGTTCGCACTGGCGATGAAATCCCTGTGTCGCGAACGGGACGCCATCGCGTCCATGGGCGGCGATGAATTCGTGGCGATGATGTATGGCGCTCGCGCCGAAGACGTCCAGAATCGCGTGACACAGTTCCGCAAGCTATTATCCGAAATGTGCCGCGAACGCTATTCTCGCAATCTGCTGACGCTGAGTGCCGGAATCGCGAGTTTCCCCGAGGATGGAGCGGATCAGGGAGCACTGTTCGCGCAGGCGGATCGCCGCATGTATTCGGAAAAGCGCGACAACAAATCCCGAGAAGCATCCGTGCTCAAGACCGGGGGCACGTCGCATATTTCGCAATCGATCCACTAGCAGGGTGTCAAAAAACGCGGTATAACCCCGCTCCTTTCGCCACTACTTCTGCTGAATACTATTCAAGTAGCGCGCCAGATTATTGATCCGCACGCGGCCGAGATCCACGTCCGTCGTGACCTGCGAAAAGATCGGTCCCCACACGGGCATGGCGCTGGAGCCGTGACCCGTCGCGGGTTGTTCTTCTCCCGAAATAATGCGCTCCACGCGCGCCATGGGGAACATGCCTCCATTGCGTGCGGAAATTTTCGTCAAATCGGCCGGCTTCACTTTTAATGATGCCGTCATGGGACCGCCGCCTTTCGCGTCCATGCCGTGACATGACGAACAATAAGAACGGAAGAGCTCGGGCCCTTGGATGGATTGGATCAAAGGTGTAGTCGAACTCGATTTCGAAGCAGCGCTCTTACTGGCCGGAGCCGCTTTACCGTCGGGCTTCTGCGCGTCCGCGATGGTTGGAATCGCGACCGCCCATGCCGCCCACAAAGCGATCATTGCCAGCCTCGTCCGATGGCTTCCACGTTGTGTTCTCATGCGATTTCTCATGCGATGCCTCCCGTATGCGTTTATGCGAGCACTCCGCTGGCCAATCCACGGGCCGAACGGACTGATGTAAGCGCGACTAACGGCTTCTTTCCACAACGGCCCATTACTTGCACCAAGCAATGGCGAAAAGGGGAACAAATCCCATGACAGCCACAGCCCTCAAACAACTCGACCTCGACGAACTCCGCAGATTGGCCCATATTAAAGGATCTTGCGTGACGCTGAACATCCCGGACTCTCATCCTGGAGCAGCGGACTCCGCACGCCGCGCCCAGTTGCGGCAATTAACCCATACGGCGATGAACGAACTGGGGCATTTCAGCCCGGCGAAGGAAGCCGAGGCTTTGTCCAATGCGCTGCAAGCATTCGTCGAAACCATCCCCCTGGGTGGCGATGCGGCAGGCGGTCCGGGCTTCACGGTATTCGTGGCGCCAGGACACGAAGTGGCTTTTTCCACCCCAGGCGTGGAGCCCAGCGCGGTCGCGGCAACGCACTTCCATCTGCTGCCTCTCATGGCCGCAGCCTGCGCGCCGAAAGATTTCTATGCGCTCGGCGCCAGCCGCAAGTCCATCCGCCTGTGGCATATGACCGCCAGTGGTTGCGAAGAGGTCGCCCTGCCTTCCACCGTACCCGCAAATATTGAGGCCGCCGAGGGTGTGGACCATCCGGATCACAACATTCAGAATCGCTCGACCATCGGATCCAATGCCGGCGGATCCAACTCCGGCAAGATGAACTCCATGCGCTTCGGCACCATATCCGACTACGATTCCGAGGCCGAGCATCTCTATCACTTCTTCGTCCTGGTCGCCAAGGGCCTGCGCGATGTCGTCCGCGACCTGCCAACCTTCCTCATTGGCACCCGCCCGGACTTGCTAGCCTACCGCAAGGCGGCCCACAACGCCGCGCTGTTGGACGACGAGTGGCACGAGAACCCCGCGCATTGCACCCCGGCACAGGTGGAAACGAAGGCGCGCCATGCCGCGTCCCAGGAGCTCCTTCGCCGCGCCGAACGCGCTGCCCAGGCACTGCCGGAAATCCGCAATAAGCTGACGAACGATCCAGCTGGAACGTACGCCGCAGCCGTCGAGGGACGCGTCCATCAACTCTTCGTCGCCGACCACGCCGCCGTAGCTGCAGCGACCGCCCACATCGAGGGCCTACACGCCGACGACGACATTCTGAACGCAGCAGCCGTCGAAACCCTGCGAACCGGAGGCACCGTCTTTGTGGTCCCCGGCGAAACGCTCGCCGCGGGAGGCCCCATCGCGGCGGTCCTGCGCTACTGACCGCCGAACCCGGACATCCCACGTACTCCTCAGGGATGCCCGGGAATATTTCGAACAAAGGGCTTGACAGTTTCGCCTTTCCTTCGCTACTATGAATCAAGGCGAATACAAAGCGAACAGGACCTACACTATGTCCAAATCCCTTTACATCGGAACTGCTGGCTGGTCGTACCAGCACTGGAAAGGTGTGGTTTTCCCAAAGGCCCTGCCGACGAGTGTTCATCCGCTGGAGCTGTTGGCTCGGACGTTCGACGTCGTAGAGATCAACAGCTCTTTTTATCAATTACTTAAGCCAGAGCTCTCGAGGTTGTGGATTAAGAAGGTAGAGCGCAATCCTGCATTCCGCTTCACCGCCAAGTTGAACCAACAGTTCACCCACCAAAGAATCCTCGATGACAGCGAGATTGCTGCATTTAAAGAAGGACTTTACCCCCTGCTGCGCGCCGGAAAGCTCGGTGCCCTGCTGATGCAATTCCCTTGGGCTTATCGCTTTACAGCGGAAAACCGCGAGTTCCTCATCAAGCTGCGGCGCGCGTTCCACGAGTTCCCACTCGTAGCCGAAATGCGCCACAGCAGCTGGCTGGCGGAGGAGGCGGTGGGAACGTTCCTGGATTACCGCATCGGTTTCTGCAACATCGATCAGCCGGAATACACCAGCGCCATGCCGCCGACGTCTTACATGACCAGCAATATCGGTTACGTCCGCCTACACGGGCGAAATCCGCGCAACGCGATGGGCGGCTTTGAACGGAACTCCGAGGCTGCCACGAGGATGCGGCAGCACGACTACCTGTATACCGAGGCCGAACTCGAGGACTGGAAGCAGCGCCTGGACCGCATTAGCCGCTTCGCCGACGCCACCTACGTCATCTTCAACAACGATGCCGCCGGCAAGAGCGTGGTGAACGCACTACAGCTTCAGTCCATGGTGGAGGGGCGGATGGCAGCAGCCCCGCGCGAGCTAAGGCGTCGCTTCCCCGTACAGTTGCAGGGCTTCGGTCCCGCGCCCATCGAGCAACAGTGCCTGTTCACGGCAGCCTGATCTAGCGCGCGGCGGGTTCATCGCCAACCACCAACACAGGCACCGAAATGATATGGCGCACGGCGTTGATGGTGTTGCCGAACACCAGATCTTTCAATCCACGATGTCCGTGAGCACCCATCACCACCAGATCCGGCCCGATTTCCCGCGCCTTCGCGACAATCGCGGCGCGCGGCGAACGGCCGTGTTCGATGGAGAGTTCGGCGCGGATGCCCGCAGCAGCCAACGACGTAACAATCCCTTCGAAGTACTCGCGTCCCGATACGGTTTCGGCTGTAGACGCGAGTTCACCGAACACCTGACTGGTGACGTCCTCTTCCACGTGCAAAAGATACAGCGTCGCTCCATGAGGCAATGCCAACGCCGACGCGTGCGCGATGGCGGCGCGATCGCGATTGGAGTGATCGAGCGGGACGAGAATCCTCCGATACACCGGCGCCACGAAATGAGGCACCACCGCACTGGCCTGCGAAGCGTGAGCTGCGTCGGCAGGAACATGCGAGCGAGGACGGCTGAAGCTGATCTTACCGAGAAGGACGGCGACCGCAAGCAGAATCGGCGTCACGAGCGCGACGCGCCAGGAAGCCTCCATCATCCAGGGTCCCAGCGCGACCCAAATCAGCCACGCGTTCAATGCAACAATCAACGCCGCCGTGGCCCAGGCGAGTATCTTCACCCACGGACGATTCGCGAACTGCCCCATGCGTTTCGGATCGTTCGTGAAACGCACCAGAGGAATCACGGCAAACGGCAACTGCATGCTGAGAATCACCTGGCTCAAGATCAGCAGCGAGTAAGTTCCGTTATCGCCCACGAACCAGATGGTAAGCACGGCGGGGATGATCGCAACCGAACGCGTGACCATGCGGCGCAGCCATGGGCGCATGCGGAGATCCAGAAATCCTTCCATCACGATCTGCCCTGCAAAGGTTCCCGTCAAGGTGGATGAAAGTCCGCTGGCCAGCAGTGCAACGGCGAAAAGCACGCTAGCAAAGGCTGTGCCCAGCATCGGTGAAAGCAACAGGTACGCTTGATCGATCTGCGTGACGGCGACGCCGCGCGTAAAGAATACGGCAGCGGCGAGGACGAGGATGGCTCCGTTGACCAGCAGGGCTCCGTTGAGCGCGATGATGGAATCCACCAGATTGAACTTGCAAGCCTCCATCTTTTCGCCGATGGCGGAGCCGAAGCGGCGCGTCTGCACCAGAGCGGAATGCAGATACAAGTTGTGAGGCATCACGGTGGCGCCTAGAATCCCGACGGCGACGTACAGGCTTTGCGCGTTGATGCGCGGGAGCAATCCTCCAAGAATGGGCGCGACGGCGGGTTTCGCGAACATGAGTTCGACCATGAAACATCCGCCAATGATGGCGATCAGCCCGAGCACGAGCGCTTCAATCATGCGGATGCCGTAGCGCGAGAGCCACAGCACGAAGAACGTATCGAGCGCCGTGAGCAAGACTCCGGCGAGCAGCGGAATGCCGAAGAGCAGACGCAACGCGATGGCGGCGCCTAAAACTTCGGCGAGATCGCAGGCAGCGATGGCGATTTCGCAAAGGATCCACAACGCCGTGCACACGCGGCGCGAGTAGTATTCGCGGCAGGCTTGCGCGAGGTCGCGTCCACCGACGATGCCGAGCCGCGCGGAGAGCGTCTGCAGCAGAATCGCCATGGCGTTCGAAAGCACCAGCACCCATAGCAGCCGATATCCGAAACGCGCTCCGCCTTCGAGATCCGTGGCCCAATTTCCAGGATCCATGTAGCCGACGCTGACCAGATAGGCGGGCCCAGCGAACGCGAAGAGCCGCTTGAAGAACGTGGGGCTGTGAGTGGAGACGCTCGAATGCACCTCCGGCAAGGAGCTGGGTGCGGACGACGAGCTTGATAGCGCTGGTTTCATTCGGTGACTTAACTATAGTTTACTCAATCCAGCTGCTCCGGTTCGAAGATCTCCGCTCGCGACCCGTTACCTACGAACGCTTTTAGAGGAACCAAACCCGCGCGCAAGCCGTAGAATGAAGTAGGTGACGCGGATGGGGCGTCCGGAAACCCATGGTGAATATGAAGTCTATCTTTCTCTTGGCGATTCCTCTGCTCACGGGCGCGGCAACGATAAACGCCGCGGTGGACCCGGCCCTGCTGGCGCTCATGCCTACTAATTCGTCGTTGCTATTTGGGGTTCACGTGCAGAAAGTGCTGGCATCGCCGTTCGGCAAGTACATCCTGACGCAGCTTCCGGCGAACGATGGCATGATGCAGTTGGCCGCATCGACCGGCTTCGATTATAAGAACGACTTGACCGAGATCGTCGGCGCCACGACCCTGCCGGACGGGACCAAAGCGAATTTGTACCTGGCGCGCGGGACGTTTCAGGTCACGCGATTCCTGGCTCTGGCCACGGCCACTGGTTCCACGATTACCGGCTACAAATCCGCGCAACTGGTTTCGCTTCCCGATGGCGAAAACACGACGGTCGCGTTCCTGGATTCCACCACAGTGGCCATCGGCAATCTGCCGGCCGTGATGGCAGCGGAGGATCGCTACCTTGCACACGCGCAGTTCGGGGGCGCATTGGCCGCGAAGGCCTCAGCGGCGGGCGCGGCAGGAGATGTGTGGTTCGCCACCGTATCTCCCGCAGACCAGTTCATGAAATCCACCGCATTGCCAATGCCCGGGATTCTAAAGCCGGTGCTGGAAACCTCCGTCAGCGTGCAGTTTAGCGATGTGGGCGCCGTGGCCACGGGCGAATTCACCACGAGCTCAACGCAACAAGCGCAAGCGTTACTCACAATGGCGAAATTCCTTTCGGCGTTGGTCGCGGCCGAAGGCAAAGCGAATCCCGATGCGCCCAATACGCTATCGTCCATGCAATTTGCCGTTCATGGCACGGCGCTTGACGTGACCCTGCCCATCCCCGAACAAGCGCTCGAGCAAATGTATTCGGCAAGACCGGTGGCAACCAGGAAAGCGTCCATCCACTAGGCACCAACGTCCCGCGCGTGAGGGATATTCGCAGCTGCGTTATCATCATCCAGAATGAGATCTTCCGCTTCCGTACCTCACCGCCCCATGGGCCGCACCGGTGTTCAGATTTCCGCCCTGGGGATTGGCGGCTGGCATTTGGGATGTCCTCCCACACAAGAAGAAAGTACGCGCATCGTGCGCGAAGCCATGGACGCGGGCGTCAATTTCTTCGACAACGCGTGGGACTATCACGGTGGTCTTGCCGAAGAACGCATGGGCACGGCACTCGAAGGCAAGCGCCACCAAGCCGTCATCATGACGAAAGCATGCACCCACGGACGCGGCAAAGAAGTGGCGATGAAGCAACTCGAAGATTCCCTGCGCCGCTTGAAAACGGATTATCTAGACGTCTGGCAAATCCACGAAGTGATTTATTGGAACGAGCCGGAGCTGATCTTCGCCCCCGGCGGCGTCATCGAAGCGATCGATCAAGCCAAGCGCGATGGCAAGGTTCGCTTCGTCGGTGTGACCGGGCACAAGCATCCGGATATTCACCTGCAGGTGCTGGCGCATGACTATCCCTTCGACACGATCCAGATGCCGCTGAACTGCATGGACACGCACTTCCACAGCTTCGAGCAGCGCGTGCTGCCGGAAGCCGCGCGCCGCGGGATGGCCGCGTTCGGGATGAAGAGCCTCGGCGGAGGCGGCGAAATCGTGAAGAGCGGCTACGCAACCGCGCAGGAAGCGCTGCGCTACGCCATGAGCCTACCTGTGGCGACGACGATCAGCGGCATGGCGTCGCTCGAAGTCTTGCGCCAGAATCTTGAGGTCGCCTGCGGATTCGAGCCGATGCCCGAGTGGGAGATGCAGGCGCTGCGCGATCACACACGCACGGTCGCCGCCGACGGACGCTACGAGCTGTATAAAACCAGCATCGCCTACGACGGCCCGGAAGCGCGCAAGCAACACGGGTTCCCGCCGATGTCGCAAACGCCCGCTTAATATTATTTGGATTCGAGCGCCGCGACGCCCGGAAGTTCATCACCCGCGAGAAATTCCAGCGATGCTCCGCCGCCCGTGGACACGTGCGAAATCTTGCTGGTGACCCCGGCGCTCTTGATGGCCTTTTCGGAATCGCCGCCGCCCACTACGGAGATGGCTCCGGAGTTCGCAACCGCAATCGCCAGCGCCACGGTGCCCTTGTCAAACGGGGGCATTTCGAACACGCCCATCGGGCC
>CAITIX010000225.1 GCA_903892565.1 uncultured Acidobacteriia bacterium
GAATGAGTTCCTGAGATTCAACATGAGATTCAACCTCGACGATTCCCCGGATTTCGATCAAACTTCAATTCTGTCGTATCAGAAAAGATGCCGCATCGAAAAAAAGGCGCCGCTCTTTCAGCAGCGCCCTTTTTCGCAAAACCAGTTGTCGGGATTACTGCCCGACGGCAGCGTTGAAGCAATAGAGCAATCCTGCGCCGCCAGTGCGGACCAGGTTGTCCTGGCTGCAGCCTGCGGAGGGATGCGCCGAATTCCACGATGTGTTCGGTCCACCGGTGCGATCGAAGTGCCCGAGTTGTACGGTGCCCGTGCTATCGCTGGTGTAGTTGTTGCACGTGTGATCCATGCCATCGGTATAGGCGCGGCCATCGGGCTGCGAACCCGTGAGGATGTCGTGCTGGTTCGGCATATCGCCAAAGCCCTTAATCGTGTTGCCTTTTTCGTCGAGCACCGTGGCCTTGGACAGCGTGTTGCCGACGCGCGCCTGCTCCAGCGTGTCGCCGTGCAGATCGGAAAGATTTTTCGCAACGGGCTGTCCCTTGGCGTTGTACCAGGGACCGTTGCCGATGCGGTCGCGCGCGTTGACGGCGGTTGCGCCCTGCGAGCTTAGGTATGCGTGCCACGTTCCGGCGGCATTCACGGAGGATGCTTTCATCTGGCAATATTGATCGGCTCCGGCGATGCCTCCGTAGTTTGCGCCATCGCCCTTCGGCGTGCTGGTGACGAAGAAGGACATGGGCGGCGGGGGACCTTTCTTATCGCCTCCCTGGGCCAAAGCGAGCGGAGCGCTGACGGCCATCAATACCGCGGCGCCGAAAAGAATGTTGATTTGCTTCATCGTGCTTCTCCTAAATTTGTACTCTCGGGTGCAGCGTCTAGCCTATCATAAGCACCCCTGTCACAAGCACGCCGAGAGGCCTCTGGTACACGCTCGCCGCCATCGGAGCTTCTGATGTATCGTCAATAGTTGCCATGAGCGATCCCAAACGTACTTCTCCCGTCATTGATTTCCACGCCCACGTGATGCACCCCGAGGTTTTCCCGCAGACGATGAAATACAGCGTGTCAACGAACTTCGGCGCGCAGCCGATGCCGCTGCCTAATCCGAGTTCGCCTTCGTGGCGCTTGTTTGGCGGGATGCTGGATCCCGAAATCCAACTGCGGGACATGGACGCGAAGGGCATCGACATCAATGTACTGTCGACGGCAACGGTGGTGCAGAGTACGTGGTGGGCGGAGCCGAAACTCGCGGCGGAGCTCGATCGCCTGGCGAACACAGGGATTGCCGATTGGGTCGCGCGATTCCCCCGGCGCTTTGTGGGCGCGTTTACGATTCCGCTGCAGGACGTCGACGTGGCCTTAAAGGAGATGGACTACGCGGTCTCATGCCTGAAGATGAAGATTGTAAACGTGTCGTCGAACATCGGCGGCGTCTATCTGGGCGATCCCAAGATGCGGCCTTTCTGGGAAGCCGCGCGCGATATGGGTGTCACGGTGCTGATTCATCCCCACGGCGTGACGGATCCCAAGTTCCAGAAGTTCGCGCTATGGAACGGCGTCGGGCAGCCGATTGAAGAAACGCTGGTGATGGCGTCACTTATCTACGAAGGGATTTTCGAGAGCTTCCCAGAGGTGAAGGTCGTGATCGTGCACGGCGGAGGCTACTTGCCTCATTACATGGGACGGCTGGATCGCAATTCGACCGCGCATCCCGTGAGTATGCAAAATATCAAGCGCGTGCCGAGCGAATACGCCCGATGTTTCTACTACGACAGCTGTGTGTACGCGCCCAGCGTGCTCGAAGCGCTGATTGCGCGCGTGGGAGCCGACCGCATCGTCTTCGGCACGGACTATCCTTTCGGCGAACAAGATCCTGTCGGCAACATTCGCAAGACGAAGGGCTTGGCCGAGTCGGATTTCGAAGGCATTGCGGGACGCACGGCGGCCGGAATTTTGGGCATCTAAATCGCGGGGTCCGCGTCGTACACTCATGTATGAATGATGCCCGTGGCGCTGACGATTGCCGGTTCCGATCCAAGTGGAGGCGCAGGACTCCAGGCGGATCTAAAAACCTTCCACCGATTTGGTGTGTACGGCGAAGCGGTCGTCACGTTAATCACGGTGCAGAATACGCGCGGCGTAACGCGCGTGGACTCGCTGGCGGCGGATTTGGTCGTGCAGCAAATTGGCGCCGTCTTGAGCGACATTCCTCCGGCTGCCGCTAAGACGGGCGCTCTCGGGTCAAAGGAAGTTGTGGCGGCGGTCGCTGCGGCGGCTGCAACGTTCCACTTCCCGCTGGTCGTCGATCCCGTGATGATCAGCAAGCACGGAGCCAGGCTCCTGGACGACGATTCCGCGCGCGTGTTGGTGGAACAGTTGCTCCCTCACGCCTTCTTATTGACGCCGAACTTGGACGAGGCAGCGGCCATCACCGGGCTTATGGTGAATGATCGTGTATCCATGATTCGCGCGGCGGAGAAGTTGATCGCGTTGGGGGCGGCAAATGTCCTGGTGAAGGGCGGGCATCTTGCGGGCGATGCTCTCGATATTCTTCTAACGGCGTCGGGAGAGATCCACGAGTTCACGGCAGTGAGGATTGCCACGCCACACACGCACGGTAGCGGCTGCACCTATTCGGCGGCGATTACGGCGGAACTAGCCAAGGGCGCCGGTCTGGTGGACGCCGTGCGGATCGCCAAGGACTTCGTCACGCGTGCGATTCAGAAAAATCCTAGGCTCGGGGGCGGGCAAGGACCGCTCAATCACCATGCTTAGTCTTATTTAGTCTTCGCTACGCTCATCCCGCTTAAGTCTTCGCTGCGCTCATCCCGTTTTGGTACCAAAATCTCTGAGAATATCTCCGGCCGATCGACACTACAGATCAAGTGGTAGTGCATGTCCCCCATTGGCTAGGGAGCGCCGATCGTGTGATCGTGTGGTCGCTCGCGCCTTTAGCCGCTATTTTTATCCTGAGCGGGCTGGACGATCTTGCCGTTGATCTCGCTTGGTGCGCGGCCTGGGTTCGCAGACTCTTGGGCGGAGGCCAGCGGCATCCTCCGAAACTGCCTCCCGACGCACCGGAACGCCAGATCGCAATTGTAGTCCCGCTGTGGCACGAGCACGCCGTAATCGCGCGGATGCTGGAGCACAATCTCGCGGTACTGCGGTACGCGAACTATCATTTTTTCGTGGGTGCGTATCCCAATGACCAGCCCACAATGGACGCGGTGCAAGCCGTCGCCGACCGCTTCCCCAATGTTCATCTAGCCGTTTGCCCTCATGACGGACCGACGTCGAAGGCCGATTGCCTGAACTGGATCTATCAACACATCGGACTTTTCGAAGAGCAGACCAACCACAACTTCGACGTGATCGTTACTCACGATGCCGAGGATCTGATTCATCCCGATGAGTTGCGCCTGATGAACGCTTATGCGGAGCGCTACGACTTCATCCAATTCCCCGTGCTGGCGCTGGCGACGCCGCTCACGGCTCTGACGCACGGCGTCTACTGCGACGAATTCGCGGAGTATCATTCGCGCGATATGGTGGTCCGCAGCGAGTTCGCGTGTTTTGTGCCGAGCGCGGGCGTGGGAACGGGATATCGTCGTGAGGCACTGGAGCAGTTGGCCATTACCGAAGGCAATCGCGTGTTCGAGCCCACGGCGCTCACGGAAGATTACGAAAACGGCATTCGATTGCACCGGCTGGGGTGTTCGCAAGTGTTTGTTCCGTTTCTGCTTGTGCCAGGAGAAAGAGCCTTAGGCAAAGCCTCACGTGACTTCATTGCCACGCGCGAATTTTTTCCGCAAAGCTGGAAGGCCGCCTTGCGGCAGCGTACGCGTTGGGTGACGGGCATCGCGCTGCAAAGCTGGGAACGCTTTGGGTGGCGAGGGACGGTGGACGAAGTGTACTGGATGTGGCGCGACCGCAAGGGGCTACTCGGTAGTCCCTTAGGCGTCATCGCGAATGCGATCTTTTTTTATGGCATGGCGACGGCGATCTGGACGCGCGCGACGCCGCTGGGCGCCGAGTTGAGTACTGTGGCGCTCGGCTTTCAATTGGTGCGGCTGGTCATTCGAATGAGTTGTGTAGGGCGGATCTATGGAGTGGTCTTTGCGCTCGGTGTTCCGGTGCGGGTGTTCTTTGCGAATTTTTTAAATGCTGCGGCTACGTTCGCGGCGCTGCATCAATATCTTTCGGCGAAACTCCATCGACGTCCACTGCGCTGGCTGAAGACGGAGCATGCCTATCCGGCACGTACGGCGCTGCTCGCACACCGGCGGCGACTCGGCGAGATTCTCGTGGGCTCCGGCAAATTATCCACCGAAGCGTTGCGGGATGCGCTCGATACGTGCCCGAGCGGCGTGCGTTTGGGCGCGCAACTTGTAAACCTGGGGCATTTGCAGGAAGACGACCTGTATGAGGCGCTTAGCCTTCAGCAGGGTTTGCCGCTCGCGCGACTGGAGCCGGACGACGTGGAGGCGAAGAGCGTTCGCGCGCTGCCATCGGCCGTGGCGCGCAATTGGCGCGTCCTTCCATTTCGCGTAGCCGAAGGCAGGCTGTTCGTGGCGGGTCCGGATTTGCCGAGTCCGGAGATGAACGCGGCGCTGCGCGATTTCACTTCGCTTGAGATTCGCTTCCATTTGGTCACGCCATCGGAGTTCAACGTGCTCACGGAAGCATTGCTGTAACCCCAGTCTGTTATAACCCCAGTTTGTTATAACAATGACGTGATGAACAATCCGCTCCTTGATGCTGCCTTAAAAGCTCGCGATCACGCCCACGCGCCCTATTCGAAGTTTCACGTCGGTGCCGCGCTCGAAGATACCGACGGCCGCATCCACACCGGATGCAACGTGGAAAACGCCAGCTATGGCCTGACCAACTGTGCCGAGCGAACGGCCGCGTTCAAGGCCGTCTCTGAAGGAGCGCGGAAGTTTCGGCGCATTGCGGTGGCTGCGGATACGTCGCCGCTGACGCCGCCCTGCGGAGCGTGCCGCCAGGTGCTGTGGGAGATTTGCGGTGACATCGAAATCATTCTGGTCAATCTGAAGGGCGAGAGCGAGTCCCTCCGCTTGCAGGATTTGTTCCCGAGGCCATTCCATGCGAAGTTTCTGTAAGCTCTGCTTCTTTGCTGCCGGCTTTGCCGCGGCCGGGGCTTTCGCGTTCGCGCAAACGCAGGTCGACGCGATCTGGAGCGCGCGCTATGTCGTTACGATGGATGCCCAGCATCGCGTGATCGAAAACGGAGCGGTCGCCATTGCAGGAGATCACATTGTCGATGCGGGTCCCCGTGCGGATATCGACAAGCGTTATCGCGCGACGCTGCGCGTGGATCGTCCCGATGCGATTCTTGCGCCGGGCTTGATCAACACGCACACGCATGCGGCCATGAGCCTGTTCCGCGGCATCGCCGATGATCGCAAGCTCCAGGATTGGCTGCAGAAGTTCATCTTTCCGGCAGAAGCGAAAAATGTGGATCGCTCGTTTGTAGAATGGGGCACTCGTCTGGCGGTTGCCGAGATGGCGCTGTCCGGTACCACGACGTTCACCGACATGTACTATTTCGAGGACACCGTGGCGCAGGTCACCAAGCAGGCGGGCTTGCGCGGCGTGCTGGGCGAAACGGTCATCGGATTCCCGGCGCCGGATTACAAGACTCCGCAAGCGTCGCTGGCCGCGACCGAAACATTCATGAAAACCTACGCGAACGATCCGTTGATCGTCCCCGCCGTAGCGCCGCACGCGATTTACACGGTGCCGGACGACGTGTTGAAAGCCGCCCGTGCTTTGGCCAATCGATATCAGAAGCCTCTGCTCATCCATCTGGATGAAACCAAGACGGAGCATGACGAAGCGCTGGCGAAACGCAAGAAGACGCCGACCGCAGCGCTCGATGCGCTCGGTATTTTGACCGGATGGACGGTGGGGGCGCACGGCGTCTGGCTCACCGATGCGGATATTGCGATTTTGAAGGCGCGCGGCACGGGCCTCGCGCACAATCCATCCAGCAATATGAAGCTCGCAAGCGGCGTGGCTCCGGTGGGCAAAATCCTGAAGGCCGGCGTAGCCATGGGATTGGGGACCGACGGCGTCGCGGGGTCCAACAACGATCACGACATGATGGAAGAGATGGACCTGGCCGCGAAGCTTCAAAAGGTGAGCACCGGCGATCCCGAGGCGTTGCCCGCCGAACAGGCATTCGCGATGGCGACGATCACCGGAGCTCGCGCGCTCGGCCTCGAAAAACTCGTCGGCTCACTCGAAAAGAACAAGCGCGCGGACATGATTATCGTGAGTCTCGCGGAGCCTCATGCCCTTCCGATCTACAACGTCTATTCGCAGCTCGTGTATGCGTTGAAAGGCTCGGACGTCACGGATGTGATGGTGAATGGGCGGCCGATTGTGAGGGATCGCAAGCTACTCACGGTCGATCTGAAAACAACGATGGCGAAAGCGGCGGAGTATCAGGAACGCGTGAAGAAATCGCTCAATCTGCCGTGAGGCGCCTCACTGGCAATCGGTCACGTGTACGGCGAAGCTCGCGACGCTCTTCCACGTCCGTCCGCTGCCGCGTTCGATGAGGAACGTTCCTGTCGCAGCGTCGGCGCGAACCCGAAGAGTGCTCGGCGGGCGAGCGTCTTTCAGTGAAATCGGTTTGTTGTTCACTTGTTTCAATTCCCAAGTATCGCCGCCGGTCATGGTTTCGTAAAGCTCCTGCCGTACGGCCTTCGGTTGTGCAACGTCCAACACGAGTTCGCCATGCGATGCAGTGTCGAAACGCAGCTGCGTAATTGTGGCGTATTTGGTATCTTCCAGGATCGGCTTCTGTTGCCACGTGCGCCCGGCGTCGCTTGTCACCAGCAGGAATGGATTGCGCGCCAAAGGATCCACGGAAACCCCCGTAATCCAGCCATTTTGTGCGCCCAGGAAGTGGATTTGTTCGAGCGCTGCGCTGCGGATACGTGCTTGCGGCTCGGTCCACGTGGCGCCGTCGTCGTCGCTGGCAAGCACCAGCCCATAGAGAGTGACATTCTTTGTGTGGAGATTTCCGGACGCGACCAGGCGCCCTGCCGTGGCTTCGACGGACGCGAGTTCCAGGAAAACGGGGCACGGGTCATCGGTTGTGCAATTGAAGCCGAAGGCATCTGCGTCCGCCTCGGTGCATTCGTAGGCAATGTGCACGGGCTCTTGGAGGGCGGTCTGCGCGGAAAGGTTTCCGCAAACGAAGAAAACAAGTAGGCCGCTCCAGGTCCCCGCGGCTGATCTACGGAACAGCATTGGGGTCATTCTATCAGGACGCGCCGGTGGGCTGGTTTAGCCAAAGCATCTCGCGGAAATCCTACAATGGGAGCAACGTGCCAGCGCCGCACATCCCATCGCCGCTCGATCAACTGGGGCATCGCCGCTTCTCGTTTTACCCTGCCATCGTTAACATCGAGCACAATGAGTGGCTCTTTCGGCGTTCCGACTGGGACGAGATCGAAGTGATGAACACGAAGACCCACGAGGAGCTGTGGATTCCTCGACGCTTTCTGGGAGGCATCGCGAGCGCGGAAGAGCCTGTGGTGATCGTTGGCTTGGTGAAGGAGTTGGAATATCGCGAAGGCGTCATTGTGCCGCTGGTTCGCCGCGTCATTGAAATGCCGCGCGCGGTGAACGACGGACTGAGTGAGATCGCGCAGCCACCGGCGTCGCGCCCGGAGCGAATGGCTCCGGTGGTTGCAATTCGCATCGAAGACGAACGTCCGGCTTCCGCCAGCCGCGGGGTGTTCCCGAAAGTCGCGCTCGGGCTGCTCGTATGCGTGGTGGGGCTCGCTATCTTCCGCGATGGTCCGTATTCCACGCGCTCGCGATTCTTTGCTGCTACCCCCGCTGTTCCTCTTCCGTTTACTTCGAGCGACGACTACTTTTCGATCGTGAGCCGCATTGGGCGTCCTTCCGTGGATGACGTGCGCACGGCGCCCGATGGAGAAGAGATTCATCTGTTGCGCTATCCCGATCGAGGCTACGTGCTTGTGGTTTACGGCCCCGATCGCGATCAGGCCCGCTACATCGGCGCCATCGGTCGCACAGGTCGCCTGATTCATTCGATCCCATTGCCCGATGGAGCCGACTCGCGAGCCTTAATCGCACGGCTTCTCTCGCGATAAAGCTGCGCGTTTATGAAGCCCCGAGCGCTTCCCGCTCGCCTGCTTCTATGTTGACGCGCGTGAGCACCGCAAGACCGGCGACAAAAAATACAACCAGCGAGAGAATCGCGATGCGATAGCTTCCCGTGAACTGCAGCGCCAATCCGAAGACCATGGGACTCAGCCAGCTTGTGCCTTTGTCGCTGATTTCATAAATGCTGAAGTACTCGGCTTCGCGCCCGGTGGGGATCATCTTCGCGAACAGCGATCGGCTCAGCGCCTGGCTTCCTCCCATAACGATGCCCACCGCCGCCGCCACCACGAAGAATCCAGTGACTCCATGAACGGCCGCATATAAATACACGAGCGTCGCGATCCAGAGGAGCAAGCTGATGATCACGGCGCGCTTGGCTCCCACGGCGGCGGCGATCCAATTGAAGGCGAACGCACCCACGCATCCGACGAATTGCACCATCAAAATCGCGAGCGTCAATTTCGAGACAGGAATCTTCAGTTCGTCATTGGCGAACTGCGACGCCAGCGCCAGTACAGCTTGAATTGCATCGTTGTAGAGCAAATAGCCGACCAGGAACGTCATCGTTTCCGGAAATTGTCGCATGTGGCGAACGGTGTTCGCCAGTTGTCCCAAAGTGTTGCGCACTGCGCTTTGCCCATCGGCCAGGCTCCTTGCTGGGCCTCGATTGCGCAACGTGAGCAGCGTCGGGATTGTAAACAGAGCCCACCAAACACCCGACGAGCTTAGGCTAATGCGGACCGCCATGCCTTCCGTGATGCCGAACCGGGCCGCATTCGAGTAGAGCACTAGATTGAGCGTCAACAGCGCTCCTCCGCCCAGGTAGCCGATTCCCCAGCCTCGCGACGAAACGGCGTCGCGTTCCTCGGGCGGCGCGATCTCGGGAAGAAACGAATTGTAGATCACGATGGAAGCGCCGAAGCTGATGTTCGCGATGATGAACAACAAGCCGCCCCACAGATACATATCGCCTTGCAAAGAATACATCGCCATGGCGGCGGCCGCGCCCACGTATGCGGTTCCCGCCAGGCATTCCTTTTTGCGGCGACCATAGTCGGCGATGGCGCCAGTGATCGGCAAGACAAAAACTTGCAGTGCCACCGACAAGCTCACCAGATAGCTCCAGTAGCTGCGCGCGTCGATTCTCAGGTCGAAGGGCTTCAATCCGAGGGGATGAACGAAGCCGTGCGCGTCTGCCGCGGCCTTGGCGAGCGCGGTGAGATAGGGCCCGAGGAAGAGCGCGATGGCCGTGGTGGCGAACGCTGAATTGGCCCAATCGTAGAGGTACCAGCCGCGCTGCTCGCGGGCGCTGTACGTGGTCATGCGTTTTCGAGTTTGTACTGTTCCAGCTTTTCGATTGCGGCGCTCAGCCGGGAGGCGGCCTCGGCGCGTCCGCCAAACCGCAAGTCGTTATACGCCGTGGTCGCCTCTGCCGCGAGCGCCGCGAGATCTGGCGTTGTCAGTACTCTGACGAACTCCATCGGAGTGAGCCACGCCGGTTTGCGAATTCCGCGCTTTTCTAATAAACGCAAAAAACGTTCGTAGAGAATCGTGGCATCGGAGCGCTGCGTTTGGCCCCGTGCCACTCTTTTTGTGTAGGCTCTCTGCTGCCACCAACGTTTCACGGACGCGCCCGTCAGCATCCATGCGGCCCAGGCCAATGCGAGGCCGCCGAACGCGTAAGCCCACCGCGCCAAAGTTCCGCTCAGTTTCTCCCAAGCCGTCGCAATGTCGTCGAATCGAGGCAGGCGCAGCTGGCTTCCCGTATCGTGCATCTTCGATACGAGCGCGATCTGCCGGTCCAGGTCGTAGCTCACGACCGAGTCTTGCCAGACTTGATCGACCGCGTCGGTCAACATCGAGAGCTTCGAAAGCAAGCCCGGTGTAGCCGGAGACGTGTCCGGCGGCGTCGGATCAAACGTCGTCCACCCGCGTCCATCGAGCCATGCTTCCACCCAGCTGTGGGCGTCCGACGCGCGCACGACCTGCCATCCGGTCATGGTGTTGTATGTGCCGCTTTCGAATCCCGTGACCACTCGCGACGGAATGCCGATAGTGCGCAGCAGCACCGCCATAGACGACGCGAAATATTCGCAGTGCCCCTTCTTGCGCGTGAAAAGAAAATACGCGAGCGGGTCGGACACGGGCTCGGAAAGCAGCTCCAGCGTGTAGCCGTAATCCCGCCGCAAATGGCTCTCGATGGCGCGAGCCTTCTGCACTTCTGTCTCTGTTCCCTGCGTCATTTGGCGCGCTAATTGCGGAATGCGAGGATCGAGCTCCGGGAGCTTGAGCAATTGTTCGCGATACTGCCCCGCCAGCGGAGAGGACGTGAAGCGCACCTCTGCCCATTCGTCGGGCAGAAATCCATAGACGCTGTAATTCAACCCTCGCACGCCGAAACGCGGAGGGACGTGAAACACGCCGCTGCCTGCGTAGCGCAAGAAAGGAACGTCAATGCGAATGGTTTCCGGATTTCCAGCAAAGAAGAGCGTGTCGGCAATCATCGGGCTCAAGCGCGCCTGATAAATCAAGTTGCGGCCCTGGCGAGTTCCGATGACCGCGTTGCGCAATGCCACCACGCCGTTATCCACGGCCACGATCTGATCGGCCTCGCCCGGATTAAACCACCGCGTGCCGTCGAATTCCGTCAGCGCGGAGCCTCTCCATTTCACCGGGAGAAAGCCTTCATTCTGATACGAGCGAATGTGCAACACCGGCGTATCGTTCTTCTTGAGCTGTCCAATTTCGCCCAGTGTTACGGAACTGGAAAATCCAGCAAGCCGGATGCGCGGAGCCCCAAATCGTGCAAATGCCGCGCGTGCTGTTCTGGGAAGGATGATGAACATTCCGGCGGTTAACAGCACTACTCCGGCGAAGAGCGATATCGAAAGCCATCCCAGGCGCCGCGGAAACATTGGCACCCCCGCGCGCGAGATGGAGGATGGACCCCTCGCGCCGCGATAGACTTCGCCGCTCGCGTAAGCCACAATCGCGCAGAACAAAAAGATCGCCAAATAGAACAGAAAACTCGCGCCACCGGATAAGACGGCCGCCGCCATCAGTTCGAGTCCGGCGATCACTTTGAGATAGCCGTAGTCCCTCTCGGTGTGAGCGGTCACCAGCTTCAGCATGGCTAGAAAGAAAACCATGTGGACTGTTGCGATGACGAAAGTGCCGGATACGTAGTGCCAATCCACCGGGAAGAATGCCAGGTACACGAGCGCCAGTGCACCGGTCACGCGGCCGGGCATGTGGAACGAGAGGACGCCGGCCGTCATGAGTCCGCGCAGGATCAAGCCCGTAGCGCCGAAGAGAATCGCAGGCCAATCCAGCAAGCGCGACCCGAGGACCGCCAGATATCCCGCCGTGAGCATGCCCAAC
>CAITIX010000226.1 GCA_903892565.1 uncultured Acidobacteriia bacterium
TCTTCAGATCGATGACCACGCGCGTCACGCCTGGTTGTGTTTCCGCCACCCGCAGCCGATTGACCAAAGCGTCATCCACCGGGATGCTTTTCACTCCGCGCTGCGCAATCTCCGGCCTTGTGCCAAAAATATCGAAGAACAGACGATCCGGATTCTGCAGGCGCTCGTATTTAAAGCGGAACTCGGCAGACACCTCGATCGCGATACGCGTCGTGTCGCCCAGCGACCAATAACGCACCGCTGTGACGCGCGCTGCATCAGCATCGGAGCCCTTGTCCGCCGCAAGGCACAATGTGCCGGCGACGAGCAAAGCGCCCACGATCGCGATGCCGCGTCTACTGCGTTCGCGGTACGGTCTTGAGGTACAGTCTGCCATTCGAATCTGTGCTCTGCTCCAATATGACTTGTTCCAGTATAGGTTCCACTTCGCGCGGCGTCGCGGGCTGAGCTGCGGCGTCCGCCGCTTCCTTTTGGTCCACTGCGGCCCGTGCCGCGCGATATCGATCGCCCACCCGCTGCACGTAATCTTGCGTTTCCTGATACGGAGGCACTTCGTTGTACTTCGTCACTGCCGCCGGACCCGCGTTGTATGCGGCCAGCGCCAGCCTGTCATCGTGATACACCGATTGCAGATACTTCACGCCCGCTTCGATGTTTTGCACAGGATCGAAACTGTTTGCCACACCCAGCATCCTTGAGGTGGAAGGCATCAATTGCATCAAGCCCTCGGCGCCCTTCATGGAAACAGCATAGGGATTGAAATTGCTCTCCACCTGGATCAAGGACTGCACCAGCAACGGATCCACTTGATGCGCGTGCGCACTGCGCTCCACGAGTTCACTGATGCGAGCGGGAGGCGCGGGAATCAAACGGGGAGAAAGCGAAGCCTGAGAAATCGAAGCTTGAGAAATCGAAGCTTGAGAAATCGACGCTTGAGAAACGGCAGCCTGCAGGTCACCGCCGGTAACCACGCGGACAAGTTTCCCTGTTCGCCGATCGATCCGGATCGTGGACACTTTTCCGGCAGGGGAGTTCTGCGACAGGAGCGAAGACGCCCCAGCCGGCTCCGCTGCGCGCATGGGGGAGGCTGCCAGCATAGCGATTCCAACTACAAAACAAATATACACCTTTTTGTTTCGACGCACCAGCCCATTCCACACTGGCCTATGCCAATGTTCTCTAGCTGTTACCATCATCTCATGGACGTCCGCAGCCCAGGAGTTGCCCCCGCTGTTGAAACCCCTCGTCTTCGGCGTGTTCGCCTGGGTCTTTGTCGGGCACGGCGCCACGCCTAGGATCTCCCCATGAGCGAACATTACATCGAGTTCAGCCATGTTTATAAGACGTTCGACTACCCTGTTTTAGTCGATGTCAATTTTTACGTCGATGCCGGGCAGACGCTCGCCGTGATCGGCCGCTCCGGCGTCGGTAAGTCCGTGAGCTTAGGGCATATCCTGGGATTCATCAAGCCCGACAAGGGCAACGTCTTCGTGTGCTACCAGGACA
>CAITIX010000227.1 GCA_903892565.1 uncultured Acidobacteriia bacterium
CGGCAAAGGCGGGCACTGGTCGGACCGCACTCAATTTCCAATGGATCATTTATGGAGCCCGTGGCGTTACAAGTACGTCACCTCGGAAGCGGCGAATCCTAAGGATGCGGCTCATCCGACAGCGAAAGAGTCCTGTTTATTTTGCAGGATCGCTACGGAGAGTGACGATCCCGCAAACTACGTCCTGTTGCGAGCCAAGCGGAATATCGTGCTGCTGAATCGCTATCCGTACGCCAGCGGCCATCTGATGATCGCGCCCTATGAGCACGTGGCGACGCTCGAAGACGCGGAAACCGAGACGATGGAGGAGCTGATCCGGCTAGCGCAGCGCGCCGAAGGGGCAGTTCGCCGAGTGTATCGCGCCGGGGGCGTGAACCTGGGATTCAACATCGGGCAATGCGCCGGCGCAGGAGTGGCAGGGCACATCCATATGCACGTCCTGCCCCGCTGGCACGGGGACACCAGCTTCATCACCACCATTGGAGAGACCCGCGTGCTTCCCGAAGATTTGGAAACCACGTGGGAAAAGCTCTCCGCGGCACTGCGCGAGAGCTAGAAGTACTAGTACTTAAGCCGTATCCTCATTCCGTCCCAGCTAATGTACTGATATCCTAAGGTCGATAAGTAATAAGTCGTTTTGTGTCCCGTCTCAACCGGTCCAGCCGCCTGTCATTCTGATACTGTGATCCGACTTTTCCAAATCTCCGTTTCCAGCAGCGTCCTGGCACTGATCCTGTCGGAAACAAGTCTGGTCTTCGCGTGCTATTTGGCTGCGACGTATATGTCGCTTTCTTTTTCGGGGGACATTTTCCTGCTGGAAGCGGGCGGCTTGCTGCGCATTTCGCTGGTATCCGTCACGATTGTACTGGGCTTGTATTTCAGTGACTTGTACGAGCGCTTCCGCGTTCGGTCCAAGGTGGCGCTGCTGCAGCAGTATTGCCTGGTTGTGGGCGCCGCGTTTTTGATCCAGGCGCTTTTGAGCTATGGGCGATGGGATGTCGTGCTGCCGAAGTGGACAATGGTATACGGGAGCATCGGCGTGCTCGTCACGGTGCCGTTGTGGCGCATCTTTTTTGCCGAGGCCATGGCGCGTTCGGTGGGGGCACAGAGGGCGCTGTTCATGAGAGAGTCGGAAACCGCGCGGCAACTGATCGCCAGTTTTGCGGAGAGGCCTGAACTCGGGATTTTGGCCGTCGGGTACCTGAGCGAAACAGATACGGAAACGGGAACGTTTGAGGGCGCTCCGCATTTAGGCACGTTCCAGGATCTAATACAGCGGGTGCAGGAATTGCGCCCGGACCGTGTCGTGGTCGCGGCGCGGCATGACACAATTCCTATTAATCAACTGCTGGAGCTCAACTTCAAGGGGATCCAGGTCGAGACGGCGTCGGCACTGTACGAAGCCGTTTTTCTACGCGTCTCCACGCGCGATTTGGATGCCGCCGAACTGGCGTTTAACACGCGGCTACGACCGGGCAACGGCAGCCTGATTTTGCAGTCGATCTATTCGCGAGTGTTGGGAGTCATTGGACTGCTGTTGGCTTTGCCGCTGATGCTGGTGGTGGCGCTGGCGGTCAAGTTTTCGTCGCCGGGCCCGATCCTGTATCGGCAAATGCGCATGGGGCGCGGTGGCACGACGTTCCAGATCTATAAATTTCGTTCGATGTTTCAGGATGCCGAGGCACGCACGGGAGCGGTGTGGGCGTCCAAAAACGATCCTCGCATCACGGCGGTGGGTTATTGGCTGCGGAAAATGCGCCTCGACGAATTGCCACAATTATTCAACGTCGTGACGGGCGATATGGCCATCGTTGGCCCACGGCCGGAGCGTCCCGAGTTTATCAAGATGCTGGAGGAGAAGATTCCGTTCTACCGCCAGCGGCTTTCCGTAAAACCAGGACTTACGGGTTGGGCGCAAGTGAGCTACAAGTACGGAGATACGATCGAAGACACCGTCACCAAGCTGGAATACGATTTCTACTACATCAAGAATCTGGCCGTGTCGCTCGATTTCTACATCATCTTCCACACCATTAAAACGGTGTTGCTGGGCCGCGGCGCACAATAAGCACTTCCGTTTGGCGGCGGCACGATGTAAAATAAAACCACGACGTAAAATAGAAGTTCGTGCGGGAGTAACTCAGTGGTAGAGTCACAGCCTTCCAAGCTGTTGGTCGCGGGTCCGATTCCCGTCTCCCGCTCCATCTCTTAAATAGCATTACCGTTGCGCTGACATCCCTCGTCAGCGTTTTTTACTTTCCATCACAATCTATTGGGATCGTTCTGTCCGCTCCCTGACGGTCGCGGTTCGGTGCGGAA
>CAITIX010000228.1 GCA_903892565.1 uncultured Acidobacteriia bacterium
ATCATATTGACGCCCATATCGCTGCGTGCGGCCATCAATGTAGGATCGAGCTCCAGCGCCTTGCGATACGACGCAATGCCCTCTTCGTAACGCCGATTGATGATAAAGAAGTGCGCGGAAATGGCGTACGCTTCGCCGTACTTGGGATTGATCGCGAGAAGGCGCGGCAACCACGGCGTATCCTTTTTGTCGGCCAGTAAATCGATCGTCGCCAAGATCGCCATCGCGTCAAGCGATTCTTTATCGATGGTCAGCGCCTTCTGCGCGGCCTCTGCCGCCTTCTGCGCATTGTTATCTTCGAGCGTGACCGCGGCGATTACTTCCTGCGCTTCCACCAGTTTCGGATCCGCCTTCAGCGCCGCTTCTGCGAACTTGATCGCTTGCCCTTCGTAATTTTCACCGGCCACCAGCGCCAAGCCGAGCAGCGCCGGAGCGCATTGCTTGGGAGCATCGATATCCGACGCTTCGGGTTTCGCCGCCGAAGCAGGAGGCTGTGCCGGAGGAGTCCTCCCAGGACCTCCGCCCGGCTGCAATTGCGTCTCGATCTTCATCGGTGCAGGTTTTTCTAAAGCGGCCGCGCAAGCTTTATCCAGCTCCAGCGCTTCCTTAAAAAGATCGCCCGCGTCGGCAGCCTGATAATGATCCAGATACATGCGTCCCCAGCGGACGCGTGCATTGGCATCGGTGGGGCGTGCCTTGACGGCGGCTCGGAAGGCATCGTTCGCGGATTTGAAATCGGCTAGTGCCCAGAATCCCTCGCCCTGCACCACGGGATCGGAGGAACGCGTCAGTCGTTGATAGCAGGCGCGCGCATTCGGATCGCCATGATGTTTGAGCGCGGCGCACGTCAGCACGTCGTTCGAAGGCGTGGGTTGCGTTTGTGCCGCAAGCGGCAACGACAGCGCGAAGCTAAAAGCAACAAATCCGACGGCGGCCGCGTTCTTCACTTGTCGAGCGCCTCCTGCGTCCTGGCCAATTCCACCAGCAATCCCGACAATGTCTTGCGATATTCTTCGACGGCCATCGCGGCCTTGCGATATTTGAGATCGTCGATCTTCTGCTCGATCTCTTCCTTCGCCTTGAGAAGCTTTTGCTTTTCGGGATCTTTCGCCAGCGCCACGGCCGAGCCCGTATGCAACACGCCAAAGCGTCCGGCGGTGAGGCCTTCGCCGTTCTCAACCGAAGGACTGCGCACGCCCTCAGGCTTCCCGGCGTCCTCTAATAGCGGATGTTCGGTCGAGAGGCGCTTGGCCTCTTCGTAATACTTCACCGTCTTGGCCTCGGCATAGCGGAACGCCTCGAGCGCGGTGATCACTTCGTTCTTGTCGGCATCGGCTGCGGGATCGCGTAAGGCTTCAATCCAAAACCGCGCGAACACGGGAGCGTTGCGTTCCGTGCCCGATTTGGTCGCGGTAATCACCACGCGCTTGCTCTTCGCGAGCGCGGGAATCGACCCGCCACTGACGCTCGTCATATTGACGATCAACTGATGTGCCGGAATTTTATCGAGCCACTGCGCAAGCTCCGTCGCCGTGAAGTCCGGACCGGGAACGTTGAACTTGTACTCATTCTCATCGAAGCCGCCGTGGCCGATTAAGAACACGATCACGTTGTCGTCGGCCTTCGCCTGTTTCGCAAAATCCGCGAGCTTCGCCTGGACGTTTGCGCGCGTCGCTTGCGCGCCCATCAGCGTTTCGAGCTTGGCACTCGGTTCGCCGCGCAAGATCATTTCGAGTTCCTTCGCCCAGCCCGTAAAGCGCTGCTCGTATTCCTGTTCGCCGCCCAATCCGGCAACGGTCAGATAGTACGACTCGGCGTGCGCCGCTTGTGCGAGCATCACCGCCGCCACCGCCAGCCAGCAAGCTTTCCTGGGTCTCAAATTACACCCCACTTTCGACGCAGCAGCCATTCCGCGGAACGCAACAGCAGCAGCATGAGGAAGACGATCGGCATATCCCAAAGGTCACGCGTTTCGCGCACCGTGATGCCCGCCTCCGAATAATTGATTTCCTTGCCCAGCTTCTGTGCGTCCTCCGGTTTATAGTAATGCCCTCCGGTCTCGGACGCCAGTTTTTCCAGCAATTCGCGATTTTGACTGGTATGGAAATTTTCCGCTACGCCGTCTTCGCGACGCAGCGTAATGGTGTCTCGACCCAATTCTTCGGTGCCGCGCGTGGCTACGACTTCCACTAAATAAGACCCCGGCTTGGGCGTCGTGTAATCCGCCGTGAAGATTCCCTGCTCGATCGGATCCGGCAACATCTTAATAGTTTCGGCGATGCCCTCCGGACCCAGCACGTGCGCTTCCGCCGTAGCGTCTGACGCCGGCATGTACGTGCGATCCCGCACATCCGCGCGCAGCGTAACTTTCGATTCATCGGAGATCGACTGCCGCGGCGTTGACGTAATCACGCGGCGCGGAGTTTCCGACACCAGCCAGCGCAGCAACTGTTCGTAGAACATTTCGTGGCTCTTGTCGGCCACGGGCTGCAACATCTGCCAGCGCCAACTACCGCCTGTGGCGAACAGTGCCGTCCGCCCGCGTCCATAATTCTGGGTGATCAGCAAAGGCAGGCGGCCGCCGGACATCGGCATCCCGTCAATCAATACCGTTGCGCCGGGCTTCGGTTGCCCGGGATCCTGAAAGTTCATCACATAGGGAAGGTTCTTCCACCGCTCGACGTTCTTCGCGGGATCCTCTTCCAGCCGGGTGATCAAACTATCGCGGCCCGCCGCCGTAAGTTCCACCTTGGCGCCGATGCGTACAAACGTATTCTTGCGATCCGGCAAAATCGTCGGGATCAACTCCACGTCAGCGGACTGTTTCCAACCGCCGTCGGAGAGCGCGTCCTTCCCGCCCAGGAACAAAAGTCCCCCGCCCCGCCGGTCAACGAATTTTTTAATAAGCGTCTGCTGATTCGGTGTTAAATAAGGGGCATCCACGCTTCCAATGATGATGCCATCGAAGCCAAACAACTCTTCCACCTTGCTCGGGAAGCCGTCCTTCAATTCATCTGGATTGGCAATGCCCTGACGATAGATCTTGTTCTGCGTGGTGCGCAGAATGGTGACCAGGTCAATGGTAGTATTGTCTTCCACGGCGCGGCGCAGGAACTTGAACTCCCAGCGCGGTTCGCCCTCTAAATAGAGGATGCGCGGCTTACGGCCATCCACATTGACCAACCGCGTGAGCATGTTGTTCTTGACGTTATCCTCGCCCTGAAGAGGTTCGAGAGAGGCCTCAATCACGTGCACTGCGGCGGGTCCGGCGTTGAAAGGAACAGTTTCAGTTTGCTCTACACTGTCTTCTTTTAAAACAACTTCCTTCTGCGCCAGGATCTTCTTGCCCTCGCGCAGCACGATCTTGGCCTTCTGCGCCTTGAACCCCTGCTGGTGGAAGCTCACTTGGGCGGCGAGCCGTGAATCGGGCAACGCGCGGGAGGCCAGTTGCACGTCACTGATCTCGACGTCCTTGGTCGACTTTTCCTGCCCGAACCCGATGGTGTGAATCGGGATGCGCTGGCGACGGAATTCGGACATTGTTTCCAGATCGACGCCACCGGAGTTATCGGCACCATCGCTCGCCAGAACCACCGCGCCAATTGGGAGGCTGGCGGCATCGGCAACTACTTGTTTGAGCGCTTCACCGATGTGCGTCGCAGGAGCGGACGAATTCAATTGCTCCAGCTTATCGAAGCGATCCAGATGGTCCGTCATCCGGTAAAGTCGCACTTGAAACTTTTGCTTCAACGCATTGAGCAAACCAGAGTTAAGGACCTGGGATGCAGCGGCTCTTCGGGTGTTTCCGCCAGCTTCATCAGCTTTGGCCATGCTGGCCGAATCGTCCACCACGACGGCCACAATATTCTGTTGCGGACGCAGCGTTGCGACGCTCAAGGCCGGATGCCAAAGCATCAGCAAGAGCAGCGAAGCCAGCAAAGTTTGCAGCAGCCAGATCGAGGCGGAACGGAGGGAGCCAAGGCGGGCCCCGGCTTCATTGCGATGGACCCAATACCAAAGGAGTGCGGCGGCGGCGAGAATCGCGAGACCGAGCGACCAAAGCGGCCAACCAGCCAGTAGCACCAAGGTGCCACGGGAGAAGACTGCGGCGGGATACTTGAACAGAAACTCGAACATGCGTCCTTTTTTTCTACCGGGATCGCCGAGCCGACCCCTCGGAACCCAATCAGCGCCTTTCAACTCACCTACATCAATGTGTTAAATCATACACCCAATAGTTCACCGCTATCCGATACGCGAGCGCCGCAAACGGTTCGGGATAAACGGGGTTATCCGAATGCTCCCAGGCGTCACCGAGATCCATATTATGACAGATTGCTACCATCAGTCTGCCCTTGTCGTCATAAATTCCACGCCACTTTGCCTCGAAGCCGTCGTACTCAAATCGCGAGTGCGTGTAGACGTACTGCAGGCCCGGAACCTGATACTTGTCATCCAAGTCATATATGACGTGGAAGATGGCATCTTTGTTGTCGATGTCTACAATGTTTCGATCCGGAAACACGCGTTTCATCGTCGCAACAAAGTTGGCCCACTCGATGGAGCCGTGGAAATCGTCACACATGAAGAAGCCGCCGCGCAGCAGATACTCGCGCATCTGCGCGGCTTGCGCGTCCGTCAAGTTCCAGTAGCCGACTTCCACTGCATACATGGACGGCCAGTTGAACACATCGTTTTCATCTTCTTTGTAATCGAAGTCCACCACTTGCTCCACCGAACGAGTGTCGACGCGGGTCAGGCGCCGAATACCTTGCAGCAAGTGACGATCGGAGCGCGGATAATCCACCGTCCATCGCTCGTAGCCATCGCGCACGGGAGGATGCACCATCATGAGGGACGGATAGCGCAGGCGCGCACGAGTCCATTCGGCGGTCTGTTGATAGTCGGTGGGCAGCGCGAAGTTTTCGTATTCCTGGCCGCGATAGGTATCGAAGGGCCGCTGCGCGCGCAACGCTCCCCAACCGGACAATACCAGGAGCAATAAGAGACCTACCGAACGAGCGCGCATCCTGCTTTCCGGAGAACGCCTGAGCGGCACGCGAATACGAGAGAAATGGGCCGCAAGAACAGCATTCTCAAATCGGCTTCAGGATAGCATAGGGACCAAACGGGAGCTACATTTTTGACGCCGAGCCCGCGGTGATAGGACGAGCGCGGTTCGTGGACTGCTATATGTTAGACTGACGCCCAACGCATGCGGGAGCGAGCATTGATTACGATCGTGGTACAAGGCTGGACCGGGTGGACGAAAGAGCAGCCCCAGGCACAAACGCGCCAGCTCGAAGTTGTCCGAGGATTCCGGCTCACGCCGTCCACCGTGGGGATCGAAAGCAGCGACTACGTCATCTCGGTGGATTCCATCGGGGCCGATCAAATCATGGTCAGCTACAGCGGTATGGTGATGAAAAATCCGAGCGGCACAATCAACCTGAGTGCGCCGCGCCAAGGACGCTGCATGATCAAAGTCCAACACTGCATGCGGCTGGCGACGCCAACCATGGATGGCGGCACCACCGTCGCCGTGACGTTAGACAAAATCGTAGCGTAGGCCTGACGCTCCGAGATTCCGCAAACCCGTCAAACACAGTTCTCCGAAACTCGCAACAGAAGTGTCAGTGGGATAGAATTGCAATAGTGAATCGTAAGCTAAGTGGAGCGGGCAAGAAGAAAACCAATGAGACTGTCTCATCGATGGTCGATATCCCAGAAACAACCCCTAACGCAGCCCCTGACCCAACCCATTACGCAAGGCTGGGCACCTGGCGCGGCGAGCGATATCTGGCTCCGGCCATCGCGGGCGTGCTCGCGTCCATTCTCTTGCTCTGGGGACTGACGAATACCTACTTGTGGCAGGACGAAGCCAACACAGCGGTCCTCGCAACGCGTCTGCTAAAATTTGGCAGGCCGTTGACGTACGACGGAGTCAACCTCATCTCGGTCGATGATCTTTCGATCGACGATGCGGCGACCATCGACCAGCGCACCAAGGATCCTAAAGCGGTGATCGATTACTACGTCGCCCGGCATATGATCAAGCCGGATACGGAATGGATCTATCATCCGTGGGGGCAGTTCCTGGTCACCGCGGCAAGCTTTATGCTCCTGGGGCAGACGACGCTTGCCGCGCGCCTCCCCTTTGCACTGGCGGGGATTCTCACGGTCCTGCTGCTTTACGTATGGGTCAGACGATATTTCGGCAGTCCACTCATGGCGCAGCTTGCCGTGGCACTACTCCTGTGTAACGCTTATTGGATTCTGCACGGCCGGCAATGCCGGTATTACGCTCTTACCAGCCTATTCCTGGTGATCACGCTGATGGCCTATAGCTATTGGCAACGCGGTGGACGCTGGGGAGCTGTTGCATTCGTGGCAGCCGCCTGGTGCTGGTTCCAGATGGA
>CAITIX010000229.1 GCA_903892565.1 uncultured Acidobacteriia bacterium
CGCAGTGGATGTAATCGCCAGCGGTAACATCATGAGGAAGCCCGCCATCCCCGCCATGATGTACAGGCGCTTGGCGATATCGCCGAAAATCGCTTCCAGGTCGAACATTTGATCGAAGATCAAGTACATCATCAGGTGTACGAACGTGTAGAAGAATGCGAACAGCCCGAGCATCCTTCGAAAACGCGCCAGTTGCGGCAGGCTGATGATCTTGCGTAAGGGCGTCACCGCCAGCGTGATCAATAAGAAGCGAATGGCCCAATCGCCGGTCGAGTGCTCGATAAATTCAACGGGATTCGCGCCCAAGCGTCCGTTGAACGCGCGCCATGTCAGCAGCGCGGCGGGAATCAGGCAAACTGCGAACAGTCCTCGTTTTGTCCAAGGATGAAAGAAGAATTGTTTCCACACGGTGCCCTCTTTGTGTCTAAAAAGTCCCGCAGGAGTTCAGTTTCTTAGTAGTTCTTCTTGAGGTCCAGGCCGGTGTACAGGCTTGAGACCTGCTCGGCATAGCCGTTGAACATCAGCGTCTTCACTTTGAAGAGCTCACCGATGCGGCGCTCGCTTGCCTGGCTCCAGCGAGGATGATCCACCATCGGATTCACATTCGAATAGAAGCCGTATTCGCGGGCGTTGGCGATGTTCCAGGTCGTCGGCGGCATTTTGTCCGTCAGCGTGATCTTGACGATTGACTTAATCCCTTTGAAACCGTACTTCCAAGGCGTCACCAGCCGGATCGGCGCGCCGTTCTGATTCGGTAGCGTCTCGCCGTACATGCCGACGGCAAGCAGCGCCAGCGGATGCATCGCTTCGTCCAAACGCAGGCCTTCCACATACGGAAGCTCGATGCCCGCGAACTTCGCACGCGGCATTTGCTTTTCGTTGAACAGGCTGGTGAAGGCGACGTACTTCGCGGAGCTCGTGGGCTCCACTTGCTTCAGCAGCGCGGCGAGTGGAATGCCATCCCACGGAATCACCATGGACCACGCCTCTACGCAGCGCATGCGATACGTGCGCTCTTCGAGGGGCGCGATCTTCATCAGGTCGTCCAGATCGTAGGTCTTGGGCTTCGCCACCATGCCGCCTACCTGCACCTTCCAGGGCGACGTGATTAGCGTATTTGCGTAGTGCGCAGGCTCTTCTTTGCCTGTGCCAAATTCGTAATAGTTGTTGTAGTGGCTGGCGTCCTCAAGCGTGGTTACCTTTTCGTTCACCGTATAGGAGCTCTTCACTACGTTGCTGAGCTTGGCGGCATCGGCCCCCGGCGCGAGCGCGAGAGATCCGACGGCCGCGCCCGTGGCGGCAAGAAATTTGCGCCTGTTTAAATATTGATCCTTGGGCGTGATTTCCGACGAACGAATGTCGGACGGTTTCCGAATAAGCATGCGAGTACTGGCCTCCAAGTCAATAGTAACGCCGTTAGCGACCGGAGTGGGGTGGGAGGAACCATGTTCGAATCGGGACAGGTGTGGCGCATGCACTCTTGCGTGCCGCGTCGAGACTCTTCTCGACGCCCACCCAAACTTTGCAGCTGTTTCTAGCGTTTCACGCAACCCCGCCCCTTGTCATCCCGAGCGGAGTCGAGGGATCTGCTGTTTCCTCGCGCGCAAGCAGAATGGTTATCACGGCTATCGTTCTGCACCATTGCAAAAATGAAATATTATAAAAACGGGCAAGTTAAAGCCATGAGCCGAATTCGTGTCGATGATCTGCACAAAGCCTGGATGAAGGATCCCGAGTACCGGCGCGAGTATAAAGCGCTGAGAGAGGAGTTCTCCCTGGTTTCCGCCATGATCGCGGCGCGCACTCGAGCGG
The DNA here is from genome assembly GCA_903892565.1 of uncultured Acidobacteriia bacterium. Lineage (GTDB taxonomy): Bacteria > Acidobacteriota > Terriglobia > Bryobacterales > Bryobacteraceae > Palsa-187. Next base: position 1,813 of record CAITIX010000229.1, read on the forward strand.
GCTTGACGCAACAGGAAGTGGCAACCCGCATGAAGACGACTCAGGCCGTGATCGCGCGGCTGGAAGGCGGCGGAAGCAAGCCCTCTACGCGCACGTTGGAGCGCTACGCGGAGGCAACGGGCTCGCGCTTGCGGATTAGCTTTGAGCCGGAGCGGATGGCGCTGAAAGGGACGCAACGGATTTCGGTGGCGCGGAGGAAGGTCGGCTGATGGACACCCCAGTAACGGTTGCGATGATCACAGCCTCGGCCGCCATTGTCGTTCCGGCGATCAGCTTCTATCTGACAAAGCGGAAAGAGCGACACGCCGACTGGCAGCGATACAAGTTCGACCTGTACAAAGAGCTCGTTCAGTCGTTGAGCGGTATTGTCGGAACAGACGCATCGCCGAAGGGTAACAGACGCTTCGCGTCCGCCTGCAATACTGTTTACCTAATCGCATCGCCAGGGGTTCTCGAGGCCCTCCATCGTTTTCGAACCGAAACCGGCGTATCCAACCCTAATACGAGCCAGGAACGACACGACGCACTATTGTCGCGGCTGGAGTGGGAAATCAGGAAGGACCTGTCCATCCCGAAAAATCCAAAGCTCAATCAATTCAAGGCCCGTCTCGGGTGCTCAGGAACCAACGACGCGGACAAGCGGTAAGCACTTTTTATTCTTCACGCCGAGAAGCAGCAGATCCTTCGACTTCGCTCAGGATGACAAGAGAGGAGCTCTGTGGTCGTAGCGATCATGCCACCCGGATCACGGTTCTCCCGCGCACCCCGCCCGCCAGGATCTTTGCCCCAAGTTCGAACACGCGATCCAGCGGAGCTTCCTCGATCATGCTTTCGAGCTTCGCCATCGGCAGGTCGCTCGACAAACGTCTCCAAATCTCCAGGCGCTCCTCGCGCGCTACGGTCACCGAATTGATCCCGAGTAGATTCACGCCACGCAGGATGAACGGAAACACAGTCGTGTTGAGCACGCCGCCGCCCGCGACTCCACAAGCCGCGACGCTTCCACCGATCTTGAGTCCGCGAATCACGCCGCCTAGCGTATCGCTGCCGACGGTGTCGATCGCTCCGGCCCAGCGTTCAGAATCCATCGGACGTTTTGAGGGAGCAGACAAGACACTGCGGTCGATGACCTCCGCTGCGCCGAGCGATTGCAAATACGGTGCGAGCTCCGCGCGTCCTGTGGACGCGATTACACGATAACCTAGCTTTGCGAGAATCGCGACGGCCACGCTGCCGACGCCGCCTGCTGCACCCGTGACAACCACTTCTCCGGATGCCGGCGTTACTCCGTGATGTTCTAAAGCAATGAGGCACTGCATCGCGGTGAATCCCGCCGTGCCGATGCCCATGGCCTGCCGCGCGGTCATCCCCTCGGGGAGCTTCACCAGAAGGCGGGCATCGAGCCGCGCGTATTCCGAATAGCCGCCCCAAATGGTTTCCGAGAGTCCGCTGCCGGTGACGATCGCGACATCGCCCTTCTTCCATTCCGGCGAGCTCGATTCTTCCACCACGCCCGCGAGATCGATCCCGGCGATCATCGGAAACTTGCGAATTACGCCGGGCTTGCCGGTCACCGCAAGTCCGTCCTTATAGTTGAGGCTCGAGTACTGCACGCGGATCAGGACCTCGCCCGGGGGCAGGGAACTAAGGTCTAAATCGTGGAACGCAACGACGGTTTTTCCGTCTGCATTTTTTTCTTCATTCTTGGTGGCGAGAACTGCTTTGAACGTGGACATGGTCTGTTCTCAAGGATATTGGATTTTCCGCCGATAGTTTACGGGAGGCCGAACCATGACGTGTCCAGGATGCGGAGCCGCGATGCACGTGGCGGCGGGCAAAGATTTTCTGGTCTGCGATTATTGCGGAGCCACGCATTTTCCCGAAGCGAATCCCGACGGCGTCAGAGTGCTCGGCGAAGCCACCGAATCGCCCTGTCCTCGTTGCTCGATAACATTGGTGACGGCATCTCTCGCGGGCGCACGCGTGATCTACTGCAATCACTGCCACGGCGTGCTGATCCCGATGGACGATTTTATGGGCGTTGTGGAGGAGTTGCGCTCGCGTCACGAGACGGCGGCCTACACGGGACAACAGCCAGACTGGCATGACCTGGATCGAACCACCGCGTGTCCCAACTGCCGCAAGCGGATGGATACGCACCCTTACGGCGGACCGGGTAACGTGATCATCGATACCTGCGAGGACTGCTCGGTGAACTGGCTGGATTACGGCGAACTGCAGCGCATTGTGAGAGCGCCGGACGGGCATTACGCCATTGCGTTGGACGAAGACGAGCGCGACAAGATGGCCCTGGACGCCATGCTCAACGATCATTCCTAGAAGATTTGGCTAAGGCCGCGGAGTGGAAGCGACGGACGCGCTCAAAGGCCCCGTCTTATAAATGCGGCGATACAGATCGGCGTTCCTCAGGACGATCTGCACATAGTTGCGCGTCTCGCGATACGGAATGGTTTCCACGAATTCGGCGGGCTCGCGGAACTCGGCCCACGTGAGCCACGTCTTCACGCGGTTCGGACCCGCGTTGTAACCGGCCAGCGCCGCTTCCCATCGGCCATCGAAAGAATCGGCAATCGAACGCAAATAGTAAGCGCCAAGCTCGACATTGACCGCAGGCTGAAACAGGCTGGCCGTCGTGATCGACTTCATCTGCAAGCGCCGGCCTAATTCGCGACCCGTCGTGGGAAGCAGTTGCGTCAATCCCCGCGCGCTTGAAGGGCTGACGGCTTTCGGATCGAACTCCGATTCCTGCCGCGCCAGCGCTGTCAAAAGATAAAGGTCGAGGTTGTGTTTCTTCGCGGAACGTTCGAACTCGGAGCGGTACGGAATGGGAAACGCAAGCTGCCAGAAATTCATGGGCGCAGAGTCCAGCGGGATTCGTAGATACTCGCTGGTGTAGCGCTTTACGTAACGTAGCGCCTGCGCGTACTGTTCGCGATGCGTTTGTTGCGTTGCGAGCTCCAGTCCGATGGCTTGCGGCTGATCCTCGTATTGCGCGGCGTAGCGCAGTTCGCCCTCGGCCCAATCGTCAAGTCCGCAAACGGTCAGCATCCGCGCGCGTTCGATGCGTTTCTTCGCCACGGCATTCGGCTGGAAATTGGGAGCATGTGTCGTCTGCGGAAACGCCACAGTGCGGAGAAACGCGTTGGCCTGATTCGCATATGGCTGGTTCACATCAACCTGATTCGTTGGCTCCATCGAACTTGCGCGCGCCACGGCGGATCGCGCAATGGGAGCGGCAGACGCCAGACGTTCGCGCGCTAGTGCCGTGTAATAGTGGCTGGGATACTCGCGGACGATCTGGTTATAGTAAACGCGGGACGCCTCGGCATCATTCGATGCATCCGCGATGCGCCCCAGAAAATATAGTGCACCCGGAACGTCGTCCGATTTCGGAAACTTCTCCAGTTGCGCGCGCAGGTAATCGCCCGCGTCATCGGCGCGGCGCAGATAATGCGACCACGCGACTTTCCAATGGCACTCCGAAGCGCGGGCATCCGTAGCGAAATTTTCGTAGCAGGCTCGATACAGCGGCTCGTAGCGTTCGGGCTGATTCTCCGTGAGGTACAAACTTGCGAGCGCCCACAACGATTCCATCCGCCAGTGCGACGCGGGATATTGCGTGCCCAGCGTTTGGGCAATCTCGTCCATCGCCGGGCGATCGTTCATGCGGCGTGCCAGCAGCAATAGATAATGTAGGCGTTCGGCATCGGCTTCGCCCGCGGGGAGTTCGAGCTCCTTCAAGTACGCTTTCGCCGGAAGGTTCAGCTTGCGATCGTAATCCGCAACGCCGATCTTCACGCGTGCCACGTCGCGCTCCGCGCCCGTAAGCTGCGGGATCAGTGCGACGAGTTCGGCCCGAGCTTTCACCGGCTGGTTGAGCTGCAATAGTTTTACGGCGCGCGCAAGCATCGTCTTGCCCAACACGGGTGGATATTGATCGCCAAGTTGTTCGCGCAGCTTGGCGAGGTCCGTCTCCGCTTGCGCCGCCTCCGTCGCGAGCGGATTGCCGTAGTAAACGCGTTGATCGTAGGCCGCGGCGTTCCGCAAATCACTATCGGCGGCGAAGGCCGTGGCCAACGCGAGATCGCCCTGGGGTTGCGGAAGCTTGTCGTAGTATTTGCGTAGGATCGCCACTGCATCGTGCGCGCTTCCGAGTTGGATATTCGCGCGTGCCGTAAGCAGTGCCGCGCGCCAAATCAGAGGCGAGGGCGGCGTCTGCGCGAAGACGGGCTCCAGCGTCGTAGGGACGTCTACATAAGATTCCCCGTCAAATTGCGACGAAGCTAGAAACCATGCGATATAGTCCGCTAGCTGTGGAAGTTTTGGGGACAGTTGCCGCAATAAAGCAGGTCCATTGCCGATTTGCTTCCCTTGCAGTTGGGCAATCGCGACCTTGAATTCGGCGAGAGGAGCCGCCGTGGGATCTTCCGGTGCCGCGAGAGACACATATGCGCTCGCCGCAACCAGTGCAGCCGCTCCCACCACCGGCCAACGCCGGCGCGTCAGTTTCCCCAAGCCTTGCATGACCACACATATTTTCGCACGTTCGTGGCGTGAGGATAAGGGTGGGGGCCAGAGCAAATAGAAAAAGGGCGGAACATCTGTTCCGCCCCCAGTTACTGCGAATACTTTTGCCGCGAAGTTAGCGAAGCTCTTCCATCACCTGGTCGAGAGCCGCTTTGCCGGGACGCGTCACCGATTGCGGCAGCGTTGAAAGTGGTACATCCACCATGTTCAGCGTGTCCACAAACGTGGGCTTTTCGGTGTTGACGTAGAACAGGCCGGTAAGAACCGTGCCGGCATTGTTGGCGTCGTCGATGGCCTTGAGCGCCGCCATCTTATCCGACGGATTGTAGTCGCGCTCCAGTTTTTTGATGCGCAGGTGTGAGCCATCGTGCATCTTTACGTCCTGCACGCTGCCTTCTTCAATCTCGACCGAAATGTCCGCGAAGTGCGGCACGAAGTCCAACTCGTGGATCGCTTCTTCGTGATCCTTCACGTAGGTGTAGCTCTTGGTGGAGCCTTCGTGATCGTTGAAGGTCACGCAGGGCGACACGATGTCGATGACGGCCAGTCCCTTATGGGCTATGGCTGCCTTGAGGAGGGCCTGCAGTTGCTTTTTGTCGCCGGAGAAGCTGCGGGCGACGAACGTCGCGCCCCATTGCAGCGCCAGCATGCAGCAATCGAAGGGCGGCAATTCGTTGGAGCTTCCGCCCTTTGCGGTCGAACCGATATCAGCCGTAGCCGAGAACTGGCCCTTCGTCAAACCATACACGCCGTTGTTTTCGATGATGTAAATGTACGGCAGATTACGGCGCAACATGTGCATGAACTGGCCGAGACCAATCGACGCCGTATCGCCATCGCCGCTAACGCCGACGCCCAGAATGGTGCTGTTGGCCAACAGAGCGCCGGTCGCAACCGCGGGCATACGTCCGTGAACTGTATTGAATCCGTGCGAAAGGCCCAGGAAGTAGGCGGGCGATTTTGACGAACATCCAATGCCCGAAAACTTCGCGACGTTCCAGGGCTGAATGCCCAGATCGTAGAACGATTCCACAATGCGCTCGGAGATGGCGTTGTGGCCGCAACCGGCGCACAGCGTGGTCTTGGAACCTTTATAGTTCAAGACCTCCAGGCCGATGCGATTTACTTTCTTGGGTGGCGGGGTAACAGTCGTGCTCACATGCCCTCCTGGCGAATGAATTCATTGGTGAGGGTGCGCGCATCGAGCGGCAGACCTCCGTAATATTTAATGCTTCTGAGCTTGGAAATTTCAGCGCCTTCAAAATCAAGGCGCATCAGGCCCAGCATCTGCGCGTCGCGATTTTGCTCGATGACGTAGACGTGATCGTAGCGCGCGATGAATTCGCGCACTTCGTCCGTAAACGGATACGCTTTCAAGCGCAGGTAGCTGGTCTCCACGCCGTGTTCGGCGCGCAACTGATCCCGGCTTTCCTGTACGGCGTATTCGGACGTGCCGTAGGCGATAATGCCGACCTTGGCCTTCTCTTGGATATCCACCACAGGCTTCGGCACCGCTTTGCGAATCGATTCAAACTTGCGCTTCAAGCGATCCACGTTGTTCACGTAATCGTCTTCGCGCTCGCTGTATTGCGCCTTTTCGTTGTGGCCGCTACCGCGTGTGAAGTATGCCGCTTGCGGATGATCCGTGCCCGGCAGCGTGCGATACCCGACGCCATCGCCGTCCACATCTTTGTAACGGGCGAAGCCGCCCAGGCGTTCCAGATCCGCTGCGTTCAATACCTTGCCGCGATGGATATCCTTCGTCGGATAGGCGAACGGATCCGCCATCCAGCTGTTCATGCCGAGATCGAGATCCAGCATGACGAACACTGGAGTCTGGAACTGTTCGGTCAGTTCAAACGCCTCCATCGCGAGTTGGAAGCATTCTTCCGGCGAACCGGGAATCAACAACGGGTGACGCTTATCGCCGTGCGAGAGCAGCGCCGTCGAGAGAATATCGCCTTGCGCGGTGCGCGTAGGCAGTCCCGTAGAGGGGCCGACGCGTTGGACGTCGAAGATCACGCCCGGGAGTTCCGTGTAGTAGCCCAGGCCAATGAATTCGGCCATCAGGCTGATGCCGGGGCCGGACGTCGAGGTTACCGAACGGGCACCCGCCCATCCCGCGCCCAGTACCATGCCCACTGCCGCGAGTTCGTCTTCGGCCTGCACCACCGCG